>JAJZJC010000005.1 GCA_021810205.1 Actinomycetes bacterium
CAACGAGCGCAGGGCGGCAGCCGGCCTCTCCCCACGGACTCGCCGGCACAGGCGCAGGACCCTCGCCGACCTCGTCGGCGCGTCGGCCAACGCACCGCCGTAATCGGCCAGGGCTGCGCAGAAACGGACCAGCGCTCGATACGGCGCGTCCGAGAGTCGGGGCATCAGCTTCTTCGAGGCCGATGCGCGCAGCAGACGCGAAGAGGAGGTGTCACACCGCCGTGGGAGGATGACGGCAGCTCGAAACGTGAAGTGGTCCCCACGCAAAACGTGAAGACCTCTGTGGTGGGCCGTAGAGGACTCGAACCTCTGACCCCTTGCGCGTCATGCAAGTGCGCTACCAGCTGCGCCAACGGCCCCGACGCGCAAGGCTATCACCGACCTCGCTGACCGCTGCCCGCCGGCTCCCTGCCCGACGGAGTGGCGCGACGGCTCACCCCATGTGGAGAACGGCTGCACCAGTGACGCGGTCGTGCGCGAGATCGGCGAGGGCCACATCGGCCGCTGTCAACGGGTACGGCTGGGTAGTCGCACGCACACCCAGGCGAGCCGCCAGGACCAAGAGCTCCTCACCGTCGCGCCGCGTGTTCGCCGTAACGCTTCTGAGCACTCGCTCTCCGAAGAGGTGGCGCTGGTACTCCAGCCGGGGTACGTCACTGAGGTGAATACCCGCGACAGCCAGCACGCCGCCACGGTCGAGGGCGTCGAGCGCAGGAAGCACCAGATCACCGGCCGGTGCGAAGAGGATGGCGGCATCGAGGGGCACGGGCGGCAGCGACGAGGCGTCGCCAACCCACGTGGCACCGAGCTCGATCGCGAGAGCCCGTGCCGCTCCGGACCTCGTCGAGACGTACAGCTCGGCCCCTTGCGCGACGGCGATCTGCGCCGTGAGATGGGCCGAGCCGCCGAACCCGTAGATCCCGAGCCGCCCGCCGGGCGGCAGCTCGGTGAGCTTCAGCGCCCGATAGCCGATGATGCCCGCGCACAACAGCGGCGCGGCGCGCTCGTCGTCCATCCCCTCGGGCATCCGGTACGCGTAGCGTTCGTCGACGATCGTCGCCTCTGCATAGCCGCCGTCGCGGTCCCAGCCGGTGAAAGCTGCCCCGACACACAAGTTCTCCGTTCCGCGTCGGCAAAATCGGCAACGTCCGCACGTCGAGGCCAGCCATGCGACGCCCACCCGATCGCCGACCGAAAAGCGCGTCGCGCCCTCGCCGCACTTGTCCACAGTCCCCACGACCTCGTGTCCCGGCACGACGCGCGGACGGTGCACTGCGAGGTCGCCCTCGGCAACGTGAAGATCCGTCCTGCAGACCCCACACGTCCGCACGGCGACACGGATCTCCCCAGGTCCCGGCTCGGGGTCTGGGCGATCGGCGAGCTGCAACGGGCCGCCGTCGATCGGTCCAGGTGCGACGACTTCCCACGCCCGCATGTCGCCATCCTCGCACCCGAATTCACACGGCGGCGACTGTGACACCGGGGCGCGAGGTCCCACTCTCGAAAAAGGCGATCGGCCAGTCGCCGTCGCGCTCGTCGAGCGGCGGGAGGCCTCTACCTGCACGCCACGCAGAGAAGGAAGTCGCCCACTCCCGATGCCATCCCGTCTGCGAACGGTGCAAGTCGGCGAGCGGCGCAGCCGCGAGCTCCGGATAGCGCCTGCACATGGCGCCCAGCACCTCGAGCGTGGCAGTGGCATCGGCGACCGCGTCGTGCGCGTGCTCGATCGCGACGCCGTACTCCGCGCACAGGTCGCCGAGAGTCCGCTTGCCCTTCCGATACCGGTCGAAGTGTCGATCCAGCACCAGCGCGTCCAGCACCGGCCCACAGAAGCCGTCGTCGGCAAGCCCCTTGCCGAGGATGCGCCGATAGCAGCAGTCGAGCATCGTGAGGTCGTAATCGAGCTTCATCCCGACGATCGCCACCCCCCGGCGAGACGCGTCGACGAGGCGCCCCCCGACATGGGTGACTGCGTCCGTCAAGGCCATGCCCTCCGTGCGCGCCCGCTCAGTCGTGATCCCATGGATAGCCGTCGCGGCGACCGGCACCTCGCGGCCCGGGTCGACAATCGCGGACTCCGACGACTCGAGCACCCCTCCGCGCATCACCACGAGCGCGTACGAGACCGGCACGTCATGGAATCGGTCTACGCCAGTGGTCTCGAGGTCGAAGGCAAGCAGCTCCGTCGTGGGCCAACCGGGCGAGGGATCCATGTCGGCAGCTTGCCACCGGGATGTGACGAAGAGGGGGATCGGCGGTGCCGCGCGCGCACCTCCCATACGGGGCGAGACATACGCTGCACGGATGGCCGACGAGCCGAACCTCCCCAGTGCCGGCGACCCCCGCCCCTCCGCACAAGAGCCCTCCAGCACGAGCGGTGCGCCGAGAACGCCACCCGATTGGCGTCCCCCCGATGACTGGACTCGCGCCGGATCCCCTCCATACGGCAAACCCCCACCAGCACCTGGTTCGCACACTGCGGGCCCACAGGCAGAGGGCTCGCAGGCAGAGGGACCGCAGCCCGTGCCACCGCACGGCCCGAGCCCCTACGAGGTCGATCCCTACGGAGGCATACCGTACGGCCCGTACGGCCCGTACGGCCCGTACGGTGGCGGCCAGTACGGGGGGCCGTACGGCGGCGATCCTTACGCCGAGGCCTGGTACCGCCAGGCAGCGTCAGGCCATGCTGGGCACGACCAGTCGGGGTACGGCCAGGCTCCCTACGGCGGCGGCCCCTACGGCTTCAACCCGTACGGCCAACAGGCGTACTTCGGCGGGCCACCGCAGCCGCCCTACGGCACCTACCAGTCCCAGCCCTTCGGCTGGCCCTACGTGCCCTCAGCGCCGCGTCGAACCCCCGAAGAGCGCCGGAAGCGCACCCGGCGGGCGTTCACCTTCGCCGCTGTGCTCGTACTGGCGGTCGGCACCGGCATCGGCATCGGCGCGGCGATCGCCCCCACAAATCCGACGACAGTCGCGCGCGCGCTCGTCTCGAGCTCAGTCGCCGCCGTGCAACACGCCGGCACCTTCCGCTACTCCGAGCTCTCGACAACCCTCGGTGTGCCCGACAACATCATTGGCGTCGCGGCGCCCCACGGGGGACGCCAGTTGATCACCGAGCGCTGCACGAGCGGGACGAACGTCTTCGATCTCCGCCTCGTCAACGGCATCGTCTACTTCAAAGGCAACGATCCAGCGGTGGTCGACCAACTTGGCGTGTCGGCCGCCACCGCCGGTGCCGAGGTCGGCAAGTGGGTCAAGGTCACCAAGGGGGAGAGCCCCTATCGCTCCTTCTCGCTCGGCATCACGACCAAGTCGAACATCTCCCAGCTCACCTCGACTTTCCTCGCTGAAAAGAGCAGGGCGAATTCGACGACGACCGACATCTTCGGGGGTTTGAACGACCATGGGAAGCCGATCGGCACAGCGACCCTCGTGATCACGTCGGCGAGCAAGCTGCCCCGTAGCTTCAATGCGAGCAAGGTCGCAACGGCCGGGCGCATCAGCCTCGCGTGGACGTTCGGCCACTTCGGCCAGGCGGTGCACGTCAGCGCCCCGTCGAAAGCCGTCGCGTACTCCTCGCTCCACACGAAGGCGCCACCGAAGACAGCCTGCGGCTGAACGCCCGCCACGAGCCGGCCACTACGACGCGTCCTCAGCTCGCAGCAGGCCCTCTGCCCTCGAGCAGCGGGGCGTCTGGGCGCCTGGCGCCACCCTTGCGCCGCCAGGCGACGCCCGAGAGGATCTCGAGCACCACGCGGTTGGCCAGGTAGGCAGTGACCTCCGCATGATCGAATGGCGGGGAGACCTCCACGACGTCCACGCCGACCAGCGGCAGCTCCATGCCGACACGCCGCACGGCGTCGAGAAGCTGGCGGCCTGAGAGCCCGCCGGGCTCAGGCGTGCCGGTACCTGGTGCGAGACCGGGATCGACGACGTCGACGTCGACGGACACGAAGACGCCCTCACAGCCATCCGTGGCGAGGGCGAACGCCTCGGTGAGGCACGCGTCCAGCCCGCGTCCGACCACCTCGGTCATCTCGTAGCTGCGCATGTGCTGTGCCGCCATCCAGTCGAGCGTCTCTGGCCCGGGCCAGTAGCCCCGGAGCCCGATCTGGATGAAGCGATCACCTCTGGTCGCCCCCGACTCGATCAGGCGACGCATCGGCGTGCCGTGGCCGTAGAGCGAACCGAACTGCGTATCTCCGGTGTCGGCGTGCGCGTCGAAGTGCACCACCGACACGCTTCCCCACCCCACGTGGCGGGCAACGCCCGTGACGTCGGGCAGCGCGATCGTATGATCGCCGCCGAGAACCACCGGCAACGCGCCGCTCCGGGCGATCTGCTCGACGGCTGCGGCCAGGCGATCGAGTGCCTGCTCGGTCTCCCCGGAGAGCATTTCGATGTCCCCCACGTCGACTACCCCGAGCTCTTGGAGCGGATCGACGCCGAGCGCCAGATGTGGCCGGCTGCCATCGTGCGGCAGGTAGTCGGTGAGGCGGATCGCCATCGGGCCGAAGCGGGCACCAGGTCGGTGCGACGTACCGCCGTCGAAGGGTGCGCCGACGATCACGGCGCGTGCGCCGGCGAAGCTCTCGGGCTCCTCGAGCCTGGCAGCCGGGACGCCGAGGAAGGTGGCGTCGGGGCCGTACATGTTCCCCATCCTCACCCTCGCAGCGTCCGCTCGAGGAACGCCAGGGTGACGGGCCACGACGCCGCAGCGGCCTCTGGGTTCGAAAACATCGGGGCAAAGGAGTTCTCGAAGGCGTGCCCAGCCTGCTCTTGGACGACGATCTCGGCGTCGGGCCGTCCGCCGAACTCGGCGATGACCGCGTCGATCTCCTGGCGAGAGATGTAGGGGTCGGCACCGCCATAGTGGAACATGATCGGGCAGGTGATCCCCGTGGCGCGGTCCAGCTCGTCGCCGATCCCCGACCCGTAGTACGCGACGCAGGCATCAGGGCGGCCGGCCGCAGCAACCTCGTAGGCCAGCCGCCCGCCGAGGCAGTACCCGAGCACGCCCGCCTTGCCATCCACCTCGGGCAGCGCGCGCAGATGATCGAGCGCGGCGACGAGGTCACCCGTGGTCGTCGCCACAGGGACCTGCGCAAACTGCCCCGCATAGCCGAACGCCACTTGAAGCCCCTCGTCGTCGTGCGGCAGCGACACATTGCGCTCCACGCGCCAGAAGACGTCAGGGACGAGCACCGCGTACCCGAGGCCAGCGAGCAACGTCGCCTTGGACTTCAAGAATTCGCCGAACCCATAGATCTCCTGGAGCAGCAAGATGCCAGGACCAGGCGTGTCGGGGAGGAACGCGTGGGCGTCGAACTCCCCGCCGTCGGGCGCGGTGACCAGCTCGTCTCTCGTCGAAACGGACATGAGCGCAGGCTAGGACGACTGCCGTCCTCACGCCATCGTGGCAAGGATCTCGCGCGCGACCTCGATGTCGGTGTCGGGGTGCAGCAATGCGATCCGGGCTGCCGGCTCGCCCTCCCAGGTGGTCGGGGTGACGAAGGCCACCTGGTCGGATAGGAGCTGTGCGGACCATGCGTCGTAGTGCGCACGGCACCAGCTGCGACGCCGGAACAGGATGATCGAGAGCGTGGGCTGTCTGACGAGCTCGGTGTAGGGCGTCTCTTCCACCAGTGCGGCAACCTGGCGCGTCGTGTCGAGCACAGTCTCCACGGCCTCGCGGTACGCGTTGGTCCCGTGGACGGCGAGGGAGAACCACAGCGGGAGCCCACGAGCCCGCCGGGACAGGTGGTAGGCGTAGTCCGTCGGGTTCCAGGGCTCCTCGGCACCACCCGGTCCCCCGGCACCTGGCGCGGCGGGCTCCTCTCGTGCGCCAGCGGGCCCCGCACCGGTCTGCAGGGCTTCGTGGATGATGTCGAGGTACGCAGCGTCCTGGGTATGCACCGCCTTGGCAAGGGCGGGGTGACGGTACAGCAACGCAGCGCAGTCATAGGGAGCGAACAGCCACTTGTGGGGGTCGACGACAAGGGAGTCCGCGTGCTCGATCCCGGCGAAGAGGGGCCGAACGGATGGGGCGAAGAGCGCGCCGCCACCATACGCACCGTCGACGTGGAACCACAGCCGTCGTCGCGCCGCCACAGCCGCGACGCCCGCGAGATCGTCGACGAGCCCAGCGTTGGTCGTCCCCGCAGTGGCGACCACGCCGACGACGTCCGCCGCGCCGGTCCGGCCCTCGCTGAGCGCGGCCTCGAGCGAGTCCCCCGTGAGCCGGTGGTCCACCGACGCCACGACGAACGGCTCGATGCCGAGGACGCGCAGCGCCTTGGCCACCGACGAGTGGGCCTCCTCGCTGCACGCGATCTTCGGGCGCTCGGCGTCGTGCCCACGATGCCCCGCCGTGTCCCTCGCCACCATGAGGGCGGAGAGGTTGGCCGCAGAGCCCCCCGATACGAAGCAGCCCCCGGCGGTCTCGGGGAGCCCTGCCAGGCCGGCGAGCACGCGCAGGACCTGGTTCTCCGCGGAGACCGCGCCGGCCGACTCGAGCCATGAGGTGCCGTGCATCGACGAGCTCGACACGACCATGTCGAACAGGAGGCTCGCCTTGGTGGGTGCTGCGGGGATGAACGAGACGAACCGGGGGCTGTCGGGAGAGATCACGGCCGTCGCGAGGCGCTCGGCGAACAGCTCGAGCACGCGCGCTGGGTCGTTGCCCTCGGGTGAGATGACCCCCTCGAGCACCTCGCGCAGCGGCGTCGCGTAGCCGCCGTAGTCGAGGGGGACCGGATCGAGGGCGAGCCGTTCCCGGCAGTACCCGAAGACGAGGTCCGCCATCTTGTCGTCGAAGACGAACATCGGATTGCGCATCGCACACCTCTCCCGTGCGCTCGCACCCCAATGGCCTCGCGCCTCGCCTCGGGCTGTGGAAGACCGGTCAGCCCGTCTGCGTCCGGCCACTCCCGAGGGCGCTTGCCAGTGTCGCAGCCCACACACTGGTCGGCCAGCGCGCCTCGCCGTCCGTGCAGGTTGGCACGCTTTGCGGTCGTCCACCGGTTCCGCTGCCCATCGACTGTCGAATGCCTCGGCGGCGGCACGGCGCAGCGCCGGTCGAATCGCAAGATAGGCTGACCCACCTTCGCGCGCATCCTGGCGGCGTGGCCGAGTGGTTTAGGCAGGGGCCTGCAAAGCCCCGTACGGCGGTTCGATTCCGCCCGCCGCCTCCGATCCAAGAGCTCTCCGTGGCACGGACAGGTCGCATGGGACTGCCAGGTCGCACGCACGTCGTGTAGGCCGTTGCGCCGCACGCCCGGCCTCTCGCACATGGCCATCACGCGTCGGGACCGACGGAGCCGCCGTGCTTCATCGACTTCTACTTGCTTTCCACATGCCCATCCTTCTCCTCGATGGGGTCGACTCGGCCTCAGCGTGGTGGGGTCTACCGGCCCTACTCGGCAGTCGCATCACTGCCAACGCTTGGAGTGGAGTCCGAGCGCAGGCGCGAAGGAGGTCGAAGCGGTGATGTGGTACTGGGGAAGTGGGATGCAGTGGTGGGGATGGCTGCTGGGCGCCTTCGGAATGGTCGTCTTCTGGGGCCTCGTGATCTGGGGGTTCTGGTTCCTCGTGAGCTACGTGGTCCGTCGACCCGGTGCGGAAACGGACGGTCGGCGCAACGCCAAGCAGATACTCGACGAGCGCCTGGCGCGCGGCGAGATCGACGCTGGCGAGTACCGGCACCTTCGGGAGCTCTTGTCTGCTCGGTCGGACGATCCCGAAGACGGCCAGGAACCCGCGGAAACTGCACGACGGCGCTGACACCCCTCTCCGCCTACCCCACCGAGTGGTGGCGACGAGCCTTGTCGAGGGGACGCGCCGCGGCGAGTCGGAGCGACGTCAGGACGCGAGTGCCGCACCCATCGTGTCGATGGCGTACTGGGTCACGGCAAAGGCGCCGCCGAGGACGGTAAGCCTGGTCACCTGCTGCCCCCCGATGCCTGTCCGGCCCGCGGTGGCCAAGAAAGCGTCGAGGGCTGTGCCTGCTGTGTTCGGGTCCAGCGTGAGGAGGAGGGGCGTGGGTGCTGAGGCGGCAGGACCGTCAGCTGCGACCACGGCGCCCGCAAGGCCATCGGTGAAGAATGTTCCCCGCGCGACAGTGAGCGAGCCCGTGCCCGCCCAGCCCAAGCCCTCCCCTCCACTCGCCGACGTGGTCTCGAAGGATGCCAGCTCCGCCGAGGTCGCCGAGTATGTCGTCCCGGCCACCCGGAGCACGGCAACGCCCTGGTGCTCGAGCGCCGAGACGACCGAGTTCGAGACGGCGAACTGGCCACCCATCACGATGACCTGCTCGATGCCCAGCGCCACGAGCGCGGAGGTGACCTGTGGCGAGAGGGACGACGGTGTGGTGAGCAGGATCGGGAATTGCTCCGCGTACGCGAGCGTGCTGGCGCTCTCGGCGTCTTGGAACCCCGCACCAGTGGCCACGACCGCCGTGCGGACGGCACCGCCAGGGGGCGCAGCGGAGCCGAGGCCGCCGGTCGTGTTGTAGCGCCCGGTGCCTCCCGACGTGTTGGAGCCCGCATAGGCGCCGGTGAAGGACGCGAGACCAATGTCGGTGACCGGCGGCGTCTCGGCGATACGCTGCGCGGTGCCGTACTCGGTCGCGCCGAAGATCCGTGTGACCTCGATGTGGGTCGTCCCAGGGAGGGCGCCGCCCCCACACGCGGTCGCATCGGTCGAGGTGAGCTCGTGCACGACCGCTGTGCTCACGGCGAGCGACCCGCCGACGACGTACACCTTGGTGATGCCCTCGGCACTGAGCGCGGCCAGCGATGCCGCCGAGAGTGACGCCTGCGGAGTCAAAAGGGTGCCCGTCCCCAGAGTGCGCGCAAGGTAGGCGCTCGACAGCGCGTCGGCATAGGTGGCGTCGGTCGCGAGCACGACGGGCCGGTTCCCCGGCGTGCCCGGGCAGCTGCCGGCAGGGAACTGGTGCTCGAGCTCGGCGGCAGCCGTGGCGTCGGCTGTCTGGCCATAGATGCGGGTATATGTGGCGAAGGGGAGAGCGGCGTCGAGGATCGGGGTGCTCGCGTCACCGCTCAGCTGGGGATCGTGGTGGAACTGCGGCCACGTCCCCGCGGCGTCGACTCGGGCAGCACTCGATGTCGCGACCTCGTAGTGGTAGACGACGCTCCCGCTCGCCTGGTGGCCGACGACGGTGATGCCGATCGTGCCGTTGGCGTCCTTCGTGACGAGCGGAGAGTTCTCGAAGCTCGTTGTCGCCATCACTGTGCCCACCGCGAGCGCGCCGTCGGTCCCTGTGAGGATGTCGAACCCCGCGGCGCTCGCCACCACCACGTCCTGGTGCCCTGTGCCCAGCGCCATGGTCACCGGCGAGCCGAGGATCTGGTAGCGCAGCTGGGTGTGCCACACGACAGCGCCGGTGGCACCGTCGAGGGCGTAGACGCCGCCCTTCCGTGTGGTGACCACCACTTGGAGCTTGCCATTGCCAAGCACGTCGGCCAGCGCGGGGCCAGCGAACCCCGTTGTCCCTGTGAGCTTGTCCGCCCAGACCTGCTGGCACGAGGCGTTCACGGCGATGACCTCATCGCGCTGGGAGGCGCTCGGATATGTCGGGCCGGTGCCGGCGACGATGCCCGTCGCTCCACCGGCAAGAAAAGGGCCTGCAGCAGGGGAGGAATCGATCGCCTCGTTCGTTGTGTCCTCACACACCAGGCCGCCCGAGGCCGTGAGGATCCGGATATGGCCGCCATTGGTGTAGGTCTGGCCGTACCCGACTCCGGCCGTGGACGCGCCGCCTTCGACGATCTGGTTGGCGCTTGTGCCCACGACGTGCCCGATCACCGGAGTCCCGAACTCGGTGTCCGCCTGGAACCAGGGAAACCCTGGGAGGACGGCCCGGTCCGTCGCGTTCATGGCATAGGTCTCTTGGCCGAGCGACCCGGCGACCGTCGCGGTCTGGCCCTGCAGTGTGCCCACCGACATCGAGGCCTGCACGCCGTTTGCCGCGCAGGTCGTGTCGTAGGACGGGTTCGATGCCGAGACGAGGAACTGGGACCCGTCGGGATAGAGCCACTGGTAGCCCCCCGTGCACGCCGACGCGAAGTTCCCCGTACCCACGAGCACCGTGTCGGCTGTCGTTCCCGAGGCAGCAGTGACCACCGAGGGCGTCGATGTGACGGGCGCGCCGACGTCCTTGGGCCATCCGGGCACGACCGATCCTGTGGCCAGGTGGTACGCGTAGACGTGTCCCGAGCTGTCCCCGACCACGACGGCGGGCCCGCCTGTGAGCTCTGCGACGTTCGGTGAGGAGTTGTTCACGTATGAGCCGCTCCCTCCGTCGGCGATGTGCTGCTCCCACATCAAGCTGAGCGACGGGGTGAGACCGCTTGCCTGCGCTGGCAGGGGACGGCCGCGCACGCCGAGCGCGAGGGTGCCTGCGAACGCGCCCGCCACTGCGACGGCGACGGCGGCCCGGAGGGCGGTTCGGACGATCGACCTCATGGCCCCTCCTGCTCGGACGAGAACGCTGCCGGACCCCTCTGCCGACGCAGTGCTCCGCTCTGGCGCCGCGAGCATCGCGGGTGGCAAGTCCCGCAATTCCCGCTGGAGCGTGGCGCGTGGACGCCCGCACGTCAAGCAATGTGGATTGCCCCGCGCTGCGCTCGACCCAGACTGCGGCAGACTGCGCCCCGTGCGACAGCATTTGCCACCGAGACCGTCGGCCGTCTCGTTGTCCGAGGTGTCGGTCGTGCGCGACGGGCGGGTGATCCTCGACAGGGTCGACTGGGAGGTCGGGGCCGACGAGCGATGGATCGTTCTCGGCCCCAACGGCTCGGGGAAGACCACGCTCCTGCAGATCGCCGGCGCGCGGCTCATGCCGAGTCGCGGCGCGGTCTCTGTCGTCGGGGAGCGGTTCGGTCGCAGCGACCTGCGCACAGTACGTGCCAAGGTCTCGCTGGTGAGCGCCGCCACAGCACGAGTGCTCAGGCCGTTCCTCAGTGCCCGTGACGTCGTGGTGACCGGGAAGGACGCCGCGCTGTACCCGATCCCCCACCGCTACTCCGAGACGGATTGGGCGGCGGCGGACCGCTCCCTCGAGCGCGTCGCGGGCCCCGAGGCGCGAGCTCTACGGGACCTGCCCATCGGCGTGCTCTCCGAAGGCGAGCGTCAGCGGGTGCTGCTCGCACGCGCGCTCATGGGTCCGGCGGAGCTGATCCTGCTCGACGAGCCCGCGGCTGGCCTCGACCTCGCCGCGCGAGAGCGCCTGGTGGCTCGCTTGGGCGCGCTCGCTTCGGACCCGGGGATCCCGGCGTTGGTGCTCGTCACCCACCACCTCGAAGAGGTGCCGCCGGGCTTCACCCATGGGCTCCTCGTCGCGGGGGGCCACGTGGTCGCCGCTGGATCACTCGAGCACGTGCTGACCCCGCCGCTCCTCTCCGAGTGCTATGGCCTCGCGGTCGACGTGGAGACGCGAGACGGCCGTTGGTGGGCGCGCGCGGTCCTCTGACGTGGCATCCGATCTTCTGACGAGGTGCCTCAGCCGACGCCGGCTCGCGATGCCCCCAATTCCTTCTCGCGGTATGCCTCGAAGGCGGCTGGCTCGAGCGCTTCGGACCACAAGAACCCCTGCGCCAGCTGGCACCCGAGCCGGCTCACGAATCTCAGCTGGTCGGGTCGCTCCACACCCTCTGCGCACGTCTCGAGGCCGAGCGTCCGGGCAAGGGTTGCCACTGCGCGCACGATCTCCGAGTCGTGTCGGTCGGACCCGATACCGGCGACGAACGAACGGTCGATCTTGAGCAGCGACACCGGTAGCCGGCTCAGGTAGGCCAAAGAGCTGTAGCCCGTACCGAAGTCGTCGATCGCCACCTTCACGCCGAGCGACCCGAGCTGCTCGAGCGTCCGCACCGATGCGTCGACGTCCGAGATGAGCGCCGACTCCGTCAGCTCGAGCCGGAGCATCTGGGGAGGTACGCCATGCTTGGAGAGAAGCGCCTCGCAGGCGGCCACGGGGCTTCCCAAGCTCAGCTGTCGCGACGACAGGTTCACCGCGATCCAGCGCGGCGCGCATCGGGGGCGCTCCTCTCGCCAGCGCGCCATCTGCGCGAGGGCGGCGTCGAGGACGAAGTCGCCGATCCGGACGATGAGCCCGGCGTCCTCGGCCGCAGTGACGAAGTCCCCCGGCAGGACGAGACCGCGTTCGGGGTGCTCCCAGCGCACCAACGCCTCCGCGCCCACCGTCTTGCCGTCGGAGACAGAGACCACCGGTTGGTAGAAGACCCGGAACTCCCCGTCGTCGACCGCGCGCCGGAGTGCCTGCTCGAGATCGAGCCGGGCGGAAGCCGCACGCCGGACGCGCTCGTCGAAGAGCTGCGGCCGAGCCCGCCCTCGCTCCTTGGCCTGGTACATGGCAGCGTCCGCGTCGCGCAGCGCCTCCTCGGCGCTCGAGGTGCCGTCGACGAGCACGATCCCGCAGGAGGCCGTGACGGCGATCTGCTTGCCGTCGACGTCGAATGGCCGGTCGAACAGCCCGACGATGCGCCGCGCGAGGACGTCGGCCTCCTCGACGTTGGCCACGTTCTCCGTGACGACGATGAACTCGTCGCCACCGAAGCGCGCGACCGTGTCGCAGTCTCGCACCGCGGCCGCCAAGCGCCGGGCGGTCTCCACCAATATGACGTCACCGGCGGCATGGCCCAGGCTGTCGTTCACCACCTTGAAGTGGTCCACGTCGAGGAACAGCACCGCGACCTTCGTGCCATCTGCTGCCGCGCGCTCGAGGGCCAAGTCGAGACGGATCTCGAGCCCGCTGCGGTTGGGCAGCTCGGTCAGGGAGTCGTGGCGGACCCGGTGCTCGAGCGCGGCCTCGTTGCGCTTTCGATCGGTGATGTCCTGGAACTGGCTGAACAGGTAGCGAGGCCGGTCCTCGTCGTCGCGGATGAGCGACACGCTGAGCAGGCACCACACCACCATGCCGTCCCGGCGCAGGTATCGGCGCTCGGAGCGATAGTGGTTGATCTCACCACCGAGCAGCTTGCGGCGTTGGTCCAGGCGTTCCTCCCGATCGTCGGGATGAACGACGGCGGCGATCGGCGTCCCGATCAGGTGTGCGGCGGGCTCGCCCAATAGCTCGCAGAACGCGCGGTTGACCTCGATGATCCGGCCGTCGAGATCCGTGAGCGTCATGCCTGCCGTGCCGTGCTCGAAGCCGAGGCGGAAGCGCTCCTCGGCATCGCGCCGTTCTCGCTCCGCCCGCTTGCGCGCGGTCACGTCCGCGAGGTTCACCACCACCCCACCGATCGAGGGATCCGCACACCGCCCGGTCACGGTCGCCTCGACCCAGCGCTCCTCGGCCGGGCTCGACACACCGCCGGCAGGCGGGACCACTCGGATCTCGAGCCGCCTCGTCGATCCGCCTCGCTCGCACGCATAGGCGATCGCTTGCCGGAAGCGGCCGCGGTCGTCGGGATGCACCAGCGACGTAGCGTCGACACCGGCGGACACGGCGCCGGGAATCAGCCGGGCCATCGACTGGCTCGCCTCGGTCACTTCGAGTTGCTCGTCGACGACCATGTACCCGTCTGCCGCGTGCTCGAGCAGTCGGCGCTGCCGGCGTTCGCTCGCGAGGCGTGCCGCTTGTGCGTCACGCTCCTCGGTCACGTCACGGAAGCAGGTGACCACCCCGTAGACACTGTGATCGGTCCGCCGCCGAACAGGGGAAGCGAACACCTCCACCCAGCGCACCACGCCGTCAGGACGTCGGATCCGAAGCGTCCTGCGCTCCATGGGCTTGCCCGCGCGCAGTGCGTCGGCGGACGCGAGATGCTCGGGTGTCACGGGCATCCCATCCTCGTCGGCGAGCTGCACCGCCTGTGCTGGGAACGAGCGGAAGAGCAGCTCTCCTTCGCCGAGACCGAGCAGTTCGCATGCGCGCGAGTTCACATAGACGACGCGACCGGAACGTGAAACGACGACGACACCCTCGAGGAGTGAGTCGACCAGGTTGCGCTGGTGGAGGACGTGACCTACCAGGCGTTCCACTCGTCTGCCTGCGTCGAGCCCGGCGAGCAGTGCCTGTTGCAACGCGCCGGTCGTCAGCGTGCGTCGCTCGACGAAGACGTCCGCTTCGGGCATGAGCACGGCAGTGCCGTTCGCTGACTCACCCACCGCGATGATCGCCGGACCGCGCCGCACCATTCGAAGCTCCTCGACGGCCAGTGCGAGCGGCTCTGCCTCGAGCGCCAGCGCGAGCACGACCGCAGCGAAGCGCTCCGCGCACACCGCAGGAAAGGCGTCGTCGAGGGTATGGACCGCCACGTACCGACCCTCCGAGAGACCGGCAAAGCGAACGAGGGACTCCACTTCCTCGGCCGGCGCGACGACGAGGATGCGCGAGCTGTCGGCCCACTCCCCCATCGAGGCCGTGAAGTCGGTCGTCATCGGCTCACCATCCCCACATCATGATCATCGGTGAGCCGCTGGTCGGTCTTGACAGTGAGTCGACGCCGTCCAGGACCCACCCCGCCGCTCGCACCGGCGCCGCCGGGCACGCAGTGGTCTCCGCCAGTCCCCGGAGCTCAGCATGCCGCTCACCCCCCCTCGACGTCTACAGCTCCTCCAATTGCATCTATAGTTCTTCCAATTGAAAGAACTTGCGCGTGCGGCGGCTTGGACCGAGCTGCGGGGACTTGGAGCGCTCGCAGCGATCGCGCCGGTCGGCTCACGGCGACGATGAGGATAGCCGTGCCCGTTCTCGGAGAATCGTGCAGCTGACCGGCGCACAGCGCGCAGCCATCGTGTTCGCACAGCTTGACGACATGAGGGCGGACGCGCTCTTGAAGGCGCTCTCCGAGAACGAATCGGTCCGGCTCTTGGCGGAAGTCGCTCGCCTGCCCGTACTGAGCCCCGACGATGTCGCGACCGTGATGGCCGACTTCGGCGCCGCAGCCCTCGCGTACCGCGAGGTCCGCCAGGGCGGTGCTGCGGTCGCCCGTCGTCGCCTGGAGGACCGGTTCGGCGCCGCCCGTGCGTCGGAGATCCTGAGCGACGTCGAGACGGTGCCGGTGTCCGAGCCGCTCGAGTACCTCAACCATGTGGCACCCGCACAGGTGGCGGGCTTCTTGAACGACGAACATCCCCAAGTGGCCGCGCTCGTGCTGTCCCGCATCGATGCGGAGCACGCGGCCAAGGTCGTCGACAACCTCGACAACGTCGTCGCGACGGACGTGGTGCGCAGGATGGCGACGATGGACGCCGTCCCTGCTGCCCTCGTCGAAGAGGTTGCCAGACGCCTCGACACTCGGCTGTCCGCGGCCGCGCTCGGCGTCGGCGAGCTCGCCGCGGGCGGGGTGACGGCGGCAGCCACCGTGCTGAACAACGTCGACCCGGGATCCGAGCACGAGGTGCTCCGCCGTATCGAGGCCAGTGATCCCGAGCTCGCCGAACGGATCCGCAGCGAGATGTTCGTCTTCGCGGACGTCGTCCGGCTCGACGACCGGGCGCTGCAGACGGTGCTGCGATCGGTCGATCTGCAGACGAGCGCGTTGGCGCTCAAAGGCGTCACCCCCGACGTCGTCGACAAGTTCATGGGCAACATGTCCGAACGCACTGCCGGCGACTTCGAGGAGGCCCTGCAGTCCTTGGGTCCCCAGCGCGCCTCGGCGGTCAATGCCGCACAGAACGTCCTCGTGAAGACGGCGCGGGACCTCGCGGAGCACGGCGAGATCGTCATCGGCCGCGAGAACGACAGCTTCGTGCCGTAACGAGCCGCCATCCACGCAGCCGTACGCAGCCGCATGGGGTCCGACCGCGACCCGGCCGCACGTGCCGGCCACTACTAGCGATGGTCGGCAGCCTCGAGCTCGCCGACCAGGCGCAGCCCGTCCTTGGCCCATGCGATCTCGGTGCGCGCCTGTGCGACAAGGCCGCGATAGGCATGCACCTTGAAGGCGACCACTGCGTCTTGGTCTTCGAGCTCCGCGGTCGCCAGGCGCTCTCGGACGAACGGCGCCGCCCTCGCTGCCAACTCCTCGGCATGTGCCGACCAGAGGTGCTCCCATCGCTCGTAGTGCTCAAGATGAGACTGCAGGTGGCGCCGTGCGTTGTCGAAGTCACCGAACTCGAGATACGCCGCTTTCAATCGCTGCGCGTCACGCACGCGGTCGGGTATCGTCACCTCGGAGACCCACTGGCGGAACTCCTCGACGCCAACGGGCGTGATGGAGTAGATGCGCTTCACGCCACGCTGACCGCGACGCGTGGACTCGGCAGCGACCAAACCGTCGCCCTCCATGCGGCGCAGCTCTGGATAGATCTGCGAGTGCGGCGCGTGCCACATGTAGGCAACCGAGCGGTCGAACACCTTGGTGAGGTCGTACCCCGACATCGGGTGCGCCGTCAGCAGCCCGAGCAGTGCGTGGCGCAACGACATGTGATCTCCCCCCTCGACTTCCCTTTCGCCTCAGGTCACCCCGTGATCTCCCCGGTGCGGCGTCCGCGTCCGACGCCTAGAGGAGATCGTAGGCGCCGCACGAGCGCACTCGGGGCACTCGGGATTTGCGCCGGTGCGCGCAACACGGACCATCGAAGCCCCCACCCAGCGCCCGACCTGCGGCTTGCCACGTCCCGTGTACCAACGCGTCATGTCTACTTCTTCCTACTTCCGTACAGTATGTACAAACATATTTGCGGGGCCGCTCGCTGTCGACCGCGACATGAAGGCTCCCTACGCTCCTTCGCATCGTTCCTTCGCATCGCTCCTTCGCATCGCTCCTCGCGTGGGCCCGCGTGCCGACGCGGGCAGGCACCGCACGAGTAGCTTTCGAACCCGTGCGCGCAGATGGCCCGCAGACCCCTTCCCTGGGTTCCCTCGGCGCATCGGGCGTCGCTCGCCGGTCCGTGCGGATCGCCCGCCGCATGCTGGCCGGCGGCGCCGGGCTCCTCGAGCGCGCCGCTGGCGACCTGCGCCGTGCGTTGTCGGAAGAAAACGACCAACCCGACGCAGCCGGTGGCCCCGACGCCATCGTCGGGGCCGCACGGCGGTCGGGCGGTGCCGGCCAGAAGTACCTGCGTCACTGGCTCCCGTCGGATCAGCGGAGCGCACGGCTCGCCATCTACAACTCCGACGACGAGCTGCGATTCGAAGAGAGCGGTCGCCGGGACGCCGCGCGAATCTTCCCGTACCTCTCCCCTCGGTCGACGGTGCTCGACTTCGGGTGCGGGAGCGGGCGCGTCGCACGCTACGTCGCGCCACGATGCGCCCAGCTGTGGGCCGTCGATGTCTCTCCGCGGATGCTCCAGCTCACCCGGGAGCGCCTGCGCGAGACGGCCAATCTCCGCTTCGCTCGGTGCTACGACGTGGCAATCCCTGACGTCCCGAGCGCGAGCGTCGACGTCGTCTACTCGTTCCTCGTGCTGCAGCACCTCGAGCGCGAGGACGCGTTCCTCGCGCTGCGCGAACTGCGCCGCGTCCTCCGGGTGGACGGCATCGCCATCCTGACGTTCCCGAACCTTCTCGCGGACATCTACCTCGAAGGGTTCGTGCACTACGCGCTGTCCGGCGAGGTGACCAATCAGGCACGCGCCCGCGTCTATACGCCTCAAGAGGTCGAGCGGGTGCTCCCGGCGGCCGGGCTCTCGGTGGTCGACGTCGAGGCGGCCAACGAGATCGTCGCCACCTGCCGTCCGGTGCGTTGAACGCCGTCGCATGTGGGCGCGGTGCGCCGGAGCACCGCCCACGCGTCGTAGTCCTTCTGGGGGCCGGTCACCCGCCATCGCTCCGTCACCTCATCGTGCGATACGACCTGCCAGCTGATCTCGTAGCGATCCTCGCCGCAGCGATGGGCCGTCCGCCAAGCCCCTGACGCGAGATCGCAGTCGACGAAGGGGCGACCGTCCTCGAAGACGAGCGCGACGGCGCCGGTCGGTTTCTCCACCACCTCGAGCCGCCGCTTCCCCTGGCCCTGGTACGTGCCGAGCGCGAACCGGCCTTCTTCGACATAGCGCGCCGTACGCTGCCCAGCGCCGCGGGTTGCCGCGACGTCGAGGACCCCGCTGAAGGTTCCTCGCTCCTGCCTTCGGCGCTCGACGTAGGTGCGTTCGATCCACCAGCGACCGAGCAAGAAGTCGTAGGTGTCCCCGTGCGCAGCGCGCCGCAGTGCCGCCTGCTCGACGGTCACCGAGCCCGGGCTGGGTGCTCCGTGCCCACCAGCTTCCACGCGCCGGGCAGCGCCCCGGCGACGAGTGCTGCTTTGATCGCGTCGCCGGCGACGAAGGGGACGAAGCCGAGTGAGATCGCCTCCGCCAGGCCGACGTGGAGGCTCACGGCGAGCCAGCCCACGCCACACCCGTAGATGACGATCTCTCCCGCCACCATCGCGGGCACGCTCTTTCGGATCGACCGGTCGGCACCACGCTCTGCGAGGTAGCCGCAGAGGACGGCACACAGCACGAACCCCACGATGTAGCCGAAGGACGCCCCGACGTAGCCGGACGAGTGGCCGGCGAACCAGGGGATCCCCGCGACGCCGCCGACGGCATAGAGCGAGAGGGCCGCGGCCCCTCGGCGCCACCCGAGCGCGGTTCCGGCGAGGAGGACGCCGAAGGTCTGGCCCGTGATGGGCACTGGCGTGAAGGAGAGGCGGATCGAGACCTGGGCGAGCAGTCCAACGAGGCACGCCGCGCCGATCACGAGGCTGGCGTCGCGGACCAAAGATCCCGGAATGAGATCCACGAGCACGGCGGGCTTGCGGCGTTGCAGCGCGACGGTGTCCGACATCGATTCCTCCTAGCAGCACGGTCGTGGGGCGATCAGGGGACTGGCCTAGCACATGGCACGGTGCGCGCTCCAGGCTTCCCCGAGCGAGGGCGGCGGCAACGAGCGCTGGGCGCAGTCCGATCAGTGCTGCATCGAGGCGCCAGCCGGCCACGGCGCGTCGCCGGCCACGGCGCGTCGCCCGCCCGGGCGCTCCCTCGCCTCAGCGGGGACCTCCTCAAGACGCCTCGCGGATCGACGATCAGCGACGGGCTCTGCGCAGGAGGAGCCAGAGGACGCCCCCGATCACTGCGAGGACGACGACGACCTTCACGACGCCCCAGATGAGCCCGGCGATGGAGCTCAGGACCCAGAAGGCGACGACGACGCCGACCACCCCGAGGGCGACGAGGCCCAGAGTGTGGACGGCCCGCAAACCACCACGCTTGGGCCGCTCGACAGTGCGCTCCTCGCGCCGGTTGTCCAGCTCGTTCGCCATGGTCGCCTCCTTGTGGCACGGCACGGGACGGCGGCGGACGTGCGCCCACCGTCGCCCCTCTTCCTCCATGCTACGTTCCGCTTCGGTGCGAGAGGTGTCGCTCCGGGAGCGCCGAGACAGCCTCGAGGCGCGAGCGGACCTGGACGGTGCCGAATTCTGCCGGCAGTACGCGTTGGCAGCCGACGAGTGGCTGATCGAGATCGCCCAACGCGCCGCAGGCACCGCACCGCACCACCTGGCGCTGCTCGCGGTCGGCGGCTACGGCCGTGGCGAGCTGTGCCCCTACAGCGATCTCGATCTCGTCTTGGTCCACGAGGGCCATGGGGACGTCGCCACGGTTGCCGACGCCATCTGGTACCCGGTCTGGGACGAAGGGGTCCATCTCGATCACAGCGTCCGGCGCCCGAAAGAGGTGCTGGCGATGGCGAGGGCCGATCTGCGGGTGGCGCTCGGCCTCCTCGACGCTCGGACGGTGTGGGGAGACCGAGCCGTGGGCGAGCCCTTGGTCGCGGCGGCACGAACGCAATGGCGCGAGATCCAAGGAGTCTCGTCCCTCGACGAGCTCGCCCATCAGGTGGAAGCACGCCGGGGAGCGCACGGCGACCTTGCGTTCCTCCTCGAACCGGATCTGAAGGAGGCGCACGGGGGACTGCGCGACGTCGACGCGCTGCGTGCGGTCGCGATGTGCGCCCCGGCGGTCGCCGAGCAGGTGGACCTGGCCGGCCTGTCTGCAGCAAGACGCGTCCTCCTCGAGGCACGGGTCGCGCTCCACCGCGCCGCCGGACGCCGCCTGGACCGGCTCGTCCTCCAAGAGCAGGACCAGGTCGCCACCGCGCTCGGCTATCGCGACGCCGACGCCCTCATGGCGGCGATCTCGGCTGCCGGTCGTTCGATCGCATGGACCAGCGACGGCGCCTGGCGACGGCGCGACCGATGGGACCCGTCGCGCCGATCACCCGCACGCCAAGTGCCCCGTTGGTCGCGTCGGCTGCGGCGCGACGTCACCACGGCGGGAGCGCCAGGCACCCGCGCCCACGCGGGCACCTCCCTCGCGAGGATCGCACCTCCCGCGGCACCCTCCAGGGATCTCGTGGTCGTCGAACCCCCGATCGCGCTCAGTGAGACAGAAGCGGTCCTCGTCGGCGAACCTTCCAGCACCGGGCAGTCTGGGGCGCGGGTGCCCGTCGGGGTCGCGGCGCCGCTGGACGCGAGCATCGCGCTGCGCCTCGCCGCGGTCGCGGCCGAACGCCGCGTGCCCATCGCGCGCCGCAGCCTCCAGGCGCTCGCCAGGTCCATGGCCGCACCGCCGGACCCGTGGCCCGCGGACACCCGCGACGCGCTCGTCCGGCTGCTCTGCCACGGGCGGGCGGCGCTCGAGTCGCTCGAGGCGCTCGATCAGACGGGCCTGTTCGTCCGGCTCCTTCCCGAGTGGGCACTCGTGCGCAACAAGCCGCAGCGAAACGCCTACCACCGCTTCACCGTCGACCGTCACCTCCTCGAGGCAGCCGCCAACGCCGCGGCCCTCACGCACCGTGTGTCGCGCCCGGAGCTCCTCGTGATCGGCGCCCTCCTGCACGACATCGGCAAGGGAGAACCCGGCGACCACACGGCTGCCGGGGTGGTCCTCGTCGAACGGATCGCGCGGCGCATGGGGTTCGCTCCAAGAGACGTCGACACCTTGGTCAGGCTGTGCCGGCTGCACCTGCTCTTGCCGGACACCGCCACGCGGCGCGACCTCGAGGACCCACGCACGATCGAGCTGACTGCGTCCGCGGTCGGCGACAGCGCGACGCTTCGGCTCTTGTGGGCCCTCACGGAGGCCGACGCCCTGGCGACCGGTCCGGCGGCATGGGGAGGCTGGAAGGCTGGCCTCGTGGCAGAGCTCGTCGAGCGCACGGACCGCTTCCTCGCCGGTCATCTCCCCGCCGAGCGCGACGACGGCCGCCCCGCGCGCCCGAATCTGGACGAGACGGTCGACGAGATGGTCGCCCAAGTCCGCGCAAGCGGCCAGCCGGTCGTCGAGCTGCGCGCGCCCCAGGTGCTGTTCGCTGCGCCTGATCGCCGGGGCCTGCTCGCGTCGGTCGCCGGCGTACTGGCGCTCCACGGGCTCGACGTACGGAGCGCCGATGCGTTCGGCGCCGAGGGGGTCGCGGTCGAAGAGTTCAGCGTCGCACCAGCACGCGGCACATGGCCCGACGTCGAGCGCTTGCGCGCGGACCTGGTGGCCGTGCTCTCGGGAGAGCTCGACCTCGGGCGTCGCCTTGCGGCAAAGGCCGACGCCTATGCCGGTGCGCGCCGGCCGAGCATCGCGTCGCCGGTCGAGCCGACCGTCGCGATCGACACCTCGGCGTCAGTGAGCTCGACGGTCATCGACGTGCGCACCAGCGACGAGGTGGGCCTCTTGCACCGGATGACCGAGGCGCTGTTCGACTGCGGACTCGACGTCGTCTCGGCCAGGGTATCGACCTCCGGCGACACGGTGGTCGACGCCTTCTACGTGCGCGACGCCAGCGGCGCCAAGGTGACCGACCCCGTGGCGCTCGCCCGAGTCGAGCGAACGCTCCTCGAGGCCCTCCGCTGACGTGCGCGAGCAGACGTCGCGCGAGGCGCTGCCCGAGGAGTTCCGTCGGTTCGCGCGCGGCGTCGAGCGGGACGGCGCGCCGCGCTACGCCGGCATCTGCCGCGGTATTGCCACAGATCCGTGGCTGCTCGATCTCGTCGCGCAGGCACCGCCCGACCAGCGACGGCCCAACATCATCCTCGCCGCGGTCCACTACCTTTTGCTCGGCGGCGCAGACCACCCGCTCGCAGCCTGGTACCCGACGGTCGCCGCGCTGCATGGACAGCCAGTGGGCGCCACTTGCGCCCCTTTCGACGACGTCGACGGCGCTCCCCTTGCCGATGGGATCTTCACCGCCTTCGCCTCCTTTTGCCGCGCGCACCGCGATGAGCTTGCACTGCTCATCGCCACCCGGGCGACCCAGACCAATGAAGTCGGGCGCTGCACGGCGCTCCTCCCTGCCCTCAGCACCGTCGCGAAACGCAGTAACGGCGCTCCGCTTGCCGTCGTGGACCTGGGCACCTCCGCGGCGCTGAACCTCCATTTCGACGAGTACGCCTACCGATACGCGATGCACGACGCCACCAGGGATGCAGGCCGTGCCGGCTCGCGCGTGATGCTGCACTGCGACGTCATCGACGGTGAGCCGCCGACTGCGCCGGTGGCGGTCGCCCGGCGCATCGGGGTGGACCGGTCACCGGTCGACGTGCGGGACGACGACAGCGCGCGCTGGCTCCTCGCATGCCAATGGCCCGACCACCTCGACCGGTTCTCCCTCGCACGCGACGCCATCGCGCTCGCTCGGTCGAGCGACCAGCCCGTCGAGATGGTCGAAGGCGACCTCGTCGAGAGCCTCCGCCGGCTCGTCCCGACCGTCCCGGACCACGCGCACCTGTGTCTCGTGCACACGTGGGTCGCCGCGTACCTCGCTCCCGACGAGCAACGCGCGCTACGGGCCGAGATCGCCGCGATCGCCACGACGCGCCCGGTCTCCTGGCTGTTCGCCGAGGCGCCCTACGAAGTCCCAGAGCTGCCGCTTCCGCTCTCCCCCGATGGCAGCGGGAAGTCGCCGACCGCCGTCGTGCTCGTCGAGGACGGCCCGGACGCGCCCGCGCCGTCTGCCTCGCGCCTGGCCGACATGCACTCCCACGGCCGCTGGCTCCGCTGGTTCGGGCTCGTCGGGCAGGGCCGCTGATCGGCGTGAGCGATCTGCGCCGGGTCACTTCTTGGCTGGGTCGGTGCCGTCGGCAGGTCCGAGGTCGCTCTTGGGTCCCCATGGCGCGTCTCGGCGGGCGGGCACGACGATACCCGAGGGGCCCACCATGGAGACGGTCCCCACGGCGCTCGTGCCGAACCGCTCGCGGATCGCGTCCACGGCGTCCATCACGTCGTGCCAGTGCTCCTGGCGGTCCGCGGCGAGCGCCGCCGCGGACGCTGCGACATCCTCGTCTGCCTGCACTGGCTCGAGCTCGAAGCGCAGCTGACGTCCCGCCTGCGCCGGCTCGAACCCCGACGCGCTGACGCCGAGCAATCGGACCCCGCACTGAACGTCAATCCCGTCGAGGAGTGCGGCGGCGATCGCGGCGATGGCACTACCGGTGTCGACGGCGAACGCCAGGGTGTGCGAGCGGGTCACGACCGAGAGATTCGGGAACTTCACCTTCACCGTGACGGTGCGGGCGCTACGGTCGTTGCGCCGCAGGGCCGCGGCCACCGACTCCGACATTCCCATGACGTGGGCCGCGAGCACGGCGGAGTCGACGAGATCCGTCGCGAAGGTCTCCTCGTGCCCCACCGACTTCACGGGGCGGTGCGCGACGACCGGGTCGGGGTCCTCCCCTCGGCTGAGGGCGTGGAGGTGCTCGCCGTGGGCGCGCCCCAGCGCACGCACGAGCACCTGCACCGGCACCGCTGCGAGATCCCCCACCGTGCGCACGCCGATGTCGTGGAGTCGCTTGGCAGTGGCAGGTCCGACGCCCCACAGGCGATCGACGGCGAGCGGGTGCAAGAAGGCGAGCTCTTGCCCGGGCTCCACGACGACCACACCCGGTCCCGGCTGCGTGCCACCTCGTTCAGCGCGCGGCTTCGCGGCGCGTGAGGCGAGCTTTGCGAGCATCTTCGAGCGTCCGGCACCGACCGAGCAGTCGAGGCGAAGCTCCTCGCGCACACGGGTGCGTATCGCCGTGGCGATCTCGAGTGGAGAGCCGAGCAGGCGCAGTGCACCCTGGACATCCAAGAACGCTTCGTCGAGCCCGACGGGCTCCACGAGAGGCGTGAACGACTCGAGCACGTCGTGGAGTCGAGCGCTCACCTGCGCGTAGCGCGAGTATCGCCCGTCGACAAAGATCGCTTGCGGGCACAGCTGGCGCGCCCGCAACGAGGGCATCGCCGAGTGCACCCCGAACGCCCGCGCTTCGTAGGTGCACGACGCCACCACCCCGCGCGAGCCACTCCCCCCGACGATCACCGCCTTGCCGGCGAGCGACGGATCGTCGAGGACCTCGACGGAGGCGAAGAAAGAGTCCATGTCGACGTGGAGCACGGTCGGTCGATCACGCTGGCGCCCGGTCGGCTGGCCAGCGCTGGGCGAAGAGGCGCCGTCAGCCACCGAGACGAAGCCGGCGAAAACCTTCGGCGTGTCGGGCCCCCGCCCGCCGGCCTTCCTCTTCGGCGCGGCGGCGCACGGCCTCCCCCGCCCAGCCCTCCTCGACCTCGCGGAACTGGCTGCGATGGCACTCCACGGCGGCGGCCTTCGTGTCGACCGTCTCGGAGATGTCGACCCATACGTCGGGCTCCAACGTGCCCGACAGCAGCACGAGCGACGCCTGGTGTGGGGGCCCCACGTCGGCGAAGTAGTGCGGCAGCGCGGCCGAGGGCGCGAGCGCGTCCAGGAGCGCCCACCCCGCCGCACGGTGGTCCCGGTGATTGAAGTAGTCCTGCCCGAAGAAGACCGCGGTCGGATCGTGGCCGAACACGACCTCGGGCCGGATCGCCCGGATGTGGCGCACCAGCTCTTCGCGCAGTCCCCTCCGCTCTTCGAGCTCCCCATCGGCGGCACCGAGGACCTCGTGCGAGGCCAGGCCGACGATCGAGGCCGCCCGGGCCAGCTCCGCAGCGCGCCGTACGGCCAGCTCCTCGGGCCGCACCTCGGGATCGGTGGTGCCACGCCCCCCGTCGGTGCAGACGACGAGGTGCACCTCGCAGCCGTGTGCGGCCCACCGCGCGAGCGTGCCGCCGCATGCCACGTCCGCGTCGTCGGGATGCGCGTAGACGGCGAGGGCCACCGCGGGCACGTCGGTCATCAGCTCGCTCGTCACGAGATGCGCCCGTCGACGCTCACGCCCGCTGCTTGGGCTCGGTCGTCTTGATGAGGAGGCCGACCTCGCGCTGGAAGTCCCCGGCATCCTCGAAGCCTTTGTAGACGCTGGCGAACCGTAGGTAGGCGACGTCGTCGAGCACCTTCAGCTGTTCGAGCACCGCGACACCGACCTGCTGGCTGGTGGGCTCCGGCGACGCGCTGCGCAACGACTCCTCCACGCGCGTCGCGAGCTCCTGGAACATCTCCTCGGTCACAGGGCGGTTCTTGCACGCCGCCTGGACGCCGGCGATCAGCTTCACCCGGTCGAAGGGCTCCCGCTGCCCGGAGCGCTTCACCACCCACAGCGGTTGCTCCTCCACCCGCTCGAAGGTGGTGAACCGGCGGCCGCACCCGAGGCACTCCCGGCGACGCCGGATGGCCGCCCCCTCGTCGGACAGACGGGAGTCGACGACACGGTCGTCGTCGACCGCACACCACGGGCACCGCACGCGTGCGACGTTAGTGCGCGTGCGGGAATGGGCTCGTGCGCCGCGCCGCCATTCACCACAGTGGTCCCGCCGCTCAGGGGATGGCGATCCGCTCTCCCGGGACGACCGCTGCCGACCCGGTCTCCCTCGCGATGGCCTCAGCGAGTGACCGCGGGTTCCCAGTGCGATCGAAACGACTGGCGATCGACCACAGCGTGTCTCCCGGTTGGACGACGTAGACCGTGGCGGACGTCGCCACGGCACCGTGGCCCGGCGCCGGCGCCGGCGCCGGCGCCCCTCCCAGCGCGCCAAGGGGAAGGGCAAGCACCGTGATCAGTCCCGCCACGAGTGCGGCGAGTAGGAGGCTGCGGCGGCGAGCCGCCGCGGACCGCCGGACGACCCTGGGCGCGCCGCACGCGCGGCTCTCGGACGGCGACATCGGCCGCAGCGCGACCGCCGCGGGCGCGCGCACAGCCTTCCCCTCCCCCGCCCCGGCGCGACCTGGCGAGCTCGAGGGCACCACCTGCAGCACCGCTCGCGGCCAGGGACGCTCGAGCAGGCCACACGAGCCGTCCGGCAGTGCCTGGTACTCCATCAGCGGTGCAATTGCCATCATCCTCACCCCTCGTCCCCCGGCCGTGACCCCTTGCCGGTGCGAACACCCGTTCGGCTCTTTCCTCTATGAGATCACGAACACACGTTCGAGTCAAGCACCGAGTCGAACACATGTTTGTCATCGACGGCGAGGTTGGCTATCCTCTTGGCAAACAGATGTTCGCCGGCCACGATCGGCGGCGAGGAGAGAGCGGGGGTTACCGACGATGGCCCAGGTGCTGAGCGGCAAGCGGCAGCAGATCCTCGAGTACATCGGCGACTGCCTGAGGGCGCGCGGCTACCCGCCCTCGGTGCGCGAGATCGGTGACGCGGTGGGGCTCACCTCCTCGGCGACCGTGCACAGCCACCTCGCCGTGCTCCAGCGCGAGGGCTATCTCGAGCGAGACCCCACCAAGCCTCGCGCGATCAAGGTGCACTACGAGGCGTCCTCGAAGGTCGCCATGGGTGCCGGCCCGGTCCGCCACGTGCCGCTCGTCGGCGACGTGGCTGCCGGCACGGGCGTGCTCGCCCAGGAGAACGTCGAAGAGATCGTCGCGCTCCCCGAGGACTTCACGGGGGCCGGCACCCTGTTCATGCTGCGGGTCCGGGGAGAGTCCATGATCGACGCGGGGATCTTCGATGGCGACTACGTGGTCGTGCGCCAGCAGCCTGACGCCGACAACGGTGACGTCGTCGTCGCGGGCATTCCCGACGGCGAGGCCACGGTGAAGACCTTCTCCCGCCAGCGTGGCAAGATCGTGCTGACCCCCGCCAACTCGGCGCTCGCCCCGATGGAGTTCGCCCCCGATGACGTCACCGTCTTCGGGAAGGTCGTCACCGTCCTCCGACGGCTCTGAGCCCGTGGTGCAGCCGACCGCTCGCCGTAGCCGCGCGTGATCAGCTTGGCCCACGCTCGAGGATTGCGGCCAGCACCGCGCGGGCACGCTCGAGCGAGGCCCGGGTGACGTGCTCGTCGGGATGGTGCGCAAGCAGTGGGTCCCCAGGGCCGAAGTTCGTCGCCGGCACGCCGTGCGCCGCCATGGTGGCGACATCGGTCCACCCGGCCTTGGCGCGCGGCGATGCCCCGGTCTCCGCCACGAGCCCCCGCAGCAGCGGATGGTCGAGCGCGGGTGCGGCGCCGTCCACGGCATCGACGACCACCACCGTGTCTCCCGGGAGGGCGTCGGTGCCGTCGTCGAAGAGCGGCAGGAGCGCTTGGAGTGCCTCGTGGCTCGTGCGATCCGGCGCGTACCGGTGGTTGATCGTCAATGCCGCATGATCCGGAACGACATTCCCGGCGACGCCGCCGTCGATGGCGACCGCCTGCAGCTGCTCGGTGAACACGCAACCGTCCAACTCGACGGTACGGCTCGCCCATGTCGCCACCCGGAGAAGGACCGGAGCAAGCCGATGAATGGCGTTGCGCCCGGTGTACGGCCTCGCGCTGTGCGCGCGCACTCCCGCGCGTTCGACGATCACGCGAAGCGACCCCTGGCATCCCGCCTCGACGACCGTGCCCGTGGGCTCCATGAGCACGGCAGCATCCGCGGCGAGGAGCGATGGCTGCTCGGCCCACAGCCGAGCAAGGCCGTTGTGCGCCCGAGCGATCTCCTCACACGAGTAGAAGCACCACGTGACGTCGAGCGCGGCGTCGGCAAGCGTGCTCGCGAGATCGAGCATGACCGCCAAGCCGCCCTTCATGTCGCAGGCACCTACTCCCCAGACAGCGTCGTCGACGACGCGCGGGGTGGCGTTGCCTGCCGGCGGCACCGTGTCGAGGTGTCCGGCGACGAGCAGTCGGCACGACCGCCCCAGTTCGCTGCGAGCGACGACCTCGTTCCCCGTCCTCGTGACAGTGAGCCACGGACACCGCCCGAGCGTCGCGGCGACGTATGCCGCCAATGCCGACTCGTCGCGGCTCACCGAGGGGATGGCCACGAGCGCGGCGGTCGCCGCGAGAAGGTCCTCCCCCTTCGCGCTCACGTCGAGACGCCGTGGGCCCGCAGCAGCGCGTTCAGCTGCGCCTTGTCGTGGCGCTCTCCCTGCTCGAGACGCTTGATCACGAGCACGCACGACAAGAAGAACTCGCCCCCGGGATACTCGCGGCGGCGCGACGCGGGAACGGCGACCGACCACGCGGGTACGACGCCCCGGCTCAGCTCCGCACCCGTCTCCGCATCGATGACGGGAATGGAGGGGTTCAGCACCGTGGCAGCACCGAGCACCGCACCCTCCCCGACGCGTGCGCCGTCGGTCACCATGCAGCGGCTGCCGATGAACGCGTCGTCCTCGACCACGACGGGGACGGCGTTCGGCGGCTCCAAGACCCCCCCGATGCCGACCCCGCCGGCCAGGTGGACGCGGGCACCGATCTGCGCGCAGGACCCGACGGTGGCCCAGGTGTCGACCATGGTGTCCTCGCCGACCCGGGCGCCGATGTTCACATAGGAGGGCATGAGCACGACACCCGGCGCCAGGTACGATCCCCATCGCGCGGAGGCCCCAGGCACCACCCGGATACCGGCGTGCGCATACCCGCGCTTCAAGGGGATCCGGTCGGCGTACTCGAGCGGACCGATCTCGCCCGTCTCGATGGCGCGAAGGCGGAACAGGAGGAGGATCGCCTTCTTCAGCCACTCGTGCACGACCGTCGACCCGTCCCCCGCGGTCTCGGCCACCCGGACCTCTCCACGATCGAGGAGCTCGACCGCCTCGGTGACCGCACCCAGCGCTCCAGCGTCGGCGGGCGAGAGCTGGTCTCGGTGTGCGAAGAGTTCGTCGATGTGCGCCGCGAGATCCACGCCGGGAGACTGTACCGATCCCTGCGCGCCTCAGTGCCAACCCGACGCCGCAAGGCGTTCGGCCACGAGCGCCAGACGCGCCATCGGCTGGACGACGGCGATGCGCACGTGGCCCGCACCCTCCGGCCCGTACAAGTCGCCGGGGCTGACGAGGAGGCCCGCTACCCGTGCGAGCTCCTCTGCCATCGCCCACCCGTCCGACCAGCGCTCGGGGACGGACGGCCACAGGTAGAAGCCCCCGGGAGGAAGCGGCACGGGACAGCCGGCCGAACCGAGCGCCGACGCGAGGTACTCGAGGCGCTCGCGGTACCGGGCGCGTTGCGCGTCGACGTGGGCCTCGTCACCGAGGGCCACGACCGCGGCGGCTTGGACCGGGCCCGGCACCATCAAGCCCGCATGCTGACGGACGTCGCGCAGGAAGCCGACGAGATGCTCGTCACCGGCGAAGAAGCCGGCACGTACGCCCGCGAGGTTCGATCGCTTGGAGAGCGAGTGCACCGCGACCACACCCTCGTCGCCGGCTTCGAGGATCGACCGGGGACGGCCGCGCCACGTGAAGGGCGCATAGCATTCGTCGGAGAAGACCGGAACTCCGTGCGCCCTGCCCCACGCGGCCGCCGCCTCGAGGTCGCTGACGCCACCCGAGGGGTTGGCCGGCGAGTTCACCCACAGCACCAGGGCCCGTCGGGCGTCGTCGGGGTCGATGGCGTCGAGGTCGAGGCCGCTGCCGTCCTCACTGGCCGGCGGCACGGACACCGAGCGGCATCCCGCCAACAGGGCGCTCATCTCGTAGGTGGGGTAGGCGACCGAGGGGTACAGCACCGTGTCCCTTCCCGGCTCGCGCAGTCGCAGGTACTGCGCGCTCGACGCCACCAGCTCCTTCGTCCCGACGCATACCGCCACCTTGTCGACCCCGATCGACACCGAGAACGTGCGCGAGAGCCACTCCGCGGCCGCCTCGCGCAGCACGACCGTCCCCGCGGACGGCGGGTAGCCGCGCTCCGCGCCCGACGAGCCGAGCCTGGCCACTACCGCTGCTGGCGGCGGATCGCAGGGCGTGCCGATCGAGCAGTCGACCATCCCGCCGGGCAGCGCGTCGGCGAGCGGGCGCAGCGCGCCGAGGCGCGCGTAGGGGTAGGGGGGGAGGGCGAACGCCCTGCGCGAAGTGTCGGTGCTCGCCGTCACCTCCCCACTATCTCGCATCCTTGGAGCATCCTGGCGCTACCGGGCATGCACGACGAAGTCGGAGAACCGGGCACGCCCCGCCTCGTCGAGCACGACGTGGACGCGGGTGGCGTCCTCCCCGTCGTGCTGCTCGACCACCTCCCCCTCACGGTGGACCGCCGCGAGCACATCACCGCGCCCCCAGGGGATGGCGAGCTCCACCACCGTGTCGGCCATGCGCAACCGGTCGCCGATCACACGCACGAGCTCGTCGTTGCCCTCGCCGGTCTTCGCCGAGACGCACACCGCCCCGGGGAAGCTCGCCGCGAGGCGTGCCGCCTCGCAGGAGCGGTCGGCTTTGTTCACGGCGAGGAGCTCGGGGACGCTCGACGCCCCGATCTCGTCTAGCACCTGGTGCACCGCGTCCATCTGGGTCTTCGGATCGGGCGCAGCACCGTCGACCACATGGACCATGAGGTCGGCCAGACGGACCGAGTCGAGGGTCGAGCGGAACGCTTGCACGAGCTCGTGCGGCAGCTTTCGCACGAATCCGACGGTGTCGGTGACGAGCACCGTCTCGCCGCCGGGCAGAGCAAGCTGGCGGGTGCGGGGGTCGAGCGTGACGAACAGCCGGTTCTCGACCGGGACTCCGGCGCCGGTGAGTCGGTTCAACAGCGTCGACTTTCCGGCGTTCGTGTAACCGACGAGGACGACCTCCCGATGGCGGCCGCGACTGCGCGCCCGACGCTGCAGCGCGCGCGTGCGGTCGACGCCACGGAGCTCGACCTCCAGCCGGTGCATCCGTCCGACCAGGCGTCGGCGGTCCACCTCGAGCTGCGTCTCGCCCGGTCCCCTGGTGCCGATCCGACCGGCCTGCTGGCTGAGCTCGAGCCCACGGCCGCGAAGGCGCGGCAGCCGGTACCGCAGGAGCGCCAGCTCCACCTGCGCCTTGCCCTCTGGGCTCCGGGCGTTCTGAGCGAAGATGTCGAGGATCACGGCGGTCCGGTCGATCGCCGTCCGACCGAGGAGCCGTTCGAGGTTCCGCTGCTGCGCCGGCGTCAGCTCGTCGTCGAAGACCACGGTGTCCGCGTCCACCTGCTCGGCGAGCGTCGCGAGCTCGTGCGCCTTGCCTCGCCCGATGAAGGTGGCGGCGTCGGGGTGGTCGCGACGCTGGATGACTCTCCCCACGACATCCGCGCCGGCCGTGTCGACCAATAGGGCGAGCTCGTCGAGGTTCGCCTCGACGTGCTCAGGCACGGTGGCAGGCAGTACGACGCCGACGAGCACGATGCGCTCGCGGAACTCACGGGTGATGAGGGTGCCGGGCAGCTGCGTCGTCATACGAGGTGGCCGGCGTCGAGCGCCGACGCTGCGAGCACGACGTCGGCGACATGGCGTACCGGGCCACGCAGGACCACCGGCGTGCCCGGCCCGGCGCCCAGACGCACCGACAGCGTGCCGCCGGGATTCTGCACCGCCACGACCTCACCGACGAGCCCGAAGCCGTGCGCGACGGCGGCCGCGGCGCAGCTGCCCGTCCCGCATGCGGCGGTCTCGCCCACACCGCGCTCGAACACCCGCAACGCGAGCACGTCCTCGCCCGCGCGCTGGACGACCTCGACGTTCACCGGCTCGCCGACGAGCGCCGTCATCTGGCGCGCAAGGCGGGTGAGGTCGATGGCCGAAAGGTCCGCCTGGGCCGAGCCAGCCGGCCCGTCACACCCTGCGCCGCCACACCCTGCGCCGTCACGCCCTGCGCCGTCACGCCCTGCGCCGTCACCATCGCCCGCATCGTCGACGACGACGACGACGTGCGGGTTCCCCACGCCCGCCCGGCGAGCCCTCGAACCGGGAATCGGGCTCTCGAGCTCCTCGCCAAGGTCGACCGAGCCCATCTCGACGCTCGCGCTCCCCATCCCGTCTGTCCCCTCGTACTCCACCACACGAAGGCCGGCGTCGGTCTTCACCCGCACCATCCCGGGCTTGGCGAGGCCCGTCAGAACGGCCGCCTGCACGAGGCAGCGGATGCCATTGCCGCTCATCTCGGCGCGCGTACCGTCCGCGTTGTAGAGCACCATCTCGAGGTCCGCGTCGTCCACGGCCGGCCGCACCAGCACCAGGCCATCGGCGCCGATCCCGCGGCGCCGGTCGCAGACCGACACGACGAAAGCAGGCGACGGAACCCATGTGGCGCCGGGGTCGACGTGCACCAAGAAATCGTTCCCCGCGGCCTCGTGCTTCTTCATTGCGACGCGACGCCCCGCAGCCATGCCCGGAACGGCGGCGTCGGGCACGGTGGCGTCTGTGGGCGAGGCCGCGGCGTGGACCATCGCCACAGTCTCGCGCCCCTGGGTCTCCGACCGTGCAGCTCTCAGCGGGTGTCGCTCGGGTCCCGGCCAGGCTCGAGAGCAGCACCGGCTGCCACATCGGCGGACGCGCCGAGGAGCCCGGCGAGCATCCGCGCCGCGTCTGCAGCCGAGCGCGCCCAACGGATCCTGGGATCGCGCCGGTACCACGACATCTGGCGACGGGCGAACATACGGGTGCGTCGGATCGCGGCGTCCACGCACTCGCCGAGCGGCGCGCCGTCGACCACGTGCGCGAGGAGCTCTTTGTAGCCGAGGGCCTGGCGCGCGGTCCGTGACAGCCCCCCCGGACGCGCGGCGAGGTGGCGTACCTCGTCGACGAGACCCTCGGCCACCCACCGCCGAAAGCGCGTCTCGATCCGGCGGTCCACGACATCGCCATCGAAGGGAATGCCCACGAGCACCACTTCGGTGGGCGGGTAGGCGGTCAGCCCCGGGCCGAACGAGGAGAAGGGCCGGCCCGAGCCGATCGTGACCTCGAGCGCTCGGACGATACGGCGCCGGTTGGTCGCCGTCGTGCGCGAGGCCGCGACGGGGTCCAGTGCAGCGAGGCGGACATAGAGCCGCGCGAGACCCCCCGGCCGGCCGGCCTCCGCGTCCAGCTCGGCGGCGACCTTCGGGTAGCGCCCTGGGAACTCGAGATCGTCGACGACCGAGCGAAGATAGAGGCCGGTTCCGCCCACGAGGAGCGCCCGGTGCTCGCGCGAGGCGATACCGCAGAGCGCCGCACGCGCCGCCGACTGGAACTGTGCGACCGTGAACTCCTCGCCGGGGTCGACGAGGTCGAGGAGGTGGTGCGGCACCGTGACGCGTGCAGCCGCGGAGGGCTTGGCCGTCCCGATGTCCATGCCGCGATAGACCGTCATCGAGTCGACACAGACGATCTCGATCCCGGGCTGCCGCCCTGCGACGTCCATGGCGATCGCCGACTTCCCTGACGCCGTCGTCCCGAGGAGGGCGACGGGCGCGACGCGCCGCGCACTCAAGCGGCGCGGACCGGGATCCGCCGGCGATGCGCCGGGGGCGCCGTGACGCGGACGAGCTCACCGCGAAGGTGGTGCGGTGCCGCGCCGGTCACGGTCACCTCGCAAAAGGACCCCGCGAGCGGACCACCGTCGACCGGCAAGAAGTGGACCAGCTTTCCCTGACGGGTGCGCCCGGTGAGCAACGACTGGTCACGGCGGCTCGGCCCTTCGACCAGGACCTCTTCGACACGTCCGACGCGTGCCTCGTGCCGGCGCAGCGCACCGCGCTCGACGACGCGGCGCAACCGCTCGAAGCGATCGGCGACGACCTCGGGAGGCACGAACCGTTCCTCCATCGCGGCCGCCCGGGTCCCCGGGCGCGGCGAGAAAATGAAGGTATAGGCGCTGTCGAACTCCGCCTCGGCCACCACCTCGAGCGTCGCTGCGAAGTCCTCTTCGGTCTCGCCGGGGAAGCCGACGATGATGTCCGTCGTGACCGCGAGGTCGTCGATCGCCGCGCGCGCGGCCGACAGGCGCGAGAGATAGCGCTGTGCGGTGTAGCCGCGTCGCATTGCGACGAGGGTCCGGTCACTGCCGGCTTGCAGGGGCAGGTGCAGCTGCTCGCACACCGCACCCACCTCGGCCATGGCGGCGATCGTCTCGGGACGCAGGTCCTTGGGGTGCGGGCTCGTGAAGCGCACCCGCCGCACGCCCTCGACGCTCCCCACGGCGCGCAGTAGTTCTGCGAAGAGCGGCCCGCGCTTGGTGAGGTCACGGCCGTAGGAGTTCACGTTCTGGCCCAGCAGGGTCACCTCCACCACCCCGCGCCGCGCGAGCCCCTCCACCTCGGCCACCAGGTCCTCGATCGGACGGCTGACCTCGGGACCCCGCACCGAGGGAACGATGCAGAATGCACAGGAGTTGTCACAGCCGGTCTGGATGGTGACCCATGCGGCGTAGGGGAGCGCGCGCACCGCGCTGAGCGCGGGCGCGTGGTCCGCCGACGCCGCGGGCGCCGGCGCGTCGAGGACCTCCACCACCGGACCCTCCTTCTCGGCACGACGCAGGAGCGCAGGCGCCCGGGCAAGGTTGTGGGTGCCGAAGACGACGTCGACGTGCGGCGCCTTCTGGCGGATCAGCTCCCGGTCCTTCTGGGCAAGACAGCCACCGACCGCGATCTGAAGGTCCGGGCGCCGGTCACGCAGCGATTTCAGATGGCCGAGGTGGCCGTAGAGCTTGTTGTCGGCGTTCTCCCGAATGCAGCACGTGTTGAACACGACGACGTCGGCATCTTCGATGTCGACCGTCGCCTCCATGCCCTCTGCCACAAGGAGGCCGGCAAGCCGCTCGGAGTCGTGCTCGTTCATCTGGCACCCGAACGTACGAACGTAGAACTTCCGGCTCACCGCGAGAGTGTAGGCCGGCGCCGTTCACCACCCGCCGCAGTCACCGTCCCAGGGCGGTGGTGTACTGGCCCGCACGGCCACCGGGCCGGGCGTGCAGCGGAGGAAGACGGGTTGGCGGGGGGAGAACCACGGACTGCGTCGGGCCCTGGCCTTGGGGCCGGGGCGGGGTCACGAGCCGGCATCTCCGAGAGTCGGCAGCGTCGCCGCCTCGCCGACCACCAGCCCCTCGGCGTCAGGGCGAAGCACCAAGACTCTCCCAGGAAGCGACATCGCGCCGAGCGCGGCCCTGGTGGCCTGGGCGACAGCCTCCGCGTCTGTCTCGAGCGTGATACCGATCACGGTCGGCCCGGCACCCGACCACGACGTGGCGAGCGCACCGGCATCCGACAGCGCGCTGCGCAGTGCCGTCGACTCGGGAAAGAGGGCGCGGCGGTAGGGCTCGTGGAGCCGGTCGTCCGTCGACGCCGCCGTAAGGTGCCGATGGTCTTCGAGACCGGCAAGGAGCAGGCCGAGCCGCCCGAGGTTGAACGCCGCGTCCGCGCGCTCGACCACCGCGGGCAGGACGCGACGTGCCTCTTCGGTTGGGAGGGGACGGTCGGGGACGATGGCGACGAAGGCGATCGCCGGGTCCAGGCGCATGCGCTGCGCCTGGAACGCGCCATCGACGAGAGCGACCACCACGAGGCCGCCGAACACCGCTGCTGCCGCGTTGTCGGGATGGCCGTCCATCCGCGCCGCCACATCGAAGGGATCCGCCGCGCCGGCGGCAGCCGCGGCAGCCGCGGCGAGCGCAGCGGAGGATCCGAGCCCGCGCGCCACGGGGATCTGCGAGCGCACGACGAGGGAGAACCGGTCATGGCCGAGGACCGACGCCGCCACGCGCGCGGCGAGATGCGATACGGAGTCCGACAGCCCAGCACCCTCGCCTTCGGTGTGGACGGAGAGCCGATCAGCGGGCTCGACCTCCACCTCCACGTAGCGGTCGAGCGCGACAGCGAGGACGTCGAAGCCGGGGCCGAGGTTGGCCGACGACGCGGGGGCACGCGCGCGCATCGGACGTCAGGGGCGCGGTGCCGGCAGCGCAGGCTCGGCTTCCCATCGCCCAGGCGATCCGTACGGGCGGCTGTCCCCCATGGAGCGCACCAACGGCACTACCGGGAGCTGCACCCTTGGTCCGCTCCAGCTTCTCGGACGCACCATTACCCGAGCGTAGGTGCCTCGAACTCCGCGGCGCGCACCACGCGCCGAGATGCCGCGCCACCGATGGCGCAACAAGCCGGCGCTCAAGGCAGTCGGGCTGCCGTGCGCGCGGGCACCAAGACCCGCTGGGCGCCGAGCTGGTAGGAGACGCTGCCCACGAGCGTGCCGGCGGGAGCCCCCACGCGCGGCGGGTGCACGCGGACGACCTGGCGCACGATGTCGCCGGGAAACCAAAGGATGTCCGCTGGCCCGCCGGTCACCACCCCGACGCGGTGGCCGCCGTCCAGCAAGTGGGCGACCTGCGCTCCTCGGGGCGCGACGGTTGCCGCCCGCACACCAGCCGCCGCCGCTCGCGCGATGGCGAGCGCCTCGTGCGCGGCGGTGTCGAGCACTGTGGGTCCCTCCTGGCCGGTCACTGCGACGAGGACGAGGAACCCGCGGCCGCCCGCCGATGCGCGATAGGCGAGGAGGTCCCCACCACCGGCGGCGTTGGTGAAGCCGGTCTTCACACCGACGACGCCTGTCGTGCCGACGAGGGGCGTGTAGGACATCACGAGGCCGGCGACGGGGAGCGTCACCGACGGCATGTCGACGATCTGCGCGAACACGGGTGTCCGCATGGCGGCGGCCGCGACGATGAGCAGATCGGACGCCGTCGACTGCGAGGCCGGATCGTAGCCGCTCGCGTCGGCGAAGTGCGTCTGGGTCATCCCGAGCGACGCCGCCGTCGCGTTCATCCTTGCGACGAAGGCGCGCACCGAGCCCGCGTCCCAACGCGCGAGCGAGAACGCGAGGTCGTTCGCCGAGTGCACGAGGAGGCCTTCGAGCATCTGGTACTCGGTCAGCACCTCGCCGGTCTGCAGCTGCACGTTCGACTGGTCGGTCACGGTGTCTGTGGCGAAGTTGGCCGCGTCCGCCGCCGTCACGACGATGCGGGGCCCGCTCGAGCCGAGGGCGAGCGGATGGTCCTGGAGGATGACGTACGCGGTCATGATCTTGGTGAGGCTGGCGACCGGCGCCGGGTGCTCCACGCCGGACTGCGCGTGGTACCCGATCGCGGGGATGTCGACTGCGGACTGCCCCGAGGCTGCCCACGGCAGCACCGCAGCGGGCGCGGCTGCACTCCTTGCACCGGGGGAAACGTCGGACTGTGCGCCAGTCACCCCACGGGCAGCCGCCGACACCGCCGGCGACCGCGTGCCGGCGCCGATGGGTGCTGCAGGCGAGATGGTCCGCGCCGCGGTCACCACGACCGAGATCTTCGGGACCGCGGGACCCGCACCGCTGCCCGACACCAGGAACCAGCCAATGCCACCGACGAGCAGGGCGAACACCACCGTCGTGGTCAACAGGCGCGTGCGACGCCGCGGGGCACGGCGTCGGCGCGCACTCGACGGCATGTCGCGAAACTGACGGCCCTCGAACGCCGGCGCAAGGGTCCGCGGAGCGCCGCGAGGAAGGTTGCCAGTCGAGATGACGACGCGTCGGCGCGTCTCGCCAGGCGTGAGACCGCCGGCGGACGTGTCCCCCCACGACGGCGTGCGCTCATCGGCCGCCGGGCTCATGGGACGAGAGACTATCCCGCGAGCTCGTCGAGCTCTTCGGGCGTCATGAGGACTGCGCGGGCCTTGGAGCCCTCCGAAGGGCCGACGACCCCTCGCTGCTCGAGAAGGTCCATGAGCCTGCCCGCCCGGGCGAACCCGACCCGCAGCTTGCGCTGCAGCATCGACGTCGACCCCAGCTGGGAACGGACGACCAGGTCCATTGCCGCCTTCAGCAGCTCGTCGTCGTCGTCGCTGCCATAGCTGCTCCCGGGGGCGTCGTCGACGCCCTGGATGCCCACCACCGGCTCGGGGGTCCTGCCCTGGCGACGCCAGTGGGCCACGACGGCACGCACCTCGTCTTCTGAGACCCACGGCGCCTGGAGTCGGCGGGGGATGCTCGACGACGCAGTCAGCAAGAGCATGTCGCCTTTGCCCACGAGGCGCTCGGCGCCGGGCTGGTCGAGGATGACCCGGCTGTCGGCGAGCGAGGAGACGGAGAAGGCCATGCGGCTCGGGACGTTCGCCTTGATCACACCGGTGATGACGTCGACCGACGGCCGCTGGGTGGCGAGCACCAGGTGGATCCCCACCGCGCGTGCCATCTGCGCGATTCGACACACCGAGTCCTCGACGTCGCGGGCAGCCACCATCATGAGGTCGTTCAGCTCGTCGACGACGACGAGGACGAAGGGAAGCGGCTCGGGTCGCTCGTCGCCCGGCGCTGCCGCGTCGGTGGGCACGGCGTCAGTGGGCACGGCATCGCTGGGCACCGCGTCGGTGCCGCGTCCGTCTGCCGGCGCGCCGTCACCGCTCGCCCCGTCCTCCCCCCCGCCGACGGACATGGCGCTGGTCGGCGCTGCGGTGTCTCGGACGACCGCCGCATGCGCACGTGCCGCCGCGGCCGCGACCTGCGAGGCGACCGAGGGTCCCCCGATGGGGCCCAGCTCGCCGCGGGCGACCGCGGCGTTGTAGCCGGTGATGTCGCGCATTCCGTACTCGGCCAGCAGGTCGTAGCGGCGCTCCATCTCCTTCAGGGCCCAAGCGAGCGCGTTGGCGGCTTTCTTCGGGTCCACGACGACCGGCGTCAGGAGGTGAGGAAGGCCGTTGTACTGCCCGAGCTCCACCCGTTTGGGGTCGACGAGGATGAGGCGCACCTCTTCGGGAGTCGCGCGCATGAGCACGGAGGTGATGAGAGAGTTGATGCACGAAGACTTCCCAGCGCCCGTCGCGCCCGAGATGAGGACGTGGGGCATCTCGGCCAGATTGACCATGACCGGTCGCCCGGCGATGTCGCGTCCGAGCGCCACTTCGAGCGGATGACGAGCACGCGCCGCGACGTCGGAGGAGAGGATGTCGCCGAGCGACACGAGCTGGCGCTGGCGGTTCGGCACCTCCACCCCGATCGCCGACTTGCCCGGGATCGGCGCGAGGATGCGGACATCGGGCGACGCCATGGCATACGCGATGTCTCGCGCCAAGCTCGTCACTCGAGCCACCTTCACGCCCGCGCCGAGCTCGAGCTCGTAGCGGGTCACGGTCGGGCCGACAGTCCGCCCGACAAGGCGAGTCTCCACCCCATGCGCGAACAGCGCAGCGACGAGCGCCTCCCCCGCCTGGTCCAAGAGGCGTTCGTCGAGCCGTTGCGCCTTCGAGCGCGAGAGGAGACGCATCGGTGGCAGGCGCCACCCGCCGACCGCGGGCGACGTCGCGCGCATATCCGCGCCGGGCGCGCCACCGGCGCTGCCCTCGGTTCCAGCGCGCGAGCGTCCGACCCCTGGGGGCGCGATCTCCCCCCCCTCGTCAGCGCTGCCCGTGGCACCGGCACCGGCGCCGGCACCGGACGCCGTGACGGCACGGTCGGTCTCGTCACCGAGGGTCGCCGCCTCGCGCGCGTCGACGACACCGGCCGTGGCGCGTGGTGCTCCCTCCGGCGCGGGGTCCATACCGGCGGCGTCGAACAGCGTCGCCGGCGCGACTGGAGCCGGCGGCACGTCTGCCCCGAGATCTCGGAGCGCCACGGGACGCTCCAAGCTCGAACGAAGCCCCCTCGCGCCGCGAGCGAGCGCCCGGCCCACCGACTGGACCGAGGTACCGGTGGCGAGCACCGTCCCGACCACGAGCACTGCCAACAAGACGACGACCGCGCCGGCCAAGCCGAGGCCGGTCGCAAGCGTCTTGCCCGTCAGCGCCCCGAGAAAGCCCCCTGCAGCAGCGAGCGCGTGAGCGGGCGCGGACAGCTTCGGCGAACCGCCGGCGAGGTCGGCGAGCCCGCACACTGCAAGAAAGCCGACGACGGCTCCCACGCCAGCGCGCGGCCGCAGGAGCCGACGGCGTCCAGCTACGACCGCGACGCCCGCCGCCAGACAGAGCGGGGGCAGCAGGTACCGGCACCAACCGACCACGGTGCCCAGCCCGACATCAGCGCCATGGCCGAGCGCGCCAGCCGCGTCGCCGTAGACCGCGAGGGCGAGCAACACCCCGGCGGTGACCAGGCCGATCGCCCACAGGTCAGCGCCATGGTCGCTCAGGACCGACGGTCCCGCGTCGGCGCGGCGAGCGTGCGTGCCGGCTCGGCCGCGGCCGGTCGATCGGCCGGACGCCTTCCGGTCTCCCCCACCGCCTGCCGACCGGGAGCGAGTGCGGCTCGATGCCGCCGGGCGCTTCGTGGCCACCACAGTGACAAAGAGGCTACCGCCGCCACGGCGCGCCACGGGGGAGGCGGCGGCGGCGGCGCCCCGACGCTCGCGAGCGGGTGGCGTGAGCCGTAGGCTCGTCGGGATGGATCGCGACGACGGCGAGCAGACGTCCGCCCTGCTGGCGAGGCTCCCCGGGGTGCACGCGCTCACCTTGGAGGTGGTGTCGACCCAGGTGCTGACGTCGTCGATGCGGCGCTTGCGCCTCGCCGGCGACGGGCTCGAGACGATGGACGCGTTCGCCGGCCAGGACCTCATGGTGACCGTGCCCGCGCCCGGCCGGACGCACTTTCGCCGGCGCTACACGATGCGCCACCTGCGGCAGGTGGCGGGCGAGGTGGACCTCGACGTCGTCGTGCACGGGGAGGGTCCCGGGGCGCGCTGGGCGACGTCCGCAACGCCCGGCGAGACGGTCGAGGCGGTCGGGCCCCGCGGCAAGATCGGCCTGGCCGAGCACCGCGACTGGCACCTGTTCTGCGGCGACGAGTCCGCGGTCCCCGCCATCTTCTCGATGATCGAGGCACTGCCGGCCGATTCCCGGGCAATCGTGGGGCTCGAAGTGGGTGGCCCTGACGACGAGCTGGCACCTGAAGACCCACGGTGCCAGCTCGCGCTCGACTGGCTGCACCGTACGAGCGAGCCGGGCACGGGACGCGCGCTCGCCGAGTGGGTCGGGCAGGTCACGCTGCCACCTGGGGGCGGACATGCCTACGTCTTCGGAGAGCTCCACCAGGTGGCCGCCGCGCGGGCTGCGCTGGTCGAGCGCGGGGTGGACCCAGTCGACATCGACCACAAGGCGTACTGGCGGCGGGGCACCGCGAACGCCGCACACGGCGAGCCCCGACGTCCCGATCCCAGCTGAGTGGCTCAAGCGGCTCAGCTGGCTCAGCTGGGCTGGCTCAGCTGGCTCAGCTGGCACGATGCGAGGGCGTCAGACCGTGAGCACCACGGGGATCACCATGGGCCGACGCCGCGTCCGCTCGTTCACCAGGCGACCAAGCGCCCGGCGCGCCTGGCGGGTGAGCACCTCGACGTCGTGGGCGCCGTCGGCCATCGCGTCGATGAGCGCCTCGGCCACCGCCGCCGACGCGTCCTCGAGCAGCGATTCGGCCTCGGGGGCGTACACCCATCCCTTGGTCTCGATCTGCGGGGTGCCGGTGAGCACCTGGCGCTGGAGGTCGACGGTGGCGACCACCATGACGACGCCCTCTTCTGCGAGCAGGCGACGGTCCCGCAGCACCCCGTGGCCCACGTCACCGACGGTGCCGTCGACGTAGAGGTACCCCGCGGGCACGGTGCCGTCGCGCCGGAGGCCCGCCGCGTCGAGGCGGATCACGTCACCGTCTTCGCACAAGAGCACCTGGTCGTCGGGCACCCCCGTCGCTCGGGCCAGCGCGCAGTGGTGCACGAGGTGGCGGTACTCGCCGTGCACTGGGACGAAGGCACGGGGCCTTGCGACCGACAGCAGCGTCTGGAGCTCGCCCTGGCGAGCGTGCCCGCTCACGTGCACTGCCTCGGTGCCGCTGTGCACGACCTGGGCTCCGCGCCGGTGCAGCTCGTCGATCACTCGGCCGACCGACCACTCGTTGCCCGGGATCGGGTGGGCGCTGATGACGACCACATCGCCGTCCTCGATGCGCAGCCACTTGTTCTCCCCCGTCGCCATGAGCGACAGCGCCGACATCGGCTCGCCCTGGGACCCCGTCGAGATGACGCACACGTCCCCGTCGGGCAGCTCCGGGACGTCTTCGATCGCGACGAGCGCACCCTCGGGCACCGAGAGAAGGCCGAGGCGCGAGGCCAGATCGACGTTCTTGGCCATCGACCGCCCGAGCGTCGCGACCCGGCGCCCGCTCGCGACGGCCGCGTCGACGACCTGCTGGACGCGGTGGATGTGACTGGCGAAGCATGCCACGACCACCCGGCGCCCGTGGCTCGCGGCGAAGACCCTCGCCATCGTGGCGCCGACCGTGCTCTCGGAGTCGGTGAAGCCTGGCTCCTCGGCGTTGGTGGAGTCCGACAGCAGCAGCGCGATCCCCTCGTTCGAAGCGATCGCGCCGATACGGGCGAGATCGGTGCGCCGCCCGTCGACGGGCTGCAGATCGAGCTTGAAGTCGCCTGAGTGCAGGACCACACCTTGGGGGGTGTGGAACGCGAGCGCGAAGCCGCACGGCACCGAATGGGTCACCGGGATGAATTCGATCTCGCAGGGACCGACCGCTCGTCGCTCGCCGTCGCCCACCGTGACGTAGCGGGCACGGTCGCCGAGCCCCGCCTCGTCGATCCGGTTTCGCGCGAGCCCGAGGGCGAGCTCGGAGCCGTAGATCGGTACCTCCAGTTCGCGCAAGAGGTATGCGAGACCCCCGGTGTGGTCCTCGTGACCATGCGTGAGGACGACGGCGTCGACACGGTCACGTTGCTCGCGCAGGTACGTGAAGTCGGGCAGGACGAGGTCCACCCCTGGCATGTCGGGCTCGGGGAACATGACGCCGCAGTCGAGGACGATGATCCTGCCGTCGACCTCGACGCACGCGCAGTTCCGGCCGATCTCCCCGAGGCCACCCAGGAAGACGACGCGGACCGGTGCAGGCGTGGCCACGAGCAGCGACCTACTAGGTCGCGGTCCGCAGTGCCGCCGCGTCGAGCCTGGTGAGGACGCGCGTCGCCTCACCTTCGAGCTCCGGAGGAGCCTCACCGAGCGGAAGGCGGCAGTGCCCCGCGGGCAGGCCGAGCGCACGGCACGCGGCCTTGGCGGGGAGCGGGTTCGGGAACGCCTCGGTGGACTCGAAGTCGTAGGACTCCACCAGCTTGGCGTTCAGGCGGGCTGCGGTCTCGACGTCGCCCTTCAGTGCTGCTGTGACCATGTCGTGCATCTCACGCCCCGCCCAGTGCGCGCACACCGAGATGACCCCGACGCCGCCGATCGATATGAGCGGGAGCGTGAGCGCGTCGTCGCCGCTGTAGAGCTCGAATCCCTCGGGCGCCTGCGCGAGCAGTCGCGCCGAGCCCGCGGGATCGCCGGCAGCGTCCTTCACCGCGACGATGTTGGGCACTTGGGTCGCCAGCCGCAGCATCGTGTGCAGTCCGATGCGCCGCCCCGAGCGCACGGGGATGTCGTAGAGGACCACCGGCAGCGACGTGGCGCAGGCGACCGCCGAGAAGTGCGCGAACAGCCCGTCCTGCGAGGGACGGTTGTAGTAAGGGGTGACCACCAGCACGGCGTCGACACCGCAGTCGGTCGCCAGCTTGGTGAGCTCGATCGAGTGGCGGGTGTCGTTCGTACCGGTGCCGGCAATGACCGGTACCTCGACGCTCTCGGCAACCGCTCGCCAGAGCGCGCCTGCCTCCTCGGCGGAGAGCACCGGTCCCTCACCGGTGGTGCCGGCGACGATCAGCCCGTCGCTGCCATTGGCAGTGAGCCAACGCGCCAAGTGGACGGCGCCGTCGATGTCGAGCGAGCCGTCGGGCATGAACGGCGTCACCATCGCCGTGAGGACGGCACCAAAGCGAGCGGGACGCATCATCGCGTCACGCTACCAGGGTCCATGCGCGGCCCTTTGGGGGCGCCCGGGTGACCGGGGGCCCGGACGCTAGGCGACGTGGCGGTCCACCGGGGAGCCGTCGGCGACGGCGTCGAGCTCTTGCTCCGTGTCGACGAGGTCTTCGAACGCGATCGCGCCCATCTCGGTGAACTTCTGGCGCAGCCATCCATCGGCGGCGTCGAGGAGCCCCAGTTTCTTGAGGTTCGGCACGATCTTGGAGAACAAGAGGATCTGGAACTCGTCGTTCTGCGGCGACCGCGACATCACGGTGACAACGTCGTCGACGGGCACCTCCAACCGGTGCCACACCTCCTGCATGGCCATACGGTCCTTCATGCGGACGGCGGCCTCGAAGGCGAACTCCTGGCGCTCGCGCAGCTCCGCGGCGCTCAGCTCCTGGTAGTAGTCCTGGAGGCTGATCACGCCGAACGCCACGTGGCGCGCCTCGTCGGCCATCACGTAGCGCAGGAGCTGCTTCAAGAGCGGCTCCTGGGTGGTGGCGTGGATGAGGCCGAAGGCGGCGAGCGCCAGGCCCTCGACCATGATCTGCATCCCGAGGTAGGTCATGTCCCAGCGCCGGTCGGCGATGATGTCGTCGAGGAGCAGGCCCAGGTGCGCGTTGATGGGATAGTGGCCAGACAGCTTCTCGTCGAGATAGCGGGAGAACACCTCGACGTGGCGGGCCTCGTCCATGACCTGGGTCGACGCATAGTACTTGGCGTCCATCCACGGCACCGTTTCGACGATCTTGGAGGTGCACAGCAGCGCCCCCTGCTCACCGTGCATGAACTGGGACAGCATCCAGTTCTGGTACTCGATACCGAGCCGCAGCCACTCCTTGTCACCCCAGCGTTCGAGAGCGGTGCCGGCGACGTCGCTGTCGGACCAGCCGAGCTGCCCAGGGTTCGCCTCTTGGTTCAAGAGGACCACCCGCTCCTGGTCTACCTCGGTCTGCCACGGCAGGTCGGTCTGCGCGTTCCACTGAGCCCGCTTCGCCTTCTCGTAGAGCTTGTCGAGGCGGGGCCGGGCGCCCTTCTCGTAATCCCAGGTGAACTCAGCAGGGCAGTTGTCGACTACCGCGTGGTGGCCCTCGGGATCCTCGTGCCCGACGGTAGCGAACACTGCCGCGAGGTCGCGCACGTCGGCGCGACCGATCAGCTCTTCGTTCGAGTGCATACCGTCCTCGATCGACGTCGTCATCATCTCGCTCCCTTCGGCCATTGCGAACCTCACTGTCTCGTCCACTGTCTCGTCCACTGTCTCGTCCACTGTCTCGTCCACGTCGGACCATCTCCTCGGCCGGTCATGCGTCCACCCAGAGCCTGAGTGCCTGGATGCCCGGGAGGACGAACGTCGCCACGAGCCGCTCCACCGCCCTCGGATCGTCCAGGTCGATGCCGTCGTCGGGACAGACCAGGTACGAGATGACGATGCGCGTCACCCACTCGGCGGCGCGCGCGGCGTCCGCAGGCTCCAGCCACCGCTCGAAGTAGGGCGCGGCGAAGCTGGTCGTGGCCTCGAGCAGCCGGTCCAGCCCGGCGAACGTGAGGTGCGGGAGGATGGTCCCCGGCTCGTGCGAGAGGAGGTAGGCGATCACCTCGTGAGTGGACAGCTCGCGGGCAGCCTCGCACATGGCGCGCACGACCAGTGACTCGAGGTCCTGCGCCTCCCCCATCGCCGCGCCGAGCGCGGAGAAGAGCCGGCAGACCTCGGACTCGACCACGGCCTGCACGACGGCGTCCTTGCCCCCGGGGAACAAGCGATAGAGGGTGGCTCGGGAGATCCCTGCGTCGCGCGCGACGTCGTCGACCGTGGTCTTGGCGAGGCCGCTCTTGGCAAGGCAGCGCAATGCGGCATCGACGACACGTGCTCGTGACGACGAGCGGTCGTCCACGCCGTGCCCTCCCGAGACGCCGGTCACACGTCCCATCGTGGAACAGTAAGGCGAAAGATGTCTCAGCGTCAACGCGTGGCCGTTGCAGGTCGTCGACGGGGTGGCAGGATCGCTCCCAGCAGCTGCGCGCGCACGAGACGTGCCGCGTCGGCCGGATCGTCGAGATCCCATCGGCCAGGCGACGAGATGTACGACAGGGCCATGCGTGCGAGGAACTGGGCCGCGTCGTGCGGCGCGATCCCCGGCGCGACCACCTGGCTCGTGAGGTAGGGCTCGAGAAAGGCTGCGATCCTCTGCTGCGCGTCGGCGCCTTCGACGGTGAGCTTTGGGAGCAGCACGTCCGGCTCGGTCTCCAAGACACGCTGGAGGACGCGGTGCTCGCGCACGTCGCGGTGCGCGAAGGCAAGACCCGCCTCGAGCACCGATTCGAGGGTGCCGGCGCCGCGCACCGCCGCGTAGAGCCGGCCGAGGAAGCGGTCGGTCTCTCGCGCGACGACCGCGCCGAACAGCTCGTCGCGCCCGCCAGGGAAGTACCGGTAGACCGTCGCCCTCGAGATGCCGGCCTCGCGTGCAGCGTCTTCGACGGTGGTCTTGGCCAGCCCCCAGCGCGCGACGCACTCGGACGCGGCGCGCACGAGACGCGAGCGCACGTCCTGGCCGGGCATGTCAGGACAGCGTCATAGCCCGAGGAGGGACTCGAGCCCGACCGTGAGCCCGCGGCGACCCTGCACCTCGCGGACCGCCAAGAGGACCCCAGGCATGAACGATCGTCGGTCGAAGGAGTCGTGGCGGATCGTGAGGGACTGGCCGAGCGCGCCGAACACCACCTCTTCGTGCGCGACGAGCCCGGGGAGCCGCAGCGCGTGCACGCGGACGCCGCCCTCCGCTGCGCCCCCTCGCGCCCCTTCGACGACCATGTCGCTCGTGGCGTCGGGGGGCCACGGCGGGGCACCGGCAGCCTCGCGTGCCGCGGCGATCCGAGTCGCCGTGCGCAGCGCGGTCCCCGACGGCGCGTCGCGCTTGTTCTCGTGGTGGAGCTCGATGACCTCGGCACCCTCCATGTGGGGCGCCGCGAGCTCGCAGAAGCGCATCAGCAAGACGGCACCGATGGCGAAGTTCGGCGCCACCACCGCGTTGGCACGTCCGCCGTCGAAGCATCGCTCGAGATCGGCCATGTCCTTCGGGCCGAGCCCGGTCGTGCCGACGACCGCGTGGATACCGTGGGCCGCGCACCACGGCAGCGTGGCGCGCGCCGCGTCGGCGACGCTGAAGTCCACGACGACGTCCACGTCGGCGTCCGAAAGGATCTCGAGCTGTGCGCCCACGAGCATCTCCACGTGGGGCGCGTGTGCCACGGCTGCGCCGTGGAGCTCGGCCGCCCCGTCACCACCGGTGCCGAACGCCGGGTCGACGACCGCAGCGAGCACGAGGTCCGGCGCCTCGGCGACGGCCGCGCAGACCTCCCGGCCCATCCGCCCGGCCCCTCCGACCACGCCCACCCGGATCACCGCGTTCACGCTATCGGCTGGACGCCAATGCCTCGTGAGCGGGCTCGCCGCCGGTCGATCATCACGGTCGCGCCGAACCCGGCGAACCCGGCGAGCGCGACGAGCGTGCCCACGGCACCGAGGTCCAGGTTCGGCGCGCGGTAGGTGAAGGTCAGCGTCCAGGATCCCCCCGGTACCCGCACCGACTGGACAAGGCCATGGCGGTGCACGGGCACCTGCTCGGACCGTCCATCTCGCCTCCCCACGAGCCGCGCGTGCCACCCAGGCAGGTACGACTCGCTCCACACGACGGTCACCGGCCGGGTGGCGGTCACCCGGTCGACGCTCGTCCCCCACTCGCTCGCCCGCACCTGTCGGACCGACGATCCTGGCGCCGGATGTGTCAACCACACCGGGGGGTGGACCGGCACGCTGCGAACGAAGCGTGCAAGCTGACCGTAGGTGCCGGTGAACCGCCACACCGACGTGTCGAGTCCCGCCTGGAGGGGGCCGTCGAACGCCCAGGCGCCGCGCGTCCCTCTCGCCGTCGAGGACTCCGACACCGTCCCTGGCACGTGCTCGACGACGATACCGTCCGCCGTCTGCGCTCGGACGAAGGTGGCGGTCCATCCCGCCGCGCTGCGCGTCATGGTCTGCCTCGGCACGCGGACCGCGCCCGTGGGCGTGACCACGGCGACCTCGGGCCTCACCGTACGCGGGCCCGCCGACGAGCCGGAGCCCGCGACGACGAGTGTGACCGCGCTGAGTGCGGTGGTGAATCCCAAGTAGAGCGCCTGACGCGCGGTGCCGGCTGGCTGGACGCCCCCAGGTGCTGCGCGCCGTGGACCCCGGACGCCACTGCACGGTGGTGGCGCGGGGGGCACGCTCCCTGTCGCGCCGAGCCCGCGCGCGAGCTCGCTCGGGACCGCGAGCAGGGTCGCGAGGCGCAGCTGCCCGAAGGTGCCGCGGGCGAGCGCGCACCCTGTCATCGAGTCGAAGGTGTGCGTGCCCGTCGCCGCCGCGTACACGGCGCCGAGGATCGAGCCGTAGCCCTGGACGCTCGGGGCCTTGGAGAACGCATTCAGGTCCGGCTGACCGATCCTCGTGACGGCGCCCCCGTTGAACATCGAGGTCTGGACGATCGCGAACCGTCCGGTCGTTCCGACGACGGCCGCTGCGTCGGCATGCGTTGGTTCGAGCGTGATTGTCGAGCGCGTCGCGAGGTCACTGGTCGCGAGCACGAGGAGTGCGATGTCCGCGACGACGATGCCCACGAGGAGACGACGGCGCGCGCGCGCCCCGAAGTGACGCCATCCGACGAGCAGCACCGCGACCGCCGCCGCCACGGCCATCGACGCCGCGAACCACGGCCACAGCCCGACGGCGAGGTGCGCGCTGCGCGCCGCGACGCCCAGCCAGCCCTCCATCGCTCCCGGCGCGGCGAGCGTCACCGCGCACAGAACGACGACGGTGGCGGCCGGGACGAGCGCGAGAGCGAGCCGCCAGCCAGCCGTCCCACTGCGCTGTGCCGCGGCACGCCCGCTGCACAGGCCGTCGAGCCAGAAGGCGAGGAGCACAGCAAGCGCCAGGTCGGCGATCTCGACGTTTCTACTCTGGAGCCGCGTCTTGCCGAAGAGCGGAATGGCCTGCCACAGGTGGCCCAGCGGCGTGGACGAGCCCCATGCCAAGAAGAGCCCGAGCACCAGGATCACCAGCCACATCCCCCAGTCCGAGGACGCGCGGCTGCGGCGCCGTCCGAAGGTACGCGTGAGCAGGACGAGCACCGCGCTGAGCGGGAGGAGCCCGACGTAGCTCGTGACCTCGACGAGGTTGTAGTGGGCGAAGTACGCCGGCTGGCCGAAGTGCCCGGCGCCGCCGAGGAGGTCGGGCACGAAGAGCAGCAGGCTCCATCGCGTGGGAAGCGAGCCCGCGCCGAAGAACGAGTAGGACTCGACCGAGCGCTGCGAGAGCTGGATGAACGACCACCCCGGAGCCAGCTCCGCCGCGGCGAGCGCCACCCCCCATGCGCCGGCGAGAACAGCGAGCCCGAGGTAGGTCGCACGACGCCGCCACGCGACGACCACACCCCGATACGGGCGCACCACGAGCCAGAGGCCGACGGCGGTACCCACGATCTCGGTCTCCGCGATGCAACGAGGCTCGCCGGTCAGCGCTTCGAGGCCGACGAGGGCTGCGAGCAACGCGACCCACGGCCACGGCGATGCGCTACGCGCCTCCGCCGTGGCCGTGGCGGGTCCGGTGCCCAAGAGCACCCACGAGAGCCGGATCTCTGCAAGGACGAGGAGCGGCATCCATGCCGTCCCCTGGACGAGCGCGATGTGGACGACCTGCGCCGCCATCGTCCCGGAGAACGCGAAGGTGATGGCACCGAGGAAGCTCGGGAGCGGACGCAGCCGGTACTGGCGGCACAGCGCGTACAGCCCGAGCCCGCCTGCCCAGTAGACGCCGAGCAGGTTCACGACCCAGGCTGCCACCGGTGCGAGCACGACGAAGGCGAAGGTGAACGGATAGAAGGACCCGGCGTTCAGCCCGCCGAGCAGCGGGGAGCCCGACCAGATGTAGGGGTTCCAAAGGGGCAGGTGCCCAGCACGCATCTGGGCCCCCGACAGCGCGCGCAGCGGGAAGTTCTGGATGAGGTTGTCGCCCGTGATGTCGGGCCAGCCCAGCAACGCCGGGACGACGAACAGCACGAGCGGCAGCACGACGAGCACCGCGACGGCGTTTCGGTCCGCCGACGACAGCCGTGCACGGACACGTCGGCCACCCCCAGCGCGGTAACGCGTCCGTGCAGCGCCGGCGGCGCTGTCGTCCGAGCCCACCTCGGTGGCGCTCCTCCCCGACCCCGTTCGCATCGCGACGGGCCTCGCCGAGGGAGCCACCGCCGCGCAGTCCTCAGGCGGCGCGGCCCGAGAGCCCGAGCGCCGCTTGGTCGAAGGCCTCCTCGTCGAACGGGCCCACCACGGCGAGCGAGCGCGGCGCGGCGGCGAGAGCGGCGGCCACGCGCCGCACGTCGTCGGCCTCCACTGCGCCCACGCGTGCCAGCACCTCGTCGATGGTCCAGGCATGGTCGTAGAGCAGGACGGAGGAGCCCAGGCGGCTCATCCTCGCTCCTGAGTCCTCGTTCGACAAGAGCGTCTCGGAACGCAGGTTCCCCTTGGCGATCCGCAGCTCGCGCTCGGTGATGCCGTCGGTCGCGAGGTCCTCGAGCTCGGCGGTGGCGATCCGCAAGACCTCGTGTGCGTGCTCGGGCGCGGTACCCGCCGAGATGGTGAGGCATCCGGTGTCGTAGAAGCCGCTGCGATCCGACCAGATCGAGTACGCGAGCCCGCGCTCCTCGCGCACTTTCTGGAAGAGGCGGCTGGAGAGGCCGCCGCCCAGGACGACGTTCAAGACACCGAGCGGCCAGCGGTCGTCGTCGAAGCGTGACGCAGTCCGCATCGCGAGCACGAGGTGCGCCTGCTCGGTCGGGCGTCGCACCACCGACAGGGTGCGAACGTCGGAACCAACCGGCTGCCGGGCAGGAGCCGCGCCCCCGGGCCGGTGCGCGAAACGGTCCGCCAGCGCTGCCACGACGTCCTCGTGCGTGCAGTCACCGGCAACGGACACCACCATGTTGCGGGGACGATAGTGCTGCTCGAAGAACGCGCGGACGTCGGCCGTCGTGATCGACCCGACGCTCTCGGCCGTCCCGAGCGTGTCGCGCCCAAGCGGATGCCCCGCGAAGATCGCCGCCATCGCCTGCTCCGCAGCGAGGTCCGACGGCTCGTCGGCATGCATCAAGATCTCGTCGAGGATGACAGTGCGCTCTGCCTCCAGATCATGGGGTGCCAGGGCAGGCGTCTCCATGATGTCGCCCAGGATGTCGAAACCGAGCGACAGGTGCTCGGAGAGCAGGCGCACGTAGAACGCCGTGTACTCCTTGGTGGTGAACGCGTTGCAATCGCCGCCGACCTCGTCGAGCGCCTCGGCGATCGCCGCGGCCGAACGCGTGGGGGTGCCCTTGAAGAGCAGGTGCTCCAAGAAGTGCGACGCTCCGGCGAACTCCACCGGCTCGTCGCGCGAGCCCGTCCCCACCCAGAAGCCGATCGCGACGGAGCTGACGTCGGGCATCGTCTCGGTGACGACCCGGAGTCCCGAGCCGAGCACCTCACTCGTGATCCCGGCGCCCCCCTGGCGCCGAGGACTCACCGCCGTCTCGGCCGCCTGCTGCGCCCCCCGCCGCGGCGGTCGCCGCCGCCCTGGCCGCCATCGCCGCGCGGGGGGCTCGACGCCACGGCCGGACCGAGGTCACCGAGGTCGGCCACGAGCTCAGCCTCGAACGCGTCCTCGAAGGACACCTGCGCCCGTTGGGCGACGCCGTCGGCGTCCCCGGCACTCGCGCCCGAACTGGCACCCGCGCCCTCTCCGTCGCCACGAGCTTGGACGAGGGAGAGGGAGACCTTCCCCTGCGGATCGATGTCGTCGACGCGCACCTCGAGCGGCTGGCCGAGCGTCACCACCGACTCTGCCTGCTCGACGCGCTTGCCGCCGGCGAGCGGCGAGAGCTTGGAGATGTGGAGCAGGCCGTCGCGTCCCGGGAGGATGTTCACGAATGCACCGAACTTGGTCACGTTCACGACCTTGCCCGAGTACACCGCGCCCACCTCGGCCGTGGGCGGTGTCAGGATCAACTCGATCCGTCGGCGCGCTTCTTCGACCGCGTTGCCGTCCTTGGCACCGATGGTGACCGTGCCGACCATGCCGTCGTCGTCCACGGCGATGTCCGCACCGGTCTCCTGCTGCAGCGTATTGATCACCTTGCCCTTCGGGCCGATGACCTCGCCGATCTTGTCGATCGGGATCTGCATCGAGACGATCTTGGGCGCACTCAGCGCCACGTGGTCGCGGGGCTCCGCGATGGTGTCGTGCATCACACCCAAGATCGTGAGGCGCGCCTCCTTGGCCTGGCGAAGGGCCTGGGCAAGGACGTCGGCGGGCAGGCCGTCGATCTTGGTGTCGAGCTGGAGGGCCGTCACGGCGTCCGCGGTGCCAGCCACCTTGAAGTCCATGTCGCCGAAGGCGTCCTCGGCGCCGAGGATGTCGGTCAAGGTGACATAGGCGCCCTCGTCGTGGACGAGGCCCATGGCGATGCCGGCCACCGGCGCCTTGATGGGCACACCCGCCGCCATGAGCGAGAGGGTCGACGCGCAGACCGAGGCCATCGACGTCGAGCCGTTCGAAGACAAGACGTCGGAGACGAGGCGGAGCGCGTATGGGAATTCGTCCTTCGGCGGGATCACCGGCAGCAAGGCCCGCTCGGCGAGCAGGCCGTGGCCGATCTCCCGGCGCTTCGGACCGCGCATGAAGCCGGTCTCCCCCGTCGAGTACGGAGGGAAGTTGTAGTGGTGCATGTAACGCTTGGAGACATCGGGCGAGATGGTGTCGAGCATCTGGTCCATCCGCGGCATACCAAGGGTGCAGACGTTCAGCACCTGGGTCTCACCGCGCTGGAAGAGCGACGAACCGTGCGCGGTCGGGAAGAGGTCGACTTCGGCCGAGAGCGGCCTGATCTGCGACGTCGTCCTACCGTCGATGCGCAGGCCCTCCTCGACGATGCGCTTGCGCACCAGCTTCTTGTTCAGCGCCCGCAGCGCGGCGGTGATCTCGCGCTCACGCTCGAAGAACTCGGGGCCGAGCTCAGCGACGACCGCCGCGCTCACCTCGTCGGTCGCCGCGTTCCGCTGTGCCTTGTCGGCGATCGCGATCACCTTGCCGACCCGCTCGGTGGCAACCTCTTGGACTCGCGCCCAGACGTCGTCGCCGTAGTCCGAGTACGTCTGGAACGGAACCGGCTCGATCGGCCCGCGCGCCTCGACCATGCGGGCCACCAGCTCGCGCTGGAGGTTGATCGACTCGCGGATCCAGGTCTTGGCCGACTCGAGGCCCTCGGCGAGCACCTCCTCGTTGACCTTGGGAGCGCCGTCTTCGTAGAACCTCCAGGAGCGCTCGGTACCGCCGGCCTCGACCATCATGATGGCGATCTCGGCGTCTGCGTCCTTCGACAGCGCACGACCGGCGACGACGAGCTCGAAGGTCGAGTCGTCTCCCTGCTCGAACGTGGGGTGCGGGACCCAATCGCCCTCGGTCGAGTACGCGATGCGCGCCGCACCGATGGGGCCGTCGAAGGGGATGCCCGAGATCATGAGGGCGGCGGACGCCGCGTTGATCGCGAGCACGTCGTGGGGGTTCTCTTGGTCCGCGCCGAACACGGTGCCCACGATGTGCACCTCGTTGCGGAAGCCCTTGGGAAACGACGGGCGCAACGGGCGATCGATCAGCCGGCAGGTCAAGATCGCCTGGTCGGACGCCTTGCCCTCACGGCGGAAGAAGGAGCCGGGGATCTTGCCCGCGGCATACGCGCGCTCTTCGATATCGACGGTCAGCGGGAAGAAGTCGGTACCCTCGCGCACCGATCGGGCTGCGACGGCGGTCGCCAGGACGACGGTGTCGCCGATGCGGCCGAGGACCGCGCCGTCTGCCTGTTGCGCGAGCTTGCCCGCCTCGAACGACATGGTGCGGTCGGTGCCACTGATCGGCGCCGACACGGAAATGGCCTCAGCCACCGGTACTCCTTTGTCTGTGGGGCAGGGCTGCGGCCGGTTCCCAGTGGTCGACCACCCCGGCAGCTCCCGGGTGATCGGCGACTGGCAGCCGACGTCGCGGCGCGCCCATCTGTTTTGTGCCACCGCCCGACCACGGGGGTCGGGCGGTTCGTGTGCTAGCGGCGGATCCCGAGGCGGCCGATGATCGAACGGTATCGCTCCACGTCGTTGTCCCGGACGTAGTCCAAGAGCCGACGACGGCGGCCGATCAGCTTCATCAGTCCACGGCGCGTGTGGTGATCGCCCTTGTGGATTTTCAGGTGCTCCGTGAGATGCGAGATCCGATCGGTGAGGAGCGCGATCTGCACTTCAGGCGAACCGGTGTCCGTCTCGTGGAGCCGGTGGTCGGTGATGATGACCTGCTTCTCGGGCATGTAAGACCAGACCTCGGGATTCCTTCGGGGCAACGGGCACGGCACCGCGCCGCAGCCCTGTGCAACGTTAGCACCTGCGACGGGCTCGAGGGCCTCAGCCGCAGACGATGGCCCGGGTCTGCGCCAGGTCGTCGTGCATCTGGACCACGAGGTCCTCGACCCGCTCGAACCGGCGTTCCTCCCGCAGGCGCGTGAGGAAGGACACCGCCACCCGTTCGCCATAGAGGTCACCGGAGAAGTCGAGCAGGTGCGCCTCGAGCAGCGGACGCACGGTGCTGCCCGGGAGCGTGCCGCCTGGTCCCGAGGCGGGCTCGTAGAAGGTCGGTCGGCGACCCACCGAGATGGCAGCCGCGTACGACGACCCGTCCGCGCGGCGGCATCGGCCCGCGTAGATGCCGACGGCGGGCAAGGCGAGCCAGTCGGGAACAGCCACGTTGGCGGTGGGGACTCCCAGCTCCGCGCCGCCTCGGCCATCGCCGTGGACGACGGCGCCTCGAACCTCATGGGGTCTTGCCAGGAGCGCCGCCGCCGACGCCACGTCGCCCTCGGCCAAGAGCCCCCGGATCCGCGTCGAGGAGACCACGCCGCCATGCCCAGCGGCAGGCGTGGCGAGGGGCACGCCGACCACGTCGAAGCCCCGGGCCGCCCCGAGCGTCTGGAGCACCCCGACGTCGCCGTGCCGGCCGCGGCCGAAGTGGAAGTCCTCTCCAACCACCACGGTGCGTGCCCCGAGCGCGCCGACGAGCACCGCATCGACGAAGCCCTCGGCCTCTTCGGCCGCGCGCGAGGCGTCGAAGTGCATCACGACGGTGACGTCGGCGCCGCATGCGGCGAGCAGCTCGTACTTCTGTTCGGGGTCCGTGAGCAGCGCCGGCGCCAAGGCAGGCCGGGTCACCGTCGCTGGGTGGCGGTCGAAGGTCAGCACGACGGCGGGAACGCCGAGCGCGTCCGCGCGCTCGGCGAGCACCCTGAGCAACAGGCGGTGGCCGAGGTGGACACCGTCGTAGGCGCCGATGGTGACGGCAGAGCCGATCGCGCCGAGGTTCGCTTCCTCGAGGGGCACGACCTGCACGCCCCGGAGGATAGGCCGCCCAGAGGAAGGTCAGCGCGAGGCGAGCACCACCGCGGGGCGCATGGCGTGCTTCCCCGAGGACTCGTAGACCGCGAGCAGCCGACCGGTCGGGTCCACCACTGCCCACGGCCCCTCGCCGGCCGCACCGAGCGACGCGCGGTCGAGCGGCCTGCCACGCGAGACGAAGACGGCGGTCTGCGCGTCGACGGCGACGCAGTCGAGGTCCCGCACCGCGTCGGCGGGCGAGCGTAGCGACGACGGCTCGAGCGCCCCGACGCGCGTTGCCTCTTGCACGCCGAACGAGCCCACACGCGTGCGGCGCAACGCCCGCAGATGTGCGCCGCCGCCGAGCAGGTGACCGAGGTCCGCGGCCAGCGTGCGCACGTAGGTCCCCGAGGAGCACTCGACCGACGCGGCGAACACGCCAGGCTCGCCGGTCTCTTCGAGATCGAAGCGGTAGACGCACACCGGGCGCGGGGGCCGTTCCACCTCGAGGCCCTGGCGAGCCAGCTCGTGCAGCCTACGGCCGCCGATCTTGACGGCAGAGACCATGGGGGGAACCTGCTCTATGTGCCCGGTGAGACGCGTCGCGGCCTCTCGCGCCTCGGCGAGGGAGACCGACGACATGTCCCATTCGCCCACGACCGCGCCCGACGCGTCGAGGCTGTCGGTCGCGACGCCGAGCACGATCTCGGCGTTGTACTCCTTGCGCAAGCCGGTGAGGAAGCGAAGCAGGCGCGTCACCCGCCCGAGCCCCACCAACAAGACACCCGTCGCATCGGGATCGAGGGTGCCGGCGTGGCCGACGCGGCGCTGCCCGAAGATCGAGCGCGTCCGCGCGACCACGTCGTGCGAGGTCCATCCCGGCTCCTTGTCCACGACGACGAGACCGGTCGGCCCGACGACGGGCGAAGGGCTCACGTGGGCTTCGGACCGCGCGCTGTCGGTCCGGGGGCGGCCGCGCGCGTGCGGCGCGCGGCACGCTCTTCGCCCAGGCGCCGGAGGATCTCTTCGACCCGCGCGCCCGCCGAGACCGCCGGGTCCGCGCTGAAGGCGAGCCGGGGCGTGCGCTTGATGCGCACCTGCTGACCGACTGCACGCTGGATCTGGGCTCGCCGCTCTTCGAGTGCCCTCGCCGCCTCTTCGCCGAGCGTGCCCACGTAGACGGTCGCGGCCCGCAGGTCCGGGCTCACTTCGACCGAGGTCACCGTCACCAGCCGGAGCCGCTCGTCGGCGTCGGCAAGGCGCTCGATCTCCTCGGCCACCACTTGGCGGAGCACTTCGTTCACCCGGAGCGTCCGGGGATAGTCACGGCCGGAGGGCATCGCGACCTCAGGTCCGCGCGATCTCGCGCTCCTCGAACGTCTCGATCACGTCGCCCTCCCTGAGGTCCTGGTAGTCGGTGAGTCCGATACCGCACTCGTAGCCCGCCTGCACCTCGCGCGCATCCTCCTTGAAGCGCCGGAGAGACTGGATGGCGCCGCGCCAGATGACGACGCCCTCGCGAAGGAAGCGCACTTTGGAGCCACGCGTGATCGTGCCCTCCCGGACATAGCACCCGGCTACGGCACCCACCCGCGGGATACGGAAGACCTGGCGGACCTCCGCCTCGCCGGTCACCACTTCTTCGGTCTCGGGCGTGAGCATGCCGAGCATGGCCGCCTCGATGTCCTCGAGCAGCTTGTAGATGATCTCGTACGTGCGGATCTCGACGTCCGACGTCGCGGCGAGGTCCCGCGCCCGGCGGTCAGGCCGGACATTGAAGCCGATGATCGTTGCATTGGACGCCCGTGCCAGCTGCACGTCGTTCTCGGTGATGCCCCCGACCCCGCGGTGGACGAAGGAGAGCTTCACCTCCTCGCGCTCGAGCTTTCGAAGGCTCTCGGTCACCGCTTCGAGCGACCCTTGGACGTCGGCCTTCAAGACGAGGTTCAACGTCGCGGTCTCCCCGCGCTGGATCTGCTCGAACAGGTCCTCCAACCGTGCGCCAGTCGCCGCCGACGGGGCCGGCAGGTGCCCGGAGAGCCGGAACCGCTGCGCTCGGGCCTCGCCGAGCGTGCGCGCGGTCGACAGGTCTTTCGCCCCGCGCAGCTCGTCGCCCGCCTGAGGGGGCTCGGAGAAGCCGAGCACCTGCACGGGCATCGAGGGCAGCGCCTCTTTCACCTGGTCCCCGTGGTCGTCGACGAGCGCCTTGACCTTCCCCCACGCGGCACCGGCCACGACCGGGTCGCCCACCCGCAGGGTGCCCGACTGCACGATGAGGGTCGCCACCGGTCCGCGCCCCGCCTCGAGGTTCGCCTCGAGCACCGTCCCACGTGCCCTGCCTTCGGGGCTCGCCCGGAGCTCTTCGAGCTCGGCAACGAGGGTGATCTGCTCGAGCAGCTCGTCGATTCCGGTGCCGGCGAGCGCGGAGACCTGGACGGTGATGGTGTCGCCGCCCCATGCCTCAGGCACGAGCCCACGTTCGGCGAGCTGCTGGAGCACGCGGTCGGGGTTCGCGTCGGCACGGTCCATCTTGTTGACGGCGACGACGATCGGGACGTCCGCTGCGCGGGCGTGGTCGATCGCCTCGACCGTCTGCGGCATGACGCCGTCGTCGGCGGCCACGACGAGCACGACGATGTCGGTCACCTCGGCGCCACGGGCGCGCATGGCGGTGAACGCCTCGTGGCCCGGGGTGTCGATGAAGGTGATCAGGTGGCCGTGCCATGTCGTCTGGTAGGCACCAATGTGCTGGGTGATGCCGCCTGCTTCCCCTGCGACCACGTTGCTCTGGCGGATCCTGTCGAGCAGGAGCGTCTTGCCGTGGTCGACGTGGCCCATGACGGTGACGACCGGAGGGCGCGGACGGAGGTCCTCCTCGCGCTCTTCCTCTTCGTCCTCGTCTTCGAAGTACTTGGCCAGCAGCTCTGCCTCGCGCTCCTCACCGGGATCGACGAGGCGCACGTCGGCACCCAGCTCTGCGGCGAACAGCTCGATCATGTCGTCGCTCAGCGACTGGGTCGCCGTCACCATCTCGCCTTGGAGCAGCAAGAAGCGGACGACGTCACCGGCCGAGCGGTTCAGCTTCGGTCCGAGGTCGCGCGCCGTCGACCCGCGCTCGACGATGATCTCGCCCTCGGGGACCGGCGCGGTCGAAGGCGTGTAGGTGGTCAGCTGGGTGGGCTCGAGCTCCTCGACGTTTCGACGACGCCGGCGCGAACGGCGCTGGGGCGGTCGCCGGCCCGCGAGGCCGCCGCGGCCACCGGGCAGCCCGCCGCCACCGG
>JAJZJC010000061.1 GCA_021810205.1 Actinomycetes bacterium
TTCCGATCTGACCCCGATGGGTGCGCTACTTGCGGGCGTCTTCGAACACCTCCAACAACGTGTTGCAGAACGCGGGCAGGTCGTCGGGCTTGCGGCTCGTGACGAGCACGTTCGGTCCGTTGGTGCACACCTTCACCTCTTGGTCGACCCAGGTGCCGCCCGCATTCTCGATGTCGGTCTTCAGGCTCGGCCACGACGTGAGGGTTCGGTTCTTCACCAGGCCGGCTTCGACCAGCGTCCACGGACCGTGGCAGATCACCGCCGCCGGCTTGCCGGCTTCGAAGGCAGCCCCCGCGAGGGCGACCGCGTCGGCGTCCATCCTGAGCTGGTCGGGGTTCGCGACGCCCCCAGGAAGGACCAGCGCGTCGATCGAGTCTGCCTCGATCTCTCTCACGGTGAAGTCGACCGGGTACGTCTCAGCCTTGTCGAGGTGGCGCATGGTCTGCACCTCGCCAGGACTCGGGGCAATGAGCTGCGGGCGCCCACCCGCCTCCTGCACCGCCAGCCACGGTTCGCGCAGTTCGGCCAGTTCGACCCCCTCGTTCGCCACCATGAATGCCACTCGCATCCCATCGATGCTCGCCATCTCCTCAGTCCTCTCTGCTCGTCCTCGGACTGCTCGCCGATCCGAGCGTCCGCCACCTGGTCGCCCGCACGCAGCTGGCGCAGGCGCCAGCGCCGGCCATGTCGAGCTCCTTCAGCTGCTGCTCCACCGACCAGTGGTCCTGCTTCAGCAGTTCGACCACGTCGATCACGTCGTTCACGCCGACATTGGTCCGTGCCGTGCTCATCGTCCGCTCCTCGTCCGCTCCTCGCTCCGCCGCCTGTTCCTCCGCTGTGCCGACTGTTCGCCGACGTCACGCACTTACCCGATGCGCCGCAGAGCACAACCACCCGCGGAACTCCATTCGAGCTTCATCGACCATTGCACGCCGGGAACATTGGGACGAGCAGGGCACCGTTACGTGCAAAGTCGACGCGGGTAACTAGCTGGCGCACCACGACGCGGCGAACGAGCTGGCGCACGACGTCGCCAGGAACGGCACCGGTCCCCGCAGCCACGCGCCGAGTGCCGAGGGGTGAGGGGTGAGGGGTGAGGGGTGAGGGAGGAGCCGAATGACGGCTGAGACGCTTCATGTAGCGCGATTCGAAGACGACGGCACATCCAAGACCGAACTCCACGTCGCCCTCGCGCACGTCGATGCCATGTGTGTCCTCACGTTGCGCGGCGCGCTACGCGCAGGATCCGTCCGCGTGCTCGAAGCCGAGTTCGACCGTCTCGGCACGAGCTCCTTTCACCGGGTCGTCGTCGATGCCACCGAGCTCACCAGCCTCGACGAGACGGGAAAACGGGTGTTGACTGGCCTCGCACACTACGTCAGGGGGCGTGGCGGAGTCCTCAGCGTCATCGGCGGGTCCAACCCGATCGCGCGCGCACTCGAAGTGGAGCTCGTCCATGAGTGAGGAACGGCCGATGGACTCCGCCGCACAGTCGAGCTCACACGAACGGGCGGTGCTGCGACAGGACAACGGCGAGCTCGACGAAACGTCGTCCGAGTCGTTCCCCGCACGCTGCCCCGCCGCTGACGCCCTCGCCGCGTACGAGCCGACGTGCCCTACCTTCGCTGCTGGGTGGTACGCGGTCGCACGCGCTTCCAGCGCCAGGGATCGCCCATGTCCTCCTATGGCGACCTCGGCCAGGTGATACCTGTCATGGCGACTCACATCGCGCGGCATCACCAATGACGTGCTCGCTTCCTTCCACACCATCGAGGCTGCCGGCATCTCGAGGGAGCAGACCGCGATCGTCGGCTTCTGCATGGGTGGCACGATCGCCTTCTACGGCGCGACCCTGCGCCCGATCGCGACAGCTGTGACCTTCTACGCTGGGGGCATCGTCGAGGCCGGTCGAGTCCGAGGTCGTGCGCTACCCGCAGGCCGGTCACGGCTTCCACTGCGACGAACGCCCCACGAGCTGCCACCCCGAGTCGGCAAAGGACGCCTGGCGCCGGACGCTCGGATGGCTGGAGCGTCACGCCGGCGAGCTCGACCCTCCTTCTCGCTGACCTCGGGCGGATTCGAGGAGGCTGCTCGGACTAACTGCGCGGGACGTCGCGCCAGGGCAGCTCGCGGTCGGTACGCGGTTCGCCGGGCAGTCCGAGCACGCGCTCGCCGAGGATGTTCCGCATGACTTCGGAGGTGCCGCCCTCGATGGAATTCGCCCGCGCCCGCAAGAACATTCGGCGAACGTCAGCCGAGGCGAAGGTGAGCTCGGACGGTCGCACGCGGGGGAAGTCGTTGCCGTAGCCCATTCCCTCAGCGCCCATCAGGTTCACGCAGAGCTCGTACGTCTTCTTGTTCTCCTCCGCGTACGCGAGCTTCGCCACCGACCCCTCGGGGCCAGGGGTGCCGACGCGCCGCTTGTGCAGCGCTCGCAGGTTCGTGAGGCGAGCGACCTCGTGGCTGATCCAGCGCTGGACCAAGCGGTCCCGCATGACGAGCGCATGCGGCGACGAGTCCCCCTTCCAGCGCTCGTGCCACAGGCGGAGCGCCTCGGCGATCGGACCCGTGTCACGTGCACCCACGTTCCCGCCGATCGCGACCCGCTCGTTCATGAGGGTGGTGAGCGCGACGCGCCATCCCTCTCCGACGGTACCCAACCGGGCACTGTCGGGCATGTGGACGTCGGTGAAGAAGACCTCGTTGAACTCCGCCTCTCCGGTGAGCTGGTACAGGGGGCGGACCTCGACACCCGGCGCATGCATGTCGACCAAGAAGGCGGTGATCCCGGCGTGCTTTGGCACGTCAGGGTCGGTCCGGGCGAGCAAGAGCCCGAAGCTCGCCAGGTGTGCCACGGTGGTCCAGACCTTCTGGCCGTTCAGCACCCACTCCTCACCGTCGCGCTCCGCACGCGTGGCAAGGCTTGCGACGTCGGAGCCTGCCCCTGGCTCGCTGAAGAGCTGGCACCAGATCTCCTCACCGGTGAACAGCGGCCGCAGGTAGCGCTCCTGCTGCTCGGCGGTGCCGTGGGTGACGATCGTCGGCGCCACCATGCCGTAGCCGATCACGTTGCGAGCCGCTGGGTTCGGCGCCCCGGCATCGCGCAGACGGACAAGGACGCGTTGGTGGAGGGCCGGCGACCGGCCGAGGCCGCCACGCCCCTCGGGGTAGTGCACCCACGCGAGGCCCCGGTCGAACTGCGCGCCGAGAAAGACCTCGGGTGCGTTCGCGCTCGGGGGGAAGTCCGCGAGCAGCTGGTCGACGAGCTCGTCGATCTCCCGCTCTTGCGCCGTGCCCTCCGGCGCGCCGCCGGCAGCGTCCGTCGTAGAGGTGACCGTCACGACCTCTCCTCTCCTGCTCCTGCACCGAGCGCAGCCACCGGGTCGCCGTTCGGCCGAAGCTCCTTGCGTGCGATGACGTGCACGTCGATCCCCCGCTCGGCAGCGGCCCGCAGCACCTTGCGTACCACAGATCCGCTCGTGAGCTCGTTCCAGCGGCTCCGCTGGCTCGCGCCCACCACGATCTGGGTCACTTGGTGCTCGGCGGCGACCTCGACGATCGTACGGGCGGGATCGTCACCCTCGACCTCGAGCCACGTCCCGCCGACGTCGCCGGCAAGGACGCGCATGGCATCGATCTTGCTCGAGCCGCTCGCTTCCCGTTCCGGGTCGCGCACGTGCAGCACGAAGAGCTCGCCTTTGGCCCGCTGCGCCATGCGCGCGGCCCGGCGTACCACCGCGTCGCTGCCCGGCGCGGCCGTGACGGTCACGAGGATCCGCTCGGTCGTATCCCACACCGACGCAGGCCGATGCCCCTCGAGGAACCGGATCAGCTCCTCTTCGGTCTCGTCTGCCACGAAGCGCAGCGCGAGCTCGCGCAATGCCACCAGGTTCTCGGTGCGAAAGAACCCGTTCAGAGCTCCGGGCACCTTGTCGGGCGGGTAGATGTTGCCATGCAGCATCCGGCGTCGCAGCTGGTCGGCCGAGGAGTCGATGAGCTCGAGCTGATCGGCCTTGCGCACCACCCAGTCGGGCACCCGCTCGCGCACCCTCGCGCCGGTGATGGACTCCACCGCGTCGGCGACGCTCTCGAGGTGCTGGATGTTGACCGTGCTGATCACCGCAATGCCGGCGTCGAGCAGCTCGAGCACGTCCTCCCATCGCTTCTCATGGCGCCCGGACCCCGGGACGTTCGTGTGAGCGAGCTCGTCGACGAGTGCCACCTCGGGATGGCGCGCGAGCACCGCGTCCAAGTCCATCTCGCCGAACGTCGCGCCCCGGTACTCCACCTGCTTTCGTGGCACGACGGGGATGTCCCTGAGCAGCTCGGCGGTGTGGGGCCGCCCATGGGTCTCGACGAACCCGACGACGACGTCGGTCCCGCGCTGGAGGCGCCGCCAGCCCTCGTCGAGCATCGCGCAGGTCTTCCCGACCCCCGCCGCCGAGCCGACGTAGACGCGGAAGCGGCCGGCGGGGCGGACGGACTGGGCGGACTCGTCGTCGACGAACGCCGAGGAGGGCATCGCGCCATTGTGCCCGACGAGCGCAGGACCAGGCACTCCGCGCCCTCGAGCCAAGCCAGCTGCGCAGCCGGGCGACGCGGACCGACCTCTCGAAAGGGTCTCCGAGCTGCGCGCCTCGCCCGTCGGCGCGCCCTGCTACGACTTGCGCACGCGACAACACGATGTGGAGCGCCCCCGCCAAGACGCGAGCGCTTCGTGCATCGCGCCTGGCGCCTGGCAGCAGGAGCCACGCGCCCGTCGGCCCCGAGGCGCCGCTCCTAAGCTCCCAGGGATGAGGGCGCGCCCGGCCCGATCCCCGCGACGCTGGGACACCGGCACGCGCCGTGCCGCCCGGTGGACCGCAGGCACCACCGCCCTCCTCGCTTTCGCCGCATGGGAGGGCACGCAGTCACGCCGTGCCACAGACGCGCACTGGAGTGTGCTCGGCACGATCGCGTGCGCGCTGGTCGCGGCCGCGGTGGCCGGACGGCACCTCCAGCGAAAGTCCAGCGTCAGCTGGGTGCGAGACGGCTTCGGCGCGATCGGCGACGATCTACGCGGGCGCAGCACCGGCGGCATGCCGATGCTCGCTGGCGCCGGCATCTGGGCCGCGCTGATCGTCGCGACGATCAGCTGGGACCTCTACAGCTTCTCGCTCGAGGTGCACTCGCTGCCGACCTTGAGCCGGCTCTTCGGTGACGTGACCGCGCACGACTGGGGCCGGGCGCTCATCTTCGCCGGCTGGCTCGCACTCGGGGCGTGCCTCACGTTCGCCTGGCGCAGAGGCCGGCCGGACGAGGGGACGCCGTGAGCGTCGGCGACACCGCGTGGGCGGTGATCGCTGCTGCGTGGCTGTGCTGGCTGGTCGTGAGCAGCACCTGGTCGCGCGTGCCCAGCATCACCGACTTCGGCCGGTCCCTCCTCGGCTCGTGGCTCGGACGCTATGTCGCGCTCGCAGCATGGGCCGGCGTCGGTTGGCACCTGTTCTGCCAGCGGCCATGAGGACTGCCGGACTGCCCAGGCATGCCCGCCGTGCCCGGGCCGCCAGGTCTCGAGCGAGCCGCCCTCAGGCCTCCGGCATCGGCGCTGTGTGACCGGCGTGAGCGCCGGGCTCGACCGGATGCTCGATCCCAAGACGAGCGTCGCGCAGGCGAGCCTGGAGACGGCTGGGCACGACGATCGCCTGGTTCCGCACGTGGACGAACCACGCCGTCATCGCGAGCGCCCCCTGGATCCCTGCCCCTGCGAGGCCGAGGAAGATCAGCAAGCCGAGCGTGAGGTAGGCGTTGTTCGGCCCCACCACTCGCTTGCCCAGGATCCAGGTGATCATCGCCATGACGAAGAACAAGAGCCCCCACCAGGAGCTGAACATGATGACCGCGGCGCGCGCAGTCCGCCGGTAGCCGCCGGAGAGCGATCGCAACGGCCCAGGGATGACCGCGCCGGCGATCGCGGCGAACACGAGGAGAGCTCCACCGGCGACGACGCCGGGCCACCAGGTGTCGTCGTAGACCGCGACGGTCGCAAAGCTCATCGAACAGGCGAACACCACCGTGAGACCGATCAAGGTCACGTACAGCTTGCGCACTACGGGTCACCTCGCCTTCGAACCGGACCGACAACTGCTACAGCTTGCCGTACCCGCAGCGGTCAGGCACATTCCGCGCAGCGACCCAGGATGGCAAAGTGCCGGGGATCGATGGTGAACCCGTAGCGCTGCCGGGCCGCCCGGGCGAGCCCGGCGAACAGCTCGGCGGGTGCCTCATAGCGTCGCCCGCAGCGTTCGCACAGGAGGTGAGCGTGGGCACTCGTCGCGAGCTGATAGGTCGCAGGGCCGTGCCCGAGATGGGTGTGGGCGATGACACCGAGCTCTTCGAGCTCCTCGAGGTTCCGATAGATCGTCGAGAGATGCACGTCGGGCGCGCGCGACTGCACCGCAGCTGCGAGCTCCTCGACGGAGCGATGATCGTGGGAGTCGAAGAGCACTTCGAGCAGGATTCGACGCGAGGCCGTCGCCCGCCCGCCGCGTGCCCTGAGGAGGGAGAGCACCTCGTCCACCGACCGCGGCGGGGCACTGCTTGGGCCCCGCCCAGCCACCGGCCGCTCTACGCGAGCGGCCGTGCTCGAGACAGGAGCCGCACCGGAGCTGGCCACGCTCCCAGGTTAGACGTGCCAGGTCCTCGGAGAGGGCGAGGTACGGTCTCTTATCGAGAGTGAGTCGCAATTGGGTAGAGTGCGCACATGGCACTGCCGACGGCTCCCCGATCGGAGGTTCCCCGACCGGCACAGCCACCGCTGCAGTGACCCGGGTCCGCCATGCGCTCGCCTCGCTCTCGCCGAGCGAGCGGCTGAAGCTCGCCGGCATGGCTGCGGGGATCCTCAGCCTCTTCGTCGTCGGCGGCGTGCTGCTGCTCGCCGCCGCGCCGCACCATTACCGAGTGAGCCGCACCGACGTGTTCGGCGTCGGCACCGGGCTCCTCGCCCTCACCCTGGGCATGCGCCACGCCTTCGACGCCGACCACATCTCGGCGATCGACAACACGACGCGTTCGCTCATGTCGGAGCGCAAGCGTCCCCTCTCGGTCGGTTTCTTCTTCGCCCTCGGCCACTCGAGCGTGGTGTTCGCGCTGGCGATCGCCCTCGGCATCGGGATGCGGGTCGTCGACGGTCAGGTGCAGCACGGCAGCTCGACCTTGCACCACGTCACCACGCTGGTCGGCACGCTCGTCTCGGGCGCGTTCCTCTATGCCATCGCCGCACTGAACGTCGTGATCCTGATCTCGATCGCTCGGGCGTTCGTCGCCATGCGGCGGGGGACCTACGACGAAGCCGAGCTCGAGCGCCAGCTCCAGCAGCGCGGCCTCATGAACCGGTTCTTCGGCCCCCTCGCCCGCCGCATCGACCGGCCCTCGAAGATGTACCCGATCGGGGTCCTCTTCGGCCTTGGGTTCGATACCGCGACGGAGGTCGCGCTGCTCGTGCTCTCCGGTACGGCAGTCGCCAGCGGGCTCCCCTTCTGGGCGGTCCTCTCCCTGCCGCTGCTGTTTGCCGCAGGCATGACGCTGTTCGACACGCTCGACGGCTGCTTCATGAACTTCGCCTACGGCTGGGCATTCGCGCGCCCGATCCGCAAGGTGTACTACAACCTCGTCATCACGGCGCTCTCCGTCGCCGTCGCCGTGCTGATCGGCACGATCGAGCTCGTCGGCCTCCTCGCCACCGAGCTCCACCTCACCACGGGCGCCTGGAGCGTGGCGAGCTCCTTCAGCATCAACACGGCCGGCTTCGTCATCGTCGGCCTCTTCGTCGCCACCTGGGTGCTGTCCGCCCTCGTCTGGCGCTTCGGCCACCTCGAGGACCGATGGTCGGCTGGGCCACCCGGCCCCGACGACGCCCAGCTCGGCGCGGCGGCTCCCGACGGCGCGGCGCCTCCCGACGGCGCGGCGCGCGATCAGTACGTCACGAGCGCCAGCGCGAACCCGTCGTAGCCTCGGATCCCCACCGTCTGGATCGTCGTCGCGACGAGCCGGGGCTCACCTGCGATCACGTCGAGTGCTGCCCTCGTGCCCTGGATCCCCCACTCGTCGTCGCCGTCGTCGATGACTTGGCCGCCGCGCACCATGTTGTCGAGCACGAGCAGCGTGCCCGGGCGTGACAGCGCGAGCGACTGGGTGACGTAGTCGGGGTAGCCGCTTTTGTCCGCGTCGATGAAGACGAGATCGAAGGGCGTCTCCCCCGCCTCCCGCATCGCTGCGAGCGACTCGCTCGCCGGTCCGACGCGAAGATCGACCGCATCGGCAACCCCCGCCTGCTCGAAATTGCCGCGCGCGACCTCGGCGTGGTGCGCGTCCACCTCCAAGGTGACGAGCGTCCCGCCAGGCTCGAGGCCCCGCGCCATCCAGATCCCGCTGTAGCCGCCGAGAGTCCCGATCTCGAGGACACGGCGCGCCCGTAACGCCCGGACGAGGATCTGCAGCAGGCTTCCCTCCATCGCCGACACGCTGATCGGTGGCAGTCCCGCCGACGCGGCGCGCTGCTCCACCGCTGCCAGGGTGGGATCGTCGGGAAGGAGCTTGCGGGTGAGAAAGTCGTCCACCGCTTGCCAGCGCGCGTCGGTCATGGCCTCCTTCGTACCCGATCGAGGTGGTCGCGCGCTCGCGCGTCAGGTCCCCTCGGCCACCAAGGTGCCCTCGCTGGCCATCGGGCGCCCTACGCGGCCCGGGACGCGGCGCCAGCATGCCGCGACCCCGACCACGATCGCGACGCAGCACGCCGCCGCGCTCACGAACGGCAGCCACGCCGCCACCCCGAAGAGCACGCCCGCGCAGGCCGCCGCCAGCGCGGTCGTGGCGGTCTGACTGGCCGCGAAGCTGCCCTGGGCGTGGCCGTGTCGCTCTGGCGCCGTCGCCTCGCCGAGCAACGACTGGCAGGCCGGAAGGGCGATCGAAAAGCCGAGAGACTCCCACACCCCGAGCGCCATCAACACGACGTAACCGGGCAAGAACGGGTACGTCGCGCAGAACGCCACCGACCACAGGAGCGATGCCACCGCGAGCCAGCGCCGGTCCAGGTGGTCTGCGAGCCATCCGGCAGGACGGGACATGAGCGCGAAGGGCAGCGCGAACAGGGTCCAGCTGATGCCGATCTCCCACTGCGACGCCCCATGGCGGGTCATGAGCAGCGTCCAGCAGGACTCGTACACCCCTGAGGTCACCCCGATCATGCCGCCGGCGAGGAGCGCGCCGAGGACCGCTCGCCGCGCAGCCTGTGCGCCAATGGTCGACGGCACGCCGGCCGGCACGGCCACCTCGGTCGCTGCCTCGCCCGATACGACGACCAACGGGCGCGCGTCGGCGCCCCAGCGGCCACCCTCTCGACCCCCGTGTCCCAGCGCAGCGCTGCCGATGACGGCGTCCGGTGCGTCCCGCCGCCATGCAGCCCACACCGGGCCGACCGCCGCGACGGCGGCCACCGCTGCGGCGACGAAGAGCCACCGCATCGCACCGACGCCGGCGAGGCTCCCGAGCGCCGGCCCGACAGCGAGCCCGCCGAGCTGCGCGCCGTAGAGCCTGCCAGCCGCGCGGCCGCGGTGGCTGAGTGGCACGCTCGTAGAGACCGCGGCGAGGGCAGCCACCATGGCACCACCCGCGCCGGCACCCTGAAGCCCGCGGTAGGCGACCTCGAGCCCCGGCGGTGCCGGAACGACGAACAAGACGCTGCCGAGCGCGTAGACGAGGAGCCCCCCGACGAGCACCGGCAGACGTCCGAGACTGTCGGAGAGCCGACCCGCCAGGTACTGGCAGGCGAACGCGCCGGCGAAGTACGCGGCCATGACCGCGCCCACCACGAAGTCGGACCCGCCGCGCTCCTTCACGTAGAGGGGGAGCAGGGGCAGCAGGGCGCCCGCGCCGACCCACTGGAGGACGACTGCGACCGAGAGCGACCGCACGAGCCCCGTCGCGCGCAGCGGTCCATGGGCGCGCGCGTCGTCTCGGCGTTCGAAGGGCGCGTGCACCCCCAGATCATGCCTGCCACCGGCAGCTCCGCCCGCGACGACGGCCACACGACAGGCGCCGGCGGTACGCTGCCGGGACCGGCGCGAGGAAGCGAGGTGGACGCGTTGAGCGAGATCGAGACGTCCTACCGCTACGAACAGATCAGCCCGAAGGCATATGAGCATCCTGCCGACCGAGCCGCCACGTCCGCGCTGCACGCCGTGCCGCTGCTCGATACCGTCATCAAGCGCCTCATCGACCTCGGTCACGAGAAGCGGCTACGCCAGGTCGTCCGAGGCAATGCCGTGAAGGTCGGGCCCGACCAGCTCCCCGAGATCTGGCGACGCTACGTCCAGGTGTCCTCGGTCCTGGACCTGCCCGCGACGCCCGATCTCTTCGTCTACAACCAGGCCGACGTGAACGCCATGACGCTCGGCGCGAACAAGCCCATCGTGGTCGTGAACTCCTCGCTCGTCTCGAGCTACACGATCGACGAGGTCCAGACCGTCCTGGCGCACGAGGCCGGTCACGTGCTCTCCGAGCACTACTACTACACGACCGCCCTGGTCCTCCTGGGCCAGTTCGTGAACGGATCGCTCCCCAAGTCCCTTCTGCTCGGCCTTCCTGCTCGAGCGATCTACTACGCGCTCCTCGAGTGGGCACGAGCGGCAGAGCTGTCTTCAGACCGCGCCGCGGCGCTCGTACGCGCCGATCCGCTGGACCCCTGCCGCGTGATGATGCGCATGGCCGGCGGGGCGCTCCCCGGTATGGACTTCGAGGCGTTCTTGAAGCAGTGCACCGAGTACCAGGGCGAGGACGACCTGTTCTCGCGGCATGCCCGCTTCTGGGCGGAGCTGAAGCTCGACCACCCCTTCGCCGTGCGCCGGGTGAAGGAGCTCGTCGAATGGGTGCAGTCCGGCGAGTACGACAGGATCCGCGCCGGCTCCTACCCTCGACGTGGCCACGAACCGGCGCCTTCCGCCGAATTCCAGGCTGCCGTCGACGCCTACAAGGCGAAGTTCACGCGCTTCTTCGAACGGACCGCGGGCGATGTCCAGCGTCTTGGCCGCCAACTCAGCGACTGGCTCAAGACCCGGGTGCCCGCCAGCGGCACAGAGGAGGAGTGAGCGCCTCGCGTCGGTCGTTTCGAGCCCTGGACCCGAGCCTCCAATGGCGCTCAATGCCGAGGTGGGTGGGTGTCTCGTTGCTCCTCAGCCGATGCGCCGTTGCGACTCGCGGCCGTGGATACACCGACGACAGGCTGCGCTGGACTCGACGAGCGTGCAAGTGCCTCGCGGGCGGCCGCAGCGCGGGCGGCCTCCGCCTTCCCCATGGCTTCGAGCGACGGCACCATGTAGCCGACACCGGCAGCGACGACACCGATCAGCATGAGAGCCATCCCGAGCAAGCGCGACGACTGGAACGTGGCGCACACACCTCCGGCAAGGCCCACGAGCACGCCGGCAGCCCCCATCACCGCCCCGATCCGGGCCATGCGGCCCGTGACCGACGACAAGAGGAGCACGACCACCGCGCCGACGCCAAGCGCGATGCCCACCGCGCCGTGCGCCGCGTAGAGCACCGTTCCCTTTGCCGGCAGCAAGGCGTTCGGCCGCTCGAAGGGAACGGTCACGATCGCGGTGATGCCGAGGACGAGCTCGGCCGCGACGAGGATCGCCATCGAGCTCCAGACCCGGCGCACCGTCTTCTCGGCGAGCATGAGGCTGCGGGGCTCGGTGACCACCTGCAAGTCGGGCCGGAGGGTCGCGACGTGGACGAGCGCGTTGTAGGTGAGCAGCGAGATGCCCAGATGCATGACCATCAGCGCCACGACACCTCTGAGCGCCTCGCCTGCGAGGAAGAGCCCGACATCGGGGAGCCACAACACGAGCACCACGACGATCGCGGCGCGAAAGAACAGCCATCTGGGAGTCGAGCTGACGACTGCGACGAACGGCCACGCCGCACACGCGGCGACCACGCCGATGACGGTCAAGGTCGCGTAGTCGGCGACGTGGAAGGGCGAGAAGCTGTGCAGCGCCGGGTACGTCGAAATGGCGATGCGCACGCAGAGCTCGTCGAAGGCGAGCGCGGCCACGACCGAGATGACGGTCGCAAGCACCAGTCTCGGCTTCGACGGCGGCCGGTAGCGGGGCGCGAAGTCGATGTGGGCGGCGCGCCGGAACCGCACCAGCCATTTCGGTTCCTGGCCCGGCGCAACGGTGCCCTCGCAGGGCGCGACGGCACCCCGGCGCTGCGGCCCCGGCGGGCTCTCGGGGTCCATGACGCCATTGCACCATGCCCGATGGCCCGGTGCACGACGGCAAGGTGCGTTCACGCGGTGTCGCCGGGATGTTCGACGGCCGTACAGCCGCCTGCGGCCACGCCGGGAGCTCCCACGCCAAGATGATGGCTGCGGCCCGCGCCACCGTCGGGCTCGCGAAGCCGACCCCGAGGCTTCCGTAGTCGGAGGCGAGGAGGATCGCGAGGACGCCTCGCGCCAACGGGAGCAGCGCACTTCACGGCATCGTGATCTCGACACCTTCACCGGGCGCGAGACGGTGACTGCGCGAGACGGTGACTGCGCGAGACGGTGACTGCGCCTTGGTCCACGAGGCACTGAGCGAAGCCAGCGCGGCGTCCCCGACACCTCGTCCACGTCCACGGGTCATGTGCCGTTGGCGCCGCCAAACCCAGAATGCTTGACGCGGAACTTCCTGGCTGAAAAGCTGCGCGTGCCGAGCTCGGTGCTTGGTCGTGGGCGAAGGTTGCGCCCTTGGGGGGTTAGGCAGGAGGGCACCGTGAGCGCTGTCACAAAGCCAGTTGCTGGTTCCGACCACGAGGCGAGCGACCGTAGGTTGCGGCACGTCTTGTCGCGATCCCAGCTCCTCATGCTCTCCCTCGGCGCGATCATCGGGTCAGGATGGCTCTTCTCCGCGCTCGTGGCGGACAGCCTGGCTGGGCCCGCGTCCTACATCTCGTGGATCGTCGGGGGCATCCTGGTGCTCCTCATCGCCCTGGCGTACGCGGAGATCTCCACGATGATCCCGCGTTCGGGTGCCATCGTGCGGTACCCGCACCTGAGCCACGGCGGGTACACCGGCTTCATCCTCGGATGGGCCTACACCTTGGCAACCGGGTCGGTCGCAGCGATCGAAGCCATCGCCACCGTCCAGTACATCGGCCCCCAGGCGCCTGCCACATGGCACCTCCTGGAGTCCCCGGTGACCTCCTCGTCGATCATCCATTTCCCCGAGGGCTGGCTGTTCACCGTGTTCCTCGTGGCGTGCTTCTTCTTCGTCAACGTCTACGGCGCTCGATTCCTCGGACGCTTCAACAACACCCTCATGGTGTGGAAGTTGATCATCCCCGTGGCGACCTTCATCTTGATCTTCGCCTTCTCGTTCCACTCGAGCAACTTCTCGCCCCCCGGGGGCATGGCGAGCGCTGGCTGGCACACGGTCTTCTACATCATCCCCTCCGCCGGCATCGTGTTCTCCTACCTCGGGTTCCGCCAGGCACTGGACTTCGGCGGCGAGGCGCGCAATCCGCAGCGTGACATTCCCTTCGCCACGGTCGTCTCCGTGCTGATCGGCATCGTCATCTACACGCTTTTGCAGATCGCGTTCACCGGCGGCATCGTGTGGCACTACTTCGGCGTGCCCGTCGACGGGTACCTGAAGCTGGGCGCGCCGTCCGCCGCCGCCGGCCACATCTTCGCGACCGCAAGCCCCTTCTACGCCGTCATGAAGGCATCGGGCGTGGCCTTCTTGGTCTCGGTGATGGCGTACCTGCTCGTGGCCGACGGAGTCGTCTCGCCCTTCGGCACCGGCCAGATCTACCTCGGCACCGCCGGTCGCACCCAGTACGGCATGGGGGTGAGCGGTTACTTCCCGAAGCCGTGGACGTCGGTGAGCCGCCGCACCCGGATTCCGTGGGTCTCGCTGATGGCCTCCTTCCTCCTCGCGATCGTCTTCACGGCGCCATCGCACAGTTGGTTCGGGCTCGTGGGGATCGTCACCTCGATGACCGTCTTCACCTACATCATGGGCGGCATCGGGCTCCAGGTCTTTCGCAAGACCGCGCCGGACCTCGCGCGTCCATTTCGCCTCGGCGCGGCCTGGCTCTGGGGGCCTTTGGCATTCCTCGCTGCGACCGTCATCGTCTACTGGTCGGGGTTCACGACCGACATCGAGCTCGTGGCGCTGCTGTTCCTCGGGCTCCCGATCTACAGCTGGTACTTCGCCCCGCAGCGGGGCTACATGAACCGGATCGCCGGGTACGTGACCGGGGCGCTGTTCCTCGCGGCGTGGATCCTGCTCATGCACTGGGGACACTGGGTCCTGTCACCCGCGCGCACAGCGCCCTACGCCACGAACGTGAAGTACCACGCGCCGTTCCTCCTGTGGTATCTGCTCGTCGCCGTCTCGGTGTACGGGTTCACGGCGCTCTGCTGGGCGTTCGGGTCGAAGGAGGGTCGGAACCTGATCAACCGTTCGCTCTGGTTGATCACGTTCATCCTGGCCGAGGTGTTCCTCTCCTACTACGGCGCTTTCGGGGTGACGACCCACATCCCCAAGCTCCTCACCTTCCCGATCGACACCATCTGGGCCTTGCTCATCGGCCTCGTGTGCTTCTACTGGGCCGTGCGGAGCGGGTTCGAGACCGACGAGATCAGGGCGATCACGCAGAGTGGCTCGGGGTTGGTCGCTCCCGAGGGGGACGAAGCCGCCACGGATGCCGCAGAAGCGACCACTGTCACCGCCAGCTGACCGCCAGGTGACCGCCAGCTGACCGCCAGGTGACCGCCAGCTGACCGCCAGCTGACCGCTAGGCGGCCAATCTCACGTAGGTGAGCAACTCGAGCC
>JAJZJC010000062.1 GCA_021810205.1 Actinomycetes bacterium
TGTATTGGTACAACGAGTCAACGACGGAGGGCACACTCGATGCGGTGGGCACACCCCTGGCGACGTTGGGGCATCGCGGTCGGAACGCTCTTGATCGCAGTGACGCTCCTGGGAGCGACCGTACAAGCTGGCCTGCTCGCGCCCCAGTTCCGCATCCCCTCAGGGGGAGGGACCGAGAGCGTCACCTTTGAGAACATTCAGAATGTGTCGTGGCGCTCCTGGACGATCACGGGCGTCCATCTCGCAAACCCACGGGTCAGTCGCGCACTCCTCGGCGGTCACATCGCCCAAGTGAGCCTTCACAGGATTCCGGCATCCAGCCCATTCCACCTCGGCCCGGCGTTGCCGCGTCTTGTAGTCGAGCCCGGTCAACAATTCACCCTGGCGCTCGTCGGTGTGCGGGGGATGTGCACGTCGTCGAGACGACGAATGTCGACGACACCGATAAGCATCTCGGCCGTCCTCACAGTCTCGACGCCGTTCGGCAACAGGCCAGTCGCGGAGTCCTTCCCTGTGTGCTGACGACTCCGAAAAACGGAGTCATCGCGGTGCCTGTGGCGCAACTTCTGACGCGCTGGATGTCGACACGCAGAGCGACCGATGACCCCGTGAGCCTGGTCTCGTGTGACCCGCAGTGTCATAGTCGCCGGGTATCCCCGAACGTGCAGCCGCGCGGAGACAGCATCCATCTCCGAACGCCGGCTCGCGGGCGACCGCGAAGTGAAGGCTCAGCGGTCGCAGTCAACGGCGACTCCGAGCGCCTCGCAAAGCTGCCGCATCCTGACGTCGGCAAGGCGGCCGATCCGTTCAGTGAGCACGCCAAGGGCGACGCTTTCGATCGAGTCCAAGTTGGCCACGCAGTGCCGTGGCACAGGATCGTCACCTGGTTCGAGGACAACTTCACTCGGCAAGCCGCGGATGGTCGTGGTGCACGGAGCGATGACCGCCCGCCGAAGGCGAGGAATGGCGGCGTCGCGCGATAGCACGACCACCGGCCTTCGACCAATGTCGGGAAGCTCACACCACCAGACGTCCCCCCGAGTGGGCAACGAGCTCATGACGCGGTTGCCGCAGCCCGGAACGATGCGAGATCACCCCACTCGTCGTCTTCGTCAAGCGGGTGGTCGTCGTATGAGGCGTAAGCTGCGTCGACTTCGGCGGCACGGTGTCGAGCAAGGAAGGCCGCCAAGGCGTCATCGACAAGTGCTGAATCCGGCACGCCCGCCTTCACCTCGCGTGCCTGCTCGAGAAGTTGCTGATCCACGGTGGTGCTGATCCGGACGCGGGTCATGCTACGACTATAGCATGCGTATGCCACAGTCGAGCCGGATACCTAGCGGTTCCCTGACCCCTACCAACGCCGGCTTTCTCCGGCTGGACTCGCCCCAACCGCCGGGAGCGTCACCCAAGTCCGCAGCGAGATCGGCCACCGACCCGGTAGGTTGCTGGTGGCATCGGGGGCGCCGGGGGCGCCGCCGGGCTCGCGGGAAGGACCTAGTCCACCCCTCTACAACCGACAGGGACAACGCTCAGCGTCTCCCTTTGCACCTGCACGCGAGCCCGGATGTTCAAGGAGGCGTCATGCCGGAGCTTCCTTCCCAGCCCAACCTCGACCACCTCCGGCACCAGGCGCGTCGGCTCTTGCGCGACGCCCAGGCCGGCGACGCAGGCGCCCTCGAGCGCATGCGCGCCTGGTCGACACGGCTCACCCTTGCGGCCGCGCAACTCGCCGTCGCCCGTGAGTACGGGTGGGGGAGCTGGGACGCCCTCCGTCACTACGTCGAAGCGCTCGCCTCGATCGCCGAGCGCCGGCAGTCGCCTCCAACCATGGACCACGAACCCTCGTCCGGCCTCCCAAGCGGCGTCTGGCGTGGCGAAGGCGACGTCGTGCTCCGAGGGGGCAAATTGGCAGCGGCGGCCGCCGCAGCGGTCGGCAGGTCGACCGCTCGCGGCCCGCCGCCTTTCGACCCGTCGAGGTCACGGCTGCGTAGACGCGTCCGCATGCCCGCGCTTGGGCCGCGTCGAACGGGAGCGCGTCGGACGGGAGCGCGTCGAACAGGAGCGCGTCGGACGGGAGCGCGTCGAACGCGGCTTCGTCCCGCTGCAGGCGATCCTGCCGAAGCCAGCGCTCCTTGGCATCGGCCGCGACATGAGGTCCTGGCGCAAGCACTGCTGGGGCCAGCGCGCTGAAGGCGAGCTCGAGTGGCAGACCCCCGTAGTCTTCTGGCCGGCGTTCCCGCCCAAGGGCTATCTCGGCCAGCTCGATGCCGACTTCCAGAAGCGGTTTGCGGTAGTGCGCGCTGGCACCGAGCAGTCCGACTGCGACTTCTACCACACCTTCGACCTGCCCAGCGAGGAGGCCATCGAGGGTCCCTGGGGCCTGCACGGCGGCGAAGTCGAGTACTTGGGCGGCGTCTCGCTCGGCGGGCATGCATGGCACCTACGGCTCGTCGGCACCCCTTGCCTACGGCGGCATCTACGAGCTGCCCGCGGACGTCGGGACGTTCGACGCGGCTGTCTTCGGGGCGATCCTCATGCACGTCCGCGATCCTTTCGCAGCCCTCTCGGCAGTTGCCGACCGCGTCTTGGACCCCGTCGTCGTGACCGGCTCCCATTGGGAGCCCGAGGTCGATCCGAACGGCAACGTCGTGCGCTTCGCGCCGCACCGCATCGATGCTCCCAACCGCCGATGGATGATCACCCCGGGGGCGGTCGTGCGCATGCTCGAACGCCTCGGCTTCAGCGATCCGCCGATCTCGTTCCACGCCCATCCACATCACTTGGTCCACGACATGACCAAGCCGCCCGTCGACATCCAGATGTACGCCGTGGCGGCGCACAGGTCGTAGTCTCTCAGGTCATGGACCAACTATGCACGAGTGGCAGCGCGCTCGTCGATCCACCACGTGGGTGTCGAGGTGGCTCCTGCGGTCCAGGCCGGCCGCGCGCAAGGCGTCCAGCGCGCACGGGCCCGTGCCCACCTCGGGTGACGGGTGGAACTGAGGGATGACCGATCAGGAGCTTGCCCGACGCATCCGCGCACACCCGTGGTGGTTCCATACGATTGACCTCGGTGACGGCCTCGTCACGAGGGGCGAACCGGTGAGTCCGGTGCTTTCCTTGCCAGCTGCCATCCCCGAGGTGAGGGACCGCAGCGTCTTGGACATCGGCGCGTGGGACGGCAAGTACTCCTTCGAAGCAGAGCGCGCCGGTGCCGCCCATGTCGTCGCGCTCGACCACTACGTGTGGCGACTGGATTCGGGCGCCAGGCAGGCCTATTGCGACCGCTGCGAGGCTGAGGGGCGCCTTCCTGACCCCCAGCAGATCGACGGCGGCTTCTTCGTGGAGGACGGGTATCCAGGCAAGGTCGGCTTCGACCTGGTCCACGAGTACCTTGACAGCAAGGTCGACGCCGTCGTCGACGACTTCATGACGATGGACCTCGACGCCCTGGGCAGCTTCGACGTCGTCTTCTATTTCGGCGTGCTCTACCACATGGTCGATCCGTTGAGGGCCCTGCACCGGGTCCGTCAGGTCACGAAGGGCGTTGCCGCAATCGAGACCGCTATCACCGTCGTGCCCGGGTACGAGCAGGCCAGTCTCATCGAGTTCTTCGCCGGCAAGGAGCTGAACGCCGACTACGGAAACTGGTTCGCGCCCTCAGAGGTAGCGCTCCACGGCATGTGCCGCGCGGCGGGCTTCGCCCGCGTCTCCACCGCGGCTCTCGACACGGGCCCCGCGGCACCGAGATGGCGGCACCTGGCACGACGCAGCGCGCGTCCCCAGGGAGGGCGCATCGTGGTGCACGCGTTCGCATAGCACGCATAGCGCGGAATGGTCCATCATGATCCGCGTCGCCTGCTGACGATCGTCAATGGCTCTCGAGCCCGTGCACACTCGGCAGCTTGCAGACGAGCGTGCCCCTCATCCTGAAAGCCGGAGCCTGCATCGCCGATTTGGTTTGGGCAAGGTGTATGCCATATCTACGCATTGGACGGACTGTGGTCGCGTCCCGGGTCGGCAGTGCGTTTCAGACCAAGACCGCGACGGGACCATCTCTCTCGGTCGGCCCACGGGAGCAGGCTCGGCCAAGCTGAAGAGCACGATCGAGGCCCGGTTCAGTTGTACAACATGATTGTCGCCAAGCCTCCCAAGGTGGTCCCGGAGGTTGCCGCGCGGCATCGTGATCACCTTGTCGACCGTCAAGAATCGGCACCCGTCCAAGCCATTCGGTCTGGATGGCTTGACGGGTAGTCGGAATAACGGGGTATCGGTCGGATTGGTGGTTGGCGGGCAGACAGTTACCGAAGCCGTGGCGTCGAAGCGGTCGTCCAGGACGATCACGACCGGCCGGGGATTCCCGCTGTAGACACCACGGGCCGCCGCGGTGCAGATGTCGCCTCGCCTCACTCCGGCTGGGGCTCTTCGTCCTGCGCCCAGTTCCAGGAGATCGCGTCGACGAACGCCTGATCGTCTGCCTCGCCCTCGCTTGCGGTCACGGCAGCGGACTGGCGATGGGCCTCGGCTATGAACTCGGGACCGCGGATGTCGGGCACCATGATCTGGATCGGGCGAAGGCCCTGACGACGCAACGGTTCGCGATGCTGTCGTACACGTTCCCGGGCGGAGGCCACGCCAGTATGTTGCACGGAACGGACTGAGTTGTCCACCAATCCCAGCCGACCTGGGGTGCCGGAGACCCCGAAGGCACTTTGAGCTCACGCAGGATGGTGTTCGTACCGGTCGTAGCTACTTCCCACTCGGTAATGCCGGAGGTAGCAGATGAGATGAGGGAACAGCGTGGGCGCCCGGTGTGCAGCACCGTCTGTCTTCCTGCCAGCAGCACACGCGAAGACCACGTCCGGCGCGAACCTGCGCCTGTTGACGGGCCTCGGTCTGGTCGACGTCGAGTCTGCGGGTCTGCCCGCTGCCCTGGTCGACAGGGTGGAGGGCGAGCTCGAGGTGTTCGCCGCCCACATGCGCCACGGCTTGCTCTCGGCGGCGGCCGGGTTACGCTCTCTCCGCCTCTCCCGCTGCGTCGAGGAGCCCAACCGGTACCTGCTCCTCGCGGAATGGGAGCAGTTCGAGGATCACACGATCGGTTTCCGTAGTTCGACCGCTTACCAGGAGTGGTGGGGCCTTCTGCACCACTTCTACGACCCGTTTCCGACGGTCACCCACTACGAGGACCGGGTCGCGATCCGCTGACGCTGTGATCTCGGATGTGAAGTCAGCTCACGCCCGGCCTCTCCACTGGCATTCCGAGTCCCGATGCGCTGGCGGCCATCTTCTCGTCGTAGGTCACCACCGCCCGAAGATCGGAGCCGAGGAGGCGGGCAGCGGCGAGGTGGAGGGCATCGAGCGAGCGCAGCACGGAGGACAGGGCCACGGTGGCGGCGTCGTCGAGGAGCGGGCGGTCGAGGTGGATCTGGTCGACGCGGGCCAGCGTCCTGCGAGCGTGGCCGATGGCGCGAACGCCACTGCCGGGTACGGCCCGGACCACTTCCACACGGGCCAGGGCGCTGGTCACCCGACCGTCATCTCGATGACGGCGCAGGTACTGGCGTAACGCAGCAGACTCGGTCTCCTGTTGGACCAGTTTCACGAGCGCCGAGGAGTCCCGGTACAGCTTCACCTCTCTTCGGCGCGCATGGTCGCCAGAGCCTCCGAAGCTGCCACGCCGTAGTCGCCCGGCGCTTCGTCGGCGACATCGGCGGCATCCTGGGCTGGGCTGACCCGACCGCTGGTGACCAGATCGTCCCACACGTCGGTACGGATTGGCACCAGATGGGCGACGGCCCGACCACGATCGTTCACCTCCAGGGTCTCTCCTCCGGCAACCCTTGCGAGATAGCGGCTGGCGTGCTGACGCAGCTCTCGCACCCCGATACGCTCCATGTGCTACATGGTGGCATCTGATTTCGATCCACTCACGCACGCCATCTGAGCGCCGTCGCGAGGCCTATTCGTATGCCGGCCTTCGGCGTCATTGCCTGCTTGTTGAAGTCCGGAGCAGTAGTGGCGACCCTCAGATCCGCTCGATGCGGACGGCGTCGGAATGGGACGCGAGTGCCCCGAGATCTTCGATGTCGCCACTGAGCACGACGCCACCCGGTTCCGCACTGGCAACCACGACGGCGTCCACCGCGGAGCCGCGCTGGGCAAGGTGGCGCAGCTCGCCCGCGCGACGGGCGACGGAGGCCGGCAGGTCCTCCCGGACATCGCAAGTCTTGAGCAGACGATTCACTGCCGCGTCACTGTGCTGGCGGCCCGTGGTCGTCTCGACGAGGACGACGGAGGGAACCAGCGGTGGCCAGGCGCCGTCCCGCACCAGGGCGCGGATGGCGGCGACGGCGTCCTGGTCTCGCTTGGCGAGGAAGCTCACTCCCCCGGAGTCCAAGATGAGCACCGTCAGCTCGCCTTGGGCGTCTCGGCATTCGTTCCCCGCACGCGCTGGGCGATCCGCTCGGCTCGGGCCAGCGACGCCGTGGACGGTTCACCCACCTCGTCGACGAGCTCGGACAGATACCGATCCGTCTCCTCGAGGAGGTCCAGACGCCGCAGCTCGGCGCGAACGGCGCGTTGCAGGAGCTCCGAGGCAGGGAGCTGCCGCTCTTTGACGGCCCGGTACAGCTCGTTGGGAAGGTAGACCTGCAGCCGTGGCATACGCCTAACTATACGCCTACTCGTCGACTGGGGCAATAGTGCCCCACTATCCCGACGACCGAGCACTCCCAGGGCGCCCGCGAAGCGCTGTTCGGGGCAGGGGGACGCGCAGGGGAGCAGCCCCGTGCGCGGCCCGCAACGCGTGGTCGGCTTTGTGGGGTTTACTGCGACGGGGTCCCCGACGATGTTCCTCGCCGGGGTCCCGGCGGTAGCACCCCAAAGGGTGCCTGGACACCGTTTGCCCTGTTCACGACCAATCTGATCCGTGCAAACACGACCATGTTCGGGCTGGAGAGAACGCCCGCCGCGTACAGCTCGAACGGTTCGTGGACGGGCCGTGTACGAAGGACCCGCCGAGGAGGTCGCGGCCGACGATGACACCCTGTGCTCGATCCCCGCCTCCGTGAGCAGCAGATGCGCAGTGTCCAGGTGCCGGGTGGTCCGATGGTGGGCGGGGACGCGGGGGCCCGTGCACGGGATCAGCATCGGCGCTGCTCTCGATCGAGAAGGATCTGCGCTCGGCTCATGCGTCGAAACGGTCGCCCGACGCCAACCCAGTGGTGCTTCTCACTTGGCATCCCTTGGGATGGGCCCAGAAAGACCGCCCACGCCGGACTCGGGTGCCGTTACGCCCACGACCGTTCCACTACCGTGAGCCAGGTGGAGCAGGGCGGTGGTGTTCCTGGAGACGGAGCCGAGCTCGCCCAGCGTCGTGCGCCGCTGTTCCCGATTCCCCTCGGGAGCTGGAATGGGATCGACCTCGACGGGCTGGACCCGTCGGACCCCGGCGACAGGGCGACCCTCCTGAGTGCCGAACACCCTGAGCTGGGCGACGACACAGACGACACAGACGACACAGACGACACAGACGACGAACTGTTCGACGAGCTCCTTCGCGAAGTGCACCTGCTGCTCACCGAGCGCGGTCCGCTTGCGCCGCGCGAGGTGGCCGAGGAACTGGGCGTGGACGAGGATGAGCTGGACGAGCTCTTCGGCGATCCCGCCCTCGTCCAGGTCGAAGGTGGTCGGCTTGCGAGCGCCCTTGCGGTGTGCAATGGCGTCACGCTCACCCATCGGCTCACGGCAGGAGAGGCCGAGCGGCGTGTCGTCGAGCTCGGCTTCGAGCTCACGCCGCTCGAAGCGTTCAGCTGTGGCGAGGGTCACCTGCACCTGACGACAGGGAGTGTCGCCGCGCTCCACGAGGCATCCAGCACGCCAGGGCTCTACCTCGACGAGATCGGGTTGCCCGCGCTCGAAGAGGGGGCATGCATCGGGTTCACCCTCGGTGCCCAGGCAGCTGAGCTGCCCATCGTCGAACCGAAGGTGCTCGATGAGGTGCCCACGGTCTCCGACGTGCTGTGCGCACGGCTCGGTGCGAGCTTCGATCGAATCGGTTCGGACGACGTCGACGCCGACGCCGACGACGACGTCGACGACGACGGCGACAGGATGCCTGTGACGCCTCTCCAGCTGCTCTGCCAGCTCCTCGCCGACCAACCGGCGCTCGTGTCCGAGCCCCTGCCACCCCTTGGCGCGCTCTTCGAGCGTGCGGGCTTCGAGTTCCGTGACGGTCATGTCGCGCCGGCCGGCACCGACTGGACGGCGTTCGAGCGGGCGCGCACCGTCGCCCGTGTGGCCTCGCGCAGGGGGCTCGGTCTCGCCGGTGCCGACGTTCTGGCGATGCTCGTGCAGGCAGCAGCGCTGTCGCTCGGCGGCGGAGCAGGCGAACGGCTCGGCAGGGAGACGGGAGCGGCGCTCGCGTACGCAATGTGCGAGGCCGAGCTGTCGGAGGCATTCGCCGAGGCAACCGAGGACGAGCCCGGTTCGGCACGCGCCTTCCTGCGTGACCTGCGCCAGGCGGGCGGGCGGCACCACGAGGCAGGCTTGTGGTGGGCCGAGTCGCTCGTCGCGGGCAGGGCAGGAGAGATGGAGGCGGCACAGGCGTGCCTGCGCTCGGCGATCGCTTCCGATCCGGATCACGGCCCAGCTCTCGCCGACTCGGCGTGGTACGCGAGCGACCGCGGGGACGCTGGCGTAGCGGCGAGGCTGCTCGAGCGAGGCGGCGACGAGGACGAGTGGCGCATCGAGCTCTTGCGACGTCTCTCGGCCTCGGGTGTGCCCGCGGCCCACGTGGGGCGGAACGATCCCTGCCCATGCGGCTCGGGCCGCAAGTACAAGCAGTGCTGTCTTGCTCGACCCCGAGATGCAGCGTCCCTGCCTATCGATGCTCGGGTGCGTTGGCTGTGGGAGAAGATGCGGTGGTGGCTCGAGCGTTTCGGGCCGTTCGACGAGACGCTGATGGTCGCGACCATCCTCCGGGGCACACAGCCACCTGGCGGCCCGGTGCAGCTCGCAGCCGAGCTTGCCCTCGCCGCGTCGCTCGTGCTGTTCGTCGACGGCGCAGTGGCCAGCTTCATCGCGCAGCGGGCGAGCCTGCTGCCGGCCGACGAGGCGAACCTCGCGGCGCGCTGGGCGCTCGGCGGCCCCTCCGTCCACGAGGTCGGCGGGCTCCGGCCGGGTGAGGGCTTCAGCCTCCGAGACCTGCGGAGCGGCGACGTCGTCGATGTGCGAGAGCGCGCTGGTTCGAGGTCGCTGCAGGACGGCGACCTGGTGCTCGCCCACCCGGTCTTCGACGGGGCGGTCTTCCAGATCGTCGGGGGCATCGTGTCGGTGACGCCCCACCAACGTGGCCGGCTCGTGGGCCTCCTCGATGAGCATGAGGGCGCGTTCGCCGTCGCAGACGAGCTGGCACGTACCCGTCGGGATGGTGCCGCATCGGCCCTCTCGACGCCGCAGACGAGCTGGAGATGAGACGCAGACCACGGGAGACGCAGACCACGGGAGACGCAGACCACGGGAGACGCAGACCACGGGCGACGCAGGCCATGGGCCACAAAGGGCTCGCCAGCGTCGAGGCAGCGGTAAGGTGACAGGCAGCGGTGCTCCTACGGAGCCTCGACCGAGCAGGAGGTCGATGATGTCACGCCACTACGCCCGTCTGACGCAGCCGCTGGTCCGGGATGCCGGCACGCTTCGCCCCGCTTCGTGGCAGGAGGCGCTCGATCGGGCCGCGTCCGGCTTCGCGACTCGCCGCGGCAGCGAGTTCGGCATGTTCAGCTGCTCGAAGGCCAGCAACGAGGTCAACTTCCTAGCCCAGAAGTTCACCCGCCAGGTGATGGGGTCGAACAACATCGACTCCTGCAACCGCACCTGACACGCACCGAGCGTCGCCGGTCTGGCGGCAGTGTTCGGTGCGGGGGGCGGCACCAGCTCCTACGAGGAGATCGAGCACACCGATCTCGTCGTCTTGTGGGGGTCGAACGCCCGTGAGGCGCACCCCATCTTCTTTCACCATCTCTTGAAGGGTCTTCGACGCGGGGCGAAGATGTACGTCGTCGATCCCCGGCGGACGACGTCGGCGCAGTGGGCGGACGTGTGGCTGGGCATCGACGTCGGGTCGGACATCGCTCTGGCGAACGCCGTCGGACGGGAGATCATCCGGGCGGGTCTCGTCAACACCGAGTTCGTCAGCCGAGCGACGACCGGCTTCGACGCCTTCGCCGAGTCCGTGGAGCCGTACTCTCTCGAAGAGGGCGAGCGCCTCACGGGCGTCCCTGCCGAGACCATCGCTGACCTCGCGCACGACTACGCCCGGGCTGACCGGGCCCAGCTGTGCTGGACGCTCGGGATCACCGAGCACCACACCGCGACCGACAACGTCCTCGCCCTGTGCAACCTCGCCCTCTTGACCGGCCACGTCGGCCGCTACGGCTCGGGGCTCGTGCCCCTGCGGGGACAGAACAACGTCCAGGGCGGCGGGGACATGGGTGCGCTGCCCAACAAGCTGCCCGGCTTCCAAGACATCGAGGACGACGCCGTTCGTGCCCGGTTCGAGGCCCGTTGGGGCGGCACGGTGCCGCCGAAGCGCGGCTGGCACCTCTCCCAGATGTTCGACGCGATGGCGAGCGGCGAACTGCGCGCCCTGTACGTCCTCGGAGAGAACCCGGCCCAGTCGGAAGCCGACAACCGTCGCGCCGTCCGCCTGCTCGACGGGCTCGACCATCTCGTCGTGCAGGACATCTTCCTCACCAAGACCGCGGAACTGGCCGACGTGGTCCTCCCGGCCGCGGTCGGTGCCTTCGAGTCGGAAGGGACCGTCACCTCGAGCGAGCGTCGCGTCCAGCTGCTGCGCCCGGCGCTCAGGCCCCCAGGGGGCGCTCGCGGCGACATGGAGATCATCTGCGACCTGGCCGGGAGGCTCGGGCACGACTGGGGGCGTCCGAGCGCCGAGGAGGTGTGGGACGAGCTTCGGAGCCTCTCGCCGATGCATGCGGGCATGCGCTACGACCGGCTGGAGGCGCTCGGTGGCATCCAGTGGCCGTGCCCCGACGAGGACCACCCCGGCACGCCGTTCCTCCATGCTCGGCTGTGGGAGGAAGATCCTGCCAGGCGGGGCGCGCCCGCCCCCTTCAGCCCGGTGACGTTCGAGCCGCCGCTCGACGAGCTGGACGAGGAGTTCCCCGTCCGGCTGACCACGGGGCGCCGGCTGGACTCCTTCAACACCGGCGTCCAGAGCGGCCGGTACCGCTCTCCCCTGCGGAGGCCCGAGACGCTCGACCTCTCTCCCGAGGACATGGAGCAGCTCGGGGTTGTCGAGGGCGAACTGGTCCGGGTGAGCTCGCGGCGCGGCGCCATCACCGCACCGGTCCACAGCGACCCGACGCTGCGGCCGGGGCTGGCGTTCATGACGATGCACTTCCCCGACGACGCCGATACGAACGCCCTCACGCTCGACTCGTGGGATCCCAAGTCCGGGACGGCGGAGTTCAAGGCGACGGCGATACGGATCGAACGATTGCCCGAGGCCGCAGCGGGGACCCCGCCCTCGCAGGCCGAGCCCTCGCAGGCCGAGCCGGCAGGGGTCACGGCGGGGGCGCAGCGATGAGGCAGCGATGAGGCAGCGATGAGGCAGCGATGAGGGAGCGATGAGGGAGCAAGGCTGATGGACCTGCGGGTGACCGAGGCGCCGGCGAGCCCGGCGGAGCGAGAGGCCGTCGACTCGGTGCTCGGCCCTCCCGAGTCGGGCTGGTCCGGCGGCGCCCGCACGCCGCTCGACGGACATGTGGCGATCGGTGGCCTCTCCCGGGCGAGGGATCGGCGCCGCCTGCTCCTCCCGGCGCTGCACGCGCTGCAGGACCGGGTCGGGTGGATCAGCAGCGCCAGTCTCGGGTACCTGTGCGCGCGGCTCGACGTGGCGCCGGCCGAGGTCTACGGGGTCGCGAGCGCCTACGCGCTCTTCCGGTACGAGCCCGGACCGCCCGTCGTGGTCCACGTCTGCGACGACGTGGCATGCCGAGCCGCGTGCGGCGGAGACCCGACCGGACCCATCGCCGCGAGGTTCGGGCCGGCGGGCTCGGCTCTCGGGCGCGTGGACGGACGAGCCGCCGTCACCTGGCAGCCGTCCCCCTGTCTCGGCCACTGCGAGCACGGCTCGGCCGCGCTCGTCCAGCAGGCGGGGGAGCGCGGGGGCCGGGCCACGCTCGCGCCCTTCACCGCCGACGACCTCGGCCACCTGGTCTCGCTCTTGACCCCGGAGCGATCCGGCGCACCGGGTGCGCCGGACGGGTCGGACGGACCCGACCCATTGGGTGGCCTTCTCGACCTCGGTTCGCTGCCGGTCCCCCTCGCGCTCGTGCCGCAGGTCGTCGCCGAGGACCTCGGGTCTGCGGGCGGACCGGGCGCGCCAGGTTGGACGGAAGGGCCCGGACCGCGCCTGCTGCGCCGCGTCGGGCGCGTCGACCCGACGTCGCTCGATGCCTACCGCGCGGCCGGCGGCTACGGGCCGCTTCGCCGGGCGATCGAGCTCGGACCGACGGGAGTGATCGCCGAGCTGAAGGACGCGAAGCTCCTCGGCAGGGGAGGGGCAGCCTTTCCCACCGGAGCGAAGTGGGAGGCGGTCGCGCGCAACCCGGTGCGGCCGCACTACTTCGTGGCCAATGCGGACGAGTCCGAGCCGGGCACGTTCAAGGACAGGGTGTTCCTCGACCACGATCCCTACGCTCTCGTCGAGGCGCTCACGATCGCGGGGATCACGACGGGCGCCGAGCAGGGTTTCGTCTACGTGCGCGGCGAGTACCCGCTCGGAGCCTCCCGGCTGGAGCACGCGGCCGGAGAGGCGCGCGCCAAGGGGTTCTTGGGCAGCGACGTCATGGGCTCGGGACTGGCCTTCGACCTCGAGATCCGGCGTGGAGCTGGCGCGTACATCGCCGGCGAGGAGACGGCGTTGTTCAACTCGATCGAGGGCCGGCGTCCCGAGCCGCGCAACAAGCCGCCGTTCCCGGTCGACCGGGGGTTGTTCGACCGTCCGACCGGCGTGAACAACGTGGAGACGCTGCTCGCCGTCCTCGAGGTCCTGAGGATCGGTGGCCTCGCCTACGCCGCCGTGGGGACGCCGGGATCGACCGGGACCCGGTTGTTCTGCCTCTCGGGCCGCGTGACGCGGCCGGGCCTCTACGAGGTGCCGATGGGCACCACCCTCGGGGCGCTGCTCTCGATGGCCGGGGGCGTCGCAGGCGGGCGCCCGCTGCAGGCCGTGCTGCTCGGCGGGGCGGCCGGCACGTTCGTCGGGCCGGAGGACCTCGACCTCCCGCTGTCGTTCGAGGGCGCCAGGGAGGCCGGCGCCACGCTCGGCTCCGGCGTGGTGGTGGTGCTGGACGACACGGTGGACGTGGCCGGCGTTCTCGAGCGGGTGGCCCGGTTCTTCCGAGACGAGTCCTGCGGGCAGTGCGTGCCGTGCCGGGTGGGCACCCAGCGCCAAGAGGAGGTCCTCGGGCGTCTGGTCGCCGGCCGCCCGCTCGAGTCGGTGGACGCGGAGCTCGCGCTGCTGACGGACCTCGACGTGGTCATGCGGGACGCGTCGATCTGCGGTCTCGGGCAGACCGCGACGAGCCTGGTCACCTCCGCTCTGCGGCGGGGGCTCGTCCCCGGGGTCGCGGGCAACGGGGTCACGAGAGACAAGGCGGCGGCGGCCGGGGCCAGTGGGGACGGAGAAAGGGAGGACGGCACATGACGACCGTGGCGCCGGGAGCACCCGGGGCCCCCGTGACGCTCCGCCGGCAGGTGGAGCTCACGATCGACGGGCAGGCGGTCACCGTCCCCGAGGGGTCGACGATCCTCGAGGCCTGCCGGTCCATCGGCACCGAGGTCCCGACCCTGTGCTACCTCGAGACCTTGACGCCGGTGAACGTGTGCCGGGTGTGCGTGGTCGAGGTGGAGGGCTCTCGAACCTTGGTGCCCGCCTGCTCCCGGCCGGTCTCCGGCGGCATGGAGGTGCGGACCGACTCCGAACGCGTCCGGACCAGCCGGCGGATGGTCCTCGAGCTCCTCGCGTCCTCGGTCGACCTCTCGACGGCCGGCGGCGACGTCGACCGCTGGATCGAGACGTACGGCGCACGCCGGGAGCGCCATGGCCCGCCAGCCCCCTCGACCGAGCGCGATCGGGCCCGTGCGGGCGAGCACGAGCCGGTCGCCGTCGGCACCGCTGGCACCGTCGCCCAGGCGGTGAAGCGGGACAACGACCAGTACGTCCGCGACTACTCGAAATGCATCCTCTGCTACAAGTGCGTCGAGGCGTGCGGCGAGGAGGCCCAGGACACGTTCGCCATCGCGGTGGCAGGGCGCGGGTTCGATGCTCGCATCTCCACCGAGATGGACGTCCCTCTCCCGGACTCGGCGTGCGTGTACTGCGGCAACTGCATCGCCGTCTGCCCGACCGGCGCCCTCATGTTCGTCACCGAGCACGACCTCCGAGCACGCGGCGAGTGGGACGAGGGGCGCCAACAGGTCACGCGCACCGTCTGCCCGTACTGCGGGGTCGGGTGCAACCTCGAGCTCCACGTGCAGGACGACCGGATCGTCAAGGTGACGTCACCCCTCGACCACGACGTGACCCGGGGCAACCTCTGCGTGAAGGGTCGGTTCGGGTTCGAGTTCGCTGAGGCGCTCGACGGGGGGAGTAGGTAGGGCCGAGCTCCGCCGGATGGAGGGCCCGGGCACGAGCGGGCTGTACGTCACGATGCAGTTCTTCAGCGACGTCCGAGGCGGACACGCTG
>JAJZJC010000063.1 GCA_021810205.1 Actinomycetes bacterium
CAGGATCCCGAGCAGGTGCTCTACGACTTCGCCGACACGATCGTACGTACGGGGTCGCTGATCTTCCGTGACCAGTCCTGCTTCGTGGTCTTCAGCCCCGAGCACGCGCAGCTGCTCGCGAACGCCGGGTTCACCAAGACCGACGTGAAGGACTGGTTCATCGAGCACTGCGTACGCGCTGAGGCCGACCTGCGTCGCGTCGGCAAAGATGCGGTCGGCGAGGGCGGGCTCGGTGGTCGGGGGCCGAGCGCGGCGCCACGCGTGAGTCCGGACACCCTCACCCCGATCGTGCCGACGCGCGAGCAGATCCCCATCGCCGTCACCGGTGCCCGGAACGCGGCGATGTCGCTCGTCTGCAGGGTGTTCGGGACGTGGTCGAACACGTCGTTACCGATCGAGCGACGTCGGTGACACGAGGAACGAGACAAGGAGGCCAGCGGTGATCGACATGGAGGGGCTCGCGTCCATCCGGACCTCGCTCGAGGCGGACGGCTACGCGATCGACGTGACCGACGGCGAGCGCGTGGCGGTGGTCATCTCGGCCACGCCCGAGGCGTGCGCAGAGTGCCTGGTGCCCGAGGCCGTGATGGTGCCGATCCTCGAGCACGCCCTGAAGGTGCCCGGCGACCGCATCGACCTCACCTACCCGACGGACGCAGGCGGCCACGAGGGCAGCGGCGAGTGACCGGTCAGGCACGTGTGACCGATCAGGCAGGAGCCGCGCCCGGTGCGCCAGGGCCGGTGCAGCGGGTCGCCCTCGTCACCGGCTGCGGGAAGCGTGACGGCATCGGACGGGCCGTCGCGCGACGGCTCGCCGCATCCGGCGTCGCGGTGGTCGTCGCCGACCGCAAGTCGACCGGCGTGCTGAACCGCCGCCAGGAGGTCGTCGGCGTGACCGACGACGGCTGGCGCGGGCTCGACAGCCTCGTCGAGGAGATCGTGGCGGAGGGAGGCATCGCGAGCTCGGTGACCGGTGACATCGGCGAGGTGGCCGACGCGCAGGCCATGGTCGCGGAAGCCGTGACCGCCCACGGACGTCTCGACATCCTGGTCAACAACGCTGCGGCCCCCCAGGGCCTCGACCGCCGGGAGATCGCGCAGGTTCCCGTCGAGGTGTTCGACGAGGTGATCCGGATCAACCTGCGCGGTACCTTCCTCGTGTCGCGTGCGGCCGTGCCGGTCATGCGCGAGCAGCGCTGGGGCCGCATCATCTCCGTGTCCTCCATGGCCGGCGTCGTCGCGGCCGCGTACTCGAGCGCGTACTCGGCCTCCAAGGCCGGCATCCTCGGTCTCACCCGCGCGCTCGCGATGGACGTGGCGCGCTGGGGCATCACCGTGAACGCCGTCGCGCCGGGTGCGGTCGGCACGAGCCGCGCCTTTCTGAGCGAGGACCCCGACCTCGACGTCGACGCGGAGATCAAACGGCGCGGGCAGGGCATCGCGGTCGGACGCGTGGGCACCCCCGAAGACATCGCGGGTGCGGTCGCCTACCTCGCGAGCGACGACGCGGCGTACATGACCGGCCAGTACCTCGTGCTCGACGGGGGCGGCCACGCCGCCTTCCTCCCCGATCCCGCCTCGGTGCCCTCGGGCTCCGCGGGACGCTGAGACGAGATGACAGACGAGATGACGACGTACCGCATGCGATCGCACCGCAGAGCGAGACGACACGAGGGAGGCGCGTGATGTCGACGGATGCCCGACGCACCGGCGATGCCCAGAGAATGGACAAGATCGTCAGCTCGCCAGCGGAGGCCGTCGCGGACGTCGTCGACGGCTCGAGCGTGGCGATCGCCGGCTTCGGGCTCGCGCACCGTTTCCCTTCGAGCCTGATCATGGCGCTCGCCGAGCTCGGCTCCAAGCGCCTCACCGTCTACTGCAACGGCCTCGGCCAGCCGGGCCACCCGACGGCCCACCTGCTCGCCGAGAACCACCAGCTGGGCAAGCTCGTCGCCTCGTTCTCCGCCCGCCCCGGCGTGCGCGAGTCGGAGGCCGAGTCCCAGATCGCCGCAGGCGAGCTCGACTTCGAGGTCGTCCCCCAGGGCACCCTCGTCGAGCGGATGCGTGCCGGGGGGGCCGGCCTGGCGGCGGTCTACACGCCGACGGCGGTCGGCACCCCGCTCGCCGAGGGCAAGGAAGTCCGCGTCTTCGGCGGCAAGCCCTACGTCTTGGAGATGGCGATCACCACCGACTTCGCGTTCGTCCGCGGCTACCGCGGCGACCGCCTCGGCAACATCGAGCTGCGCGGCGGCTCTCGAAACTTCAACGTGAGCTTCGCCAAGGCCGCCCGCATCGCCATCGCCGAGGTGGAGGAGATCGTCGAGCCCGGCGAGATCTCGCCGGACCTCGTCGACATCCCTGGGGCGTTCGTGAGCCGTGTGGTGAAGAGCACCTACGTCATGGACACGAAGACGCTGCCCATGCGGCCGAACCGTGCGGCCACCAGCTCGCGCACCTACGGTGGCAAGCCCGCGCTCGCCCGCCAGGACATCGCCCGGCGCGCGGCGCTGCTGCTCGAGGACCGCAGCTACGTGAACCTCGGCGCGGGCATCCCGAACCTCATCACCAACTACCTCGGCGACCGCGGCGTCGTCCTGCACGCCGAGAACGGCATCCTCGACTACGGGTCGTTCGCCGACGTCGACGACTTCGACCCCGACGTCCACGACGCTGGCGGCTGGTTCGTGACCACGAAGCCCGGGACCGCGTTCTTCGAGAGCGTCACCTCCTTCGAGATCGCGCGCTCGGGCCGGCTCGCAGCGGTCGTGCTCGGCGCCTACCAGGTCGCGGGCAACGGCGACTTCGCCAACTGGGCCACGCCCGAGATGGCCGGCGGCGGGATCGGCGGCGCGATGGACCTCGCCGTCGGCGCACGCCGCGTCATCATCACGATGGAGCACTGCGACAGCGCGGGACGGCCCAAGCTGGTCGAGCGTTGCACCTACCCGATCACGGCCGTCGGCGTCGTCGACACGGTCGTGACCGACCTTGCGCTGTTTCGCAGGGTGCAGGGCGCGTTCCGGCTCGAAGAGATCGCACGGGGCTTCAGTGTGGACGAGGTCCGTGCGCTCACCGACATGGCGTTCGAGGTCTCGCCTCGACTCGCCGTCATGCAGGACGCCTTCGAGGCGTAGGGCGCTACGGAGCGAAGGAACCGCCGCCGGGTACTCGGGCGGCACCGGCACCTCGCGAGCATGCGAGCCAAGGGGAAGGAGCGGGAGATGGCTGTGACAGTGACGGAGGACGAGCGCGCGCGGCACCTCGACGTGGGGACGGTCGTGCCAGAGGGCACCCACCTCATCGGCGGGCAGTGGGTCGGCGCCAAGGGCGGCGAGGTCATCGAGGTGCTGAACCCCGCCACCAAAGAGCGCCTCTCGAGCGTGGCGCGTGGGACGGCGGCCGACGTCGACGCCGCCGTCGAGGCCGCCGCCGCGGCGTTCCCTGCGTGGCGTGACACGAGCCCGACGGTGCGCGGCCAGCTCCTCGTCGCCTGGGCGGAGCGCTGCCGGGCACACGAACGCGAGCTCGACCTGCTCGAGCGCCTCGAGGTGGGACGGCCGTCGTGGGGACCCTCGGGCATCCCCGGCATCCTCACCTACGTCGCCGGCCTGGCCGACAAGATCACCGGCCACACGCTCCCGACCTCGATGCCGAACATGCTCGGCATGACGCTGCGCGAGCCCTACGGGGTGGTGGGCAGCATCATCCCGTGGAACACGCCCGGGCCGCTCACCGTCGCAGACGTCGCCCCCGCGATCGCGGCCGGCAACACCATCGTCGTGAAGCCCGCCGAGGACGCGCCGCTCACCGCGCTGTTCCTCGGCAAGCTCGCGCTCGAGGCGGGCATCCCGCCGGGGGTGGTGAACATCGTGACCGGCTACGGCCACGAGGCGGGCGCCGCCCTGCCGGCACACCCCGGCGTGCGCCGCATGAGCTTCACCGGCTCCCCCGAGACCGGCACGAAGGTCATGGAGGCGTGCGCGAAGAACCTCATCCCCCTCCACGTCGAGCTGGGCGGCAAGTCGCCCCAGGTGGTGCTGCGCGACGCGCCGCTCGAGCGGGCGATCCCCACCATCGTGCGTGCCATCACGTTCAACACCGGCCAGGTCTGCGCGGCAGGCTCGCGCCTCGTCGTGGACGGCTCGATCCACGACCAGGTGGTCGAAGCCCTCGCCGGCGCCTTCGAGAAGGTCACGGTCGGGCCGTGGTACGAGAAGGTCGACATGGGGCCCCTCATCAGCGAGAAACAGGAGGCGCGGGTCCTCGGCTACCTCGACATCGGCCAAGCCGAGGGCGCCACGGTAGTCACCGGCGGCCACAAGCTTGCCGGGGACAAGTACGACTCGGGCTTCTTCGTCGAGCCGACGATCTTCGACGGGGTCACCCCGCAGATGCGCATCGCCCAGGAGGAGATCTTCGGTCCGGTGCTCACCGTGCTCAGCTACGACGACGAGGAGGAGGCCCTCGCGATCGCCAACGGCACGCGCTATGGCCTCGTCTCGTCCATCTGGACGCGCGACGTCGGCCGGGCCGTGCGCCTGGCTCGAGGCATGCAGGCCGGGCAGGTCGGTGTCAACACGACCTGGTCGGGCGGGGTGATCGGTGCGCCGCACGGCGGCTACAAGCACAGCGGGTTCGGCCGCACGATGAGCGCGGAGTCGATCCTCGACTACACCCAGCTCAAGAGCGTGGTGATCAATGGGAACGTCTGAGCGCGCCGGGCGCGCGGAGGAGTTGGCGAGATGAGCGAGATGGTGCGGGCGATGGTCCAGTCGGGACCTCGCCAGATGGAGCTTCGCGAGTTCCCCCGGCCGGTCATCGGCGACGACGACGCCCTCGTGCGCGTCGAGGCGTGCGGGATCTGCGGGAGCGACGTCGAGCAGTACAAGGGGCACCTGTGGCGCGACGGCGCGAAGCCATCGATCCCCGGGCACGAGCCGCTCGGGGTCATCGACGAGATCGGCGAGCGCGCGTCGGCCCGCTGGGGCGTGGCGCCCGGTGACCGGGTGGCGATCGAGATCATCATCCCCTGCCACACCTGCGACCTGTGCCTCACGGGGCGCTACCAGGCGTGCCGGAACCGCCGCGGCGGCCACGGGGTGACCCCGATCGAGCGCGAGCCCTCGCTGTGGGGCGGGCTCGCCGACTACATCTACTTGCACCCCGACTCGATCGTGCACAAGATGCGCCGCGACATCCCCGCCGAGATCGCGGTGATGTTCAACCCGCTCGGGGCCGGCTTCCGCTGGGCCCTCGACTATGGCAGGGCAGGGATCGGCGACACCGTGCTCGTGCTCGGTGCCGGCCAGCGCGGCCTGGCCGCGGTGATGGCCGCCAAGATGGCGGGCGCGAGCACGGTCATCGTCACCGGGCTCACCAAGGACGCCAAGAAGCTGGCCCTCGCCAAGGAATTCGGTGCCGACCACACGATCGACGTCGAGCGGGAGGACACCGTCGAAAAGGTCATGGACCTGACGGGGGGCGTGGGCGCCGACGTCGTGCTCGAGCTCACCCCGATCGCGAGCGCCCCGGTGCGCGACGCGATCGAGGCGGTGCGCCACGGCGGTCGGATCGTGCTCGCCGGGCTGAAGGGCGGCAAGCCCATCGAGATCAACACCGACCGCCTGATCAACAAGGCGGTCACGCTCACCGGCGCCTACGGCGTCGACGCGACCGCCTACCTCCAGGCGATCGAGGCGATCGAGTCCGGGCGGTTCCCCTTGGAGAAGATGCACACCCATACCTTCGAGCTCGCCGACACGGTGGAGGCCATCGAGACCCTCGCTGGCGATGTCGAAGGCGAAGAGGCCGTGCACGTGGCGATCTGCCCGGCGCCATGAGCCCGATCGTCGACCTGCACGCGCACGTCATCCCCGACCAGCTCTCGCCCGTCGGCAAGGGCGAGGGGAAGCCGGGGCCGAGCATCGGCCCGGGAGAGGACGCGGCGACGCGCCTGCTCGAGAACGGCCCGATGCGCTTTCCGGCGAAGGCCGTCTTCTTCTCCTCCGAGGCGCGCCTCGAGGCGCTCGACGACCACGGCGTGGACGCCGAGGTCGTCACGCCGATGCCGCCGCTCCTCGACTACAGCCTGCCGGGGGACGAGGGGCTCGAGCTCTCGCGCCGCGTGAACGAGTTCGTGGTCCGCCTCTGCGAGGCCGACCCGACCCGCCTCCTCGGCATGGGCATGGTGCCGCTCCAAGACGTCGACCTCGCCACCAAGGAGCTGGCCGAGCTGAAGGCGATGGGTCTCAAGGGCGTCGAGATCGCGTCGAACGCCGGTGGCCGCTCCATCGGCGACGAGCACTTCTTCGGCTTCTTCGAGGAGGCCCAGCGCCTCGATCTGCCGATCTTCGTGCATGCCCTCGCGCCCACCTTCCAAGAGCGCCTCCCGCGCGCGGCCGGTCCGACCTTCTCGGTCATGAGCGAGATCGCGATCAGCGCCGGGTCGGTGGTGAGCGGCGAGCTGCCCTCGCGCTGTCCCGATCTTCGCCTGTGCTTCAGCCACGGGGCGGGGGGCTTTCCCCTCACGCTGCCACGGGCGCACTGGTTCTGGGGCGGGACGTGGAACGAGGCGCCGCCCGAGCGCGAGACGGACGGCCCGTCGCCCATCGAGGTCGCGAGGAAGTACTACTACGACTCGCTCGTCTTCGACCGGCGCGCCCTGCGCTTCCTGGTCGACATGCTCGGCCACGACCGGCTCCTCGTGGGCTCCGACTTCCCGGCGATGCCGAGGGAGCAGCCCATCGCCAAGACGCTGCGGTCGATGGACCTGCCCGACGAGGTCGTCGAGGACATCTGCTGGCACAACGCGTTCGGGTTCCTCGGGATCGCGCCACCGCGCTAGCGGCCGCAGGCGGACACGATTGCGAACCGGCTGGAGGCCGGAGAAAGGGGGAGGGATGAAGGTACGGGTCCTGCTCGAGCCGCGCTACGGCGCGACCTACGACCAGCTGGCCGCCATGGCCAAGGCCGCGGAGGCGGCGGGGTTCGACGCGTTCTTCCGCTCGGACCACTACCTGGGCATCGACGCCGACGACACGAGCCTGGTCCCGACCGACTCGTGGACCACCATCGCGGGCCTCGCGCGCGAGACCGGCCGGGTGCGCCTCGGGACCCTCATGACGGCGGCCACCTTCCGTCACCCCGGACAGCTCGCCATCGTGGTGGCGACGGCGGACGCGATGAGCGGTGGTCGCGTAGAGCTCGGCATCGGGACCGGGTGGTACGAGCGCGAGCACCAGTACTTCGGCATCCCCTTCCCCCCGGTGGGCGAACGCTTCGACCGCCTGGAGGAGGCGCTGGCCATCATCACCGGCATCTGGGACACCGCGCCGGGGGAGCGGTTCAGCTTCGAGGGGCGCCACTGGCGCGTCGAGGGCTGCGCCAACTTCCCGCGCCTGGTCCAGCGCCCCCACCCTCGCATCATCGTCGGGGGGGTCGGGCCCAAGCGCACGCCCAGGATCGCGGCGCGCTACGCCGACGAGTTCAACGCCGCGTTGTCGGGCTCGGACTCCGGCGTGGTCGACAACTTCCGCCGGGTCTGCGAAGAGGTCGGGCGCGATCCGGCGACGGTGACCATCTCGACGGTCATCCCGGTCTCCTGCGGCGCCACGAGGCAAGAGGCCGACGCACGCCGCGACCGCCTGGGCGACGCCGGACGGCGGCTGCTCGCCGCGGGTGTCGTCGGCACGCCGAAGGACGTCGTCGCCCGTGCCGAGGCGTCACGAGAGCTGGGTGCCGACGTCGTCTACTTCCATGTCTACGACGGCGAGGACCTCGACCAGATCCGGCTGCTCGGCGAAGAGGTGGTGCCGGCGCTCGCCTGAGGCGCCGTGCAGCGGTGTGTCGATCCCTGCCGTCGTGGCAGGGAAGGAAGAAAGGAGTTCGCATGGAGCAGTTCCTGGCGGGCAGGGTGGCCCTCGTCACCGGAGCCGGGCCGAACATCGGCAGCGGCATCGCGCTCGCGCTCGCTTCCTACGGGGCCACGGTCGCCTGCAACGACGTCGATCTCGACGTCGCCGAGGAGTGCGTCGCGCGTCTCGAGCGGAACGGCTACCAGGGCATGGCCCTGCAGGGCGACGTGACCGTCGAGGACGAGGTCGCGTCCAACGTCCGCGCAGTCCTCGACGCCCACGGCAAGATCGACATCCTGGTCAACAACGCCGCGATGCTCGGCGGCAGGGGCGTGTTGGACGAGACCGCCGAGAACTTCTCTCGGGCGATCCTCGTGAGCGGCCTCGGCACGTTCCTCTACACCAAGCACGTCGCCCGCTCGATGTGCGAGCGCGAGGTGCGTGGCTCGATCGTCTGCGTCTCGTCGTCGCACGGCTGGAGCGCGTCACCCGGTGTGGCCGCGTACGCGTTCCACAAGGGTGGGATCAACAACTTCGTACGCGCGGCCGCGATGGACCTCGCCCCGTACGGCATCCGGGTGAACAGCTACACGCCGACCGCTCCCACTCCCGACAACCCCGACCTCCTCGCCAAGGGGACGACGCCGCTTCTCTCGGGGCGCGGTGGCCGGCTGGGTGGCGGCGGCGGGGACGAGCCGTGGCGCCGTCCCACCCACTACTCGGGCGAACGCCCGCCGCTCGTGCCGATGGGCACCACGGGCACGCCGACCGACATCGGCCACTGTGTCGCCTGGATGTGCTCGGACTACGCCCGGCTCATCACGGGCTGTGACTTCGTCGTCGACGGCGGCGCGCGGGCGAAGAACTTCTCCTACATGCCTGCGCCCGCGAGCGAGCTCGCGGGCCCCCTTCCCGTCGTACCGCTCGAGTAGCGCACGCCGGGGGCTGCTGCATTGCGCCGTCGGGGCGTTCAGCCCCGACGGCGCAGGTGCGCGAGGAGCGCCGCACCCTCGCCGTCAGCGAAGTACCGGCAGTGCCCGACCAGGTAGCCGTTCGCCGCGAGCGCCGTGTCGGCCTCGTCGCGCACCACTGTCGCGAAGTACGTGACCTCGCTCAGCGCGTACTCGACGTGGCATGCCGGCAGCACGTCGCCGAGCGCGCGCCACTCGGCCGCGGACAGCGGGCGCACGGCGGCGTATCCCTCCAAGAGGGCGTCGATGGCACCGAGGTCGACCGTGGGGGCGCCATCGACGGCGAGCCAGTCGACGCCGGTGCGCTCGATGGCGAGCGCGAGGTCGAAGACGTGCGCCGTGCGGTTGGCGAGGCCGAGGTCGAGCACGCCCACCACGTCCGCGCTCGGCCCGTGCCCCGTCCACGTCAGGTTGGACGGGTGCCAGTCGCCGTGCCCCCAGTGCCGGGGGAGGGCCCGAAGTGCGCGGCTCGCGCGCTCGAGCGCCGGCAGGCAGTCGGCGGCGAGCCCGTCGGTCGCGCCATGCCGCGCCAGCGCCGCGGCGAGGCCGGGGCGGGAGCCGAAAAGGCGCGCGAGCGCCTCGCCCGGGTCGCGCGCTGCGGCCAGGGCCATCGACGTCACGAGCGGGCCGAAGGGGCGGGCGCGAGCGCGGAAGTCCGCGGCCGCGGCATGGACGCTCGCCAGGGCCCTTCCCGCCGCACGCGCGTGCGCCGCCGTGGCGTACGGGCGCCACGAGGGGACGTCGGCGTAGAGGTCGACGCCATCGGCGAGCCGGTGCACTTCGTAGCGCCAGTCGCCCAGCTGGCGCACGGTCGCGCCGTCGTCGGCCACCACGACCTCGGGGACGCGCACGGCCCGACGACGCAGGTGGGCGGCGAGCGCGTGCTCCGTGCGCAGGCTCGCGATCGACCGGACGGCGCGATGGTGGCGCTTGACGAACACCGTCGCCGCGCCCACGTCGACCAGGCCGGCCGCGGACATCGGCCGCGGGCTGTGCCAGCGCACCGTGGCGGCGCCGACCGCTGGCCCGAGGCGCGTCGCGTAGGCCGCGAGGACGTCGCGCACCTCGGCGTCTTGGAGGGGTGGCCAGGTCGCGGGCACGAGCGTGGCGCCCATGCCGTGAACGAGGCCATGCGCCCTCGGGCCGCTCGCCGATCCCGGGCCGCTCGCCGATCCCTGGGCGCTCGCCGATCCCGGGGCGCTCGCCGATCCCGGGACAGTCGTTCGTGCCCGGGGACCGGCCGTCACCACAGGAGCGGGTGCCAGGTGCCGAGCACCACGGCGAGCGCGTTGGCGCCGCCGACCACGAGCATCGACGCGGCGACGAGCGCCCAGTCGGCCCCCCGGACGACCTGGCGACGCGCCACCGTCCGAGGACCGCCCGCGTCGAAGCCCCGGCTCTCCATGGCCGCAGCCAGCCGCGTGGCGCGCCGGATGGCCGCCACCAAGAGCCCGAAGACGGCCGAGGCGAAGAGTGCCAGGGCACCCAAGGGCGAGCGGCCGGCGTCGATCCCGCGCGCCCTGCGCGCGCGGCGGATCGTCTGCCACTCCACCGAGAGGAGGGGCAGGAGGCGCAGGGCCGCGAGCGAGCCGTAGGCGAAGCGCGCCGGCACGCGCAGCTGCTGGTGGAGCGAGTCGGCGAGGTCGACGGGGTCGGTGGCCGCGAAGGCGACGACGCCGGGCAGCGCGATCGCGACGAGCCGCAGGGATATGGCGCCGATCGTCGCGCTGCTGGCGTCGGAGGCGACCACGTTGGCGATCGCCACGCCGGCGGCGGCGACTGGCAGGGGCCACGCCCTGCGCACGAGGAACCGCCAGCCGACGCCGGCGAACGGCAGGCAGGTGAGCTCGGCAGCGAGCACGACCGACGCCGTGACGAGGTCCACGGTGACGAGGAGCCCCACCGCCACCACGGCGGTGGCGGCAAGCTTGGCCACGGGGTTGATGCGCCCGAGCGGCGTCGCGACGAGGGGCGCGTCGAGGGTCAGCGTCACCGCGCGTCTCCCACCGGCTCTTCCCTCACCACTTGGTCGGACACGAGGCGTCCGGCGTCTTGGTCGGACACGAGGCGTCCGGCGTCCACGCGCACGACGCGGTCGGCGAGGGCGTGTACGAGCTCCTCGTCGTGAGTGACGGTCACGATCGCCCGCCCGTCGTCTCGTGCCTCGGCGAGCAGGTCGACCAGCTCGTCCCAGGTACGCGCGTCCTGGCCGAAGGTCGGTTCGTCGAGGACCAGCAGCTGCGGGCGGGTGACGAGCGCGGTCGCCACCGAGAGCCGCCGCTTCTCTCCTCCCGACAAGGTGAACGGGTTGGCGGCCGCCAGGTGCGAGAGGCGCAACCGTTCGAGCAGCTCGTCGACTCGACGTTGCGTCTCCTCTGGCGCCATCTTCGTGCGCGCCGCGCCCACGGCGAGCTCCGCGCGGACCGATGCGGCCACGAACTGGTGCTCGGGCTCTTGGAAGACCGTCCCGACGTGGCGCACGAGGTCGCGCGGCGCCCACCGGGCGTAGGGGACGTCGGGCCCACCGGCGAGGAACCGCACCGCACCCGACGTCGGGGCGAGGAGGGACGCGAGGCACAGCGCCAGCGTGGTCTTGCCCGACCCGTTCGCCCCGACGACGGCGGTGACCTGTGCCGCGTCGACCTCGAGGTCCACGTCGCACAGCGCGTCGGCGGCAGCGGCGGGGTAGCGCACGCCGAGCGCCGCGGCCGCGACGACCGGCGGCCCGGGCGCGCTCGACGGCACGCGCCGGAGCGCCGTGCAGCCGGGGACCCACACGCCCGAGGCGCGCATCGATGCCCCGTGCCGGCAGAAGACCTCGGCGGGTGGTCCGTCGTGGCGCACGCCCCCCCCGGGCTCGAGCACGACCACTCGGTCCACCAGCTCGACGAGGTCGTCCACCCGGTGCTCGACCACGATCACGGTCGTCGAGCGGTCCGCCAAGAGCTGGCGGAGCGTGTGGCGCACGAGTGCCGCGCCAGGGGGGTCGAGGTTGCTCGTCGGCTCGTCGAGGAGCCAGAGACGAGGGGCGACCGCGAGCACGTCCGCCACGGCGAGCCGCTGCTGCTCGCCGCCGGAGAGGTGCTCGACCCGATGCGACAGCGGCTGGTGGAGCTCGACGGCGCTGAGGGCCGCGCGGACGTCGGCCCAGATGCGGCCCGGCGGGACCGCGCGGTTCTCGAGCCCGAACGCCACCTCGTCGCCGATCCGCGACATCACGAGCGAGCTGGCGGGATCCTGGAAGACGATGCCGGTGCGGGGGTCGGGACCGCTCACCAGGTGGCCGTGCACGTGCAGCGAGCCCTCCGGGTCGCCTGCCTCCGGCGCTCGCAAGAGCCCGGCCAGCCCCTGGAACAGCGTGCTCTTGCCGGCGCCCGAAGGGCCGAGCAGGAGGACGCGCTCGCCTTCGTCGATGGTGAGGTCGAGCCCCCGCAGTGCCCAGCCCCGGCGCCCGGCATGACGCCAGCCCCAGCCGCGGGCTTGGACGACAGCGCTCACGCCACGGGCGCTCGGCGCCCCGAGGCGAACGGCTGGAGCACCCCGGTGCGCGCCAGTGCCCGCACCAACCACCACGATCCGACGCCCGCCATGATCGCCGAGCTGGCGATCACCACCCCGATGTAGGTGATCTTCCAGTCCGCCCGCCAGGCGCCGTAGTAGTAGATGAGGTCGAGGCACGAGGCGGCCAGCCCCGCGATCGCGCCCGCGACGACCGCGACGGGCAGTCGCCACGCGCGATAGGTGAGGACGAGGAACACGAGCTCGGGTCCGAGGCCCTGGAAGAACCCGTAGACGACGACCGACAGCCCCCACGAGCTGCCCAGCAGGGCCTCGACGATCGAGGCGACGAGCTCGGTGTAGAGGGCAGCGCCGGGCTTTCGGATGATGAGCGCGCCGAGCACGCCGGGTGCGAGCCAGACCCCGTAGAGGACGGCGTGCGCCGGGGGGAAGGCGGCGAAGGCGGCGCTGGTGGCGGCCCACAGCTGGTCCCAGGCCCAGAAGACGACCCCGCCGGCCACCGCGATGACCGACGCCACGACCACGTCGACGGTTCGCCATCGGCCGAGCCGGCTCGCACGGAGAGGCTGGACGTCGGTCTCGGTCATCGCTGACTCCCTTCGCTGGCATGATCCAGATCAGGTTCGAGGGTCTGCGGCGAACCGCACTCTCAGCGCCATGGCGCTCCCCTGTCGGTGCGAATGCTACCACTCCCCCCGACGGCCGCTCCACGGCACGCGCTACGGTCACAGCGTGAGCACCAGGACCACGCCCCCGTTCCGCGCCGATCACGTGGGGAGCTTGCTGCGCCCGCCCGAGCTCCTCTCGGCCCGCCAGCAGTTCGCCGAGGGGGCGATCGACGCTGCGGCGCTCGCCGAAGTCGAGGATGCCGCCATCCGCCAAGCGGTCGCGCTCCAAGAGGGGATCGGGCTGAAAGTCGCCACCGACGGCGAGTTCCGCCGCACCTCGTGGCACATGGACTTCATCTACCAGCTCGGCGGCATCGAGCGCGGCGAGGAGCAGCTGGCAGTGGCGTTCAAGAACACCGAGGGCGCCACGTCCTTCACGTCCGCCGCGTTGCACGTGCGCGGCAAGGTGACCCTCGAGCACACCATCTTCGCCGACGCCTTCAACTTCTTGAAGGCGCAGACGACGACCGCGGTGCCCAAGCTCACGATCCCCTCGCCGTCCATGGTGCACTACCGTGGCGGCCAGGCTGCGATCGACCCGAACGTCTACCCCGACGTCGAGGAGTTCTGGAGCGACTTGAGCGAGGCCTACGCGCAGGAGATCCGCCGCCTGGCCGACCTCGGCTGCACCTACCTCCAGCTGGACGACACCTCGCTCGCCTACGTGAACGACCCCAAGCAGCGCGAGATGCTCGCCGAGCGCGGCGACGACCCCGCTCGCCAGCACCTGCGCTACATCGCCCAGATGAACGCGGCGCTGAAAGCCAAACCGGAGGGTATGGCGGTGACGACCCACCTGTGCCGCGGCAACTTCCAGTCGTACTGGGCGGCGGAGGGCGGCTACGAGTTCGTCGCCGAGGCGCTGTTCAACGAGCTGGCGGTGGACGGCTTCTTCTTGGAGTACGACGACCCGCGCTCGGGCGACTTCTCGCCGCTTCGTCACGTGCCGAAGGACAAGATCGTCGTCCTCGGTCTGGTCACCACCAAGCGCGGGGAGCTCGAGTCCAAAGACGACCTGAAGCGCCGGATCGACGAGGCGAGCAGGTACGTGCCGCTCGAGCAGCTCTGTCTGTCGCCGCAGTGCGGGTTCTCCTCGACGGTCGAGGGGAACCGCCTCACCTTCGACGACGAGGTGGCGAAGCTCCGGCTCGTCGTCGAGACCGCCGCCGAGGTGTGGGGTTGAGCGCGTGCTGCCCATGTCGCCGAAGCAGGGAGGACACATGATCGATCTGTCCGGCAAGGTTGCCGTCGTCACCGGCTCGGGCCGCGGGCTCGGGCTCGCCTACGCCAAGGCGTTGGCCGCCGCGGGCGCAGCGGTTGTCATGAACGACGTGGACGCCGACGTCGCCGAGCAAGCGGTAGCGGACGTCGTCAAGGCTGGCGGGACGGCCGTCGCCGAGGTCGTCCCCGTCGGCTCCGCCGAGGCCGCCGACCGCCTGGTCGGCAGGGCCGTCGAGGAGTTCGGGCGCCTCGACGTCATGTGCACGAACGCCGGCATCTTGCGCGACAAGACGCTCAAGAACATGACCGACGAGGACTTCGACCTCGTCATCGAGACGCACATGCGTGGCACGTTCACCTGTGGTCGCGCGGCAGCCGCGCGGCTTCGCGAGCAAGGTGGCGGCGGGCGCATCATCGTGGTCGGCTCGCCCGCCGGCCAGCAGGGCAACTTCGGGCAGACCAACTACG
>JAJZJC010000006.1 GCA_021810205.1 Actinomycetes bacterium
GGCCGTGGTGACGTGGGCGATGTTGCGCACCTGGTCGGTGAGGTTGTCCGCCAGCTGGTTCACCGAGTCGGTGAGGTCCTTCCAGGTGCCCGAGACGCCCTTCACCTCGGCCTGGCCGCCGAGGCGGCCCTCGGTGCCCACCTCGCGCGCCACGCGGGTGACCTCGGCGGCGAAGGCCGAGAGCTGGTCGACCATCGTGTTGATGGTGTCCTTCAGCTCGGCCACCTCGCCTTGTGCATGCACGCTGATCTTCTGGGACAGGTCACCCTTGGCGACGGCCGTGGTGACCTGGGCGATGTTGCGCACCTGGCTGGTGAGGTTCCCCGCCAGCTGGTTCACCGAGTCGGTGAGGTCCTTCCAGGTGCCCGAGACGCCCTTCACCTCGGCCTGACCGCCGAGGCGGCCCTCGGTGCCCACCTCGCGCGCCACACGGGTGACCTCGTGCGCGAAGGATCGGAGCTGGTCGACCATCGAATTCACGGTCTGCTTGAGCTCCAACAGCTCGCCACGCACGTCGACGGTGACCTTCTGGGAGAGGTCGCCGTTGGCGACGGCCGTCGTCACGAGCGCGATGTCGCGGACCTGGTCGGTCAGGTTCGCGGCCATCGAGTTCACGGACCCGGTCAGGTCGCGCCAGATCCCGAAGACGCCCTTCACGTCGGCCTGGACGCCGAGGTGGCCCTCGGTCCCCACCTCGTGGGCGACACGGGTGAGCTCGGAGGAGAACGCTCGGAGCTGGTCCACCATCGAGTTCACCACGCCACCGATCTCGGCGATGTCGCCACGGGCGGGCCGCCCGTCGATCGTGAGCAGGACCTTTTGGGTGAGGTCACCCTCGGCGACCGCCGAGATCACGCGGGTGACCTCGGTGGTCGGGCGCACGAGGTCGTCGATCAGCGCGTTGGTCGCATCGATCGTGGGCGCCCACGAGCCGAAGGATGGCTTGGAGCGCAGTCGTTCGGTCGTGCGTCCCTCCCGGCGCACCACGTCGGCGACGCGGGCGAGCTCGTCCGCGAAGCCGTCCTGCCGGCTGGCCAGCGCGTTGAAGGCGCGGGCGATCTCCCCCGCGATCCCGGCACGTCGGGCCGGGAGGCGTACCCCCCGGTTGCCGTTGCCTGCGGCGACGAGCGCGCGTAGGACCTCGCCCAGGAAGCCTGTGCCGTCACCCGCGAGCGGGGCAACGCGCGTGCCGGCGGCCGTCGGGGCCCGCGTGCCGGCGGCCGGCTTCGGCCCAGCACCGGCCGGCGTCGGGGCGCGTCTCTGGCGCTCGTTCGAGGCAGCGGCTCGCCGGGCGGCGCCGGTGGTGCGAGCCAGCGCGCGACGTCGCGACGCAGGGGGCTCGGAATGAGCTGGCATCTGCACCTCGCAGGATTCGACGCCAGCCCTACGGAAACCCTACTCCACGGCGGTCCTGAGCGTGCACCAGAGGATCGTGCGCACCAAGAATCACCAAGAATCACCAGGAATGCAGCCTCGCCCGCGCGCCGCGCCGACGCCGAGGCGAGCGCTCGGCAGCGCCCCCGGCATGCATCAGCCTCCAAGACCCAGCACAAACATCCTGGCAATGGCCATGTTTCGCTGCACGCGCGCCGGGGCATGATGCGGCGAGACCATTGTCCGGATCGCCAGCCCTGAGGTCGAGACGGCGCGTGGGGGAGCCTTGGTCGTGCGCGCCCCAGCGCTCCTGGTGCCCGGTGGCTCTGGTGCCCGGTGGCTCTGGTGTCCGGTGACCCTGGTGTCCGATGGCTCTGGTGTCCGATGACCCTGGTGTCCGATGACCGATCTGCTCAGCTCTGGCCAGGCGCCTCGAGCGCCTCGAGCGCCCCGAGCGCCTCGAGCGCCTCGAGCGCCTCGTTGAAGGTCTTGGAGGGGCGCATCACCTCGGAGACGAGCGCGGGGTCCGGGTGGTAGTAGCCCCCGAGCTCCACCGGGACGCCCTGGACGGCGATCAGCTCGCCCACGATGGCCTGCTCGTTTGCGGCGAGGCGCTCGGCAAGCGCCGAGAACGCCGCCGCCAGTGCCGGATCTGTCTTCTGCTGGGCGAGCTCCTGTGCCCAGTACCAGGCGAGGTAGAAGTGGCTCCCGCGATTGTCGATGCTGCCGAGGCGGCGGGCAGGCGACTTGTTCTCCATCAAGAGAGTCCCCGTCGCCCGGTCGAGCGTGTCGGCGAGCACCTGCGCACGCGTGTTGCCCGTCCGCTGGGCAAGGGCCTCGAAGCTCACCGCCATTGCAAGGAACTCCCCGAGGCTGTCCCAGCGCAGGTAGTTCTCGCGCACGAGCTGCTGGACGTGCTTGGGCGCCGACCCACCGGCCCCGGTCTCGAACAGGCGGCCTCCACCGAGGAGCGGCACGATGGAGAGCATCTTGGCGCTCGTGCCGAGCTCGAGGATCGGGAAGAGGTCCGTCAGGTAGTCGCGCAGCACGTTGCCGGTCACCGAAATGGTGTTCTCACCGCGCCGGATTCGCTCGAGCGAGAGCGCCGTCGCCGCGGCCGGCGCCATGATCTCGATCCGTAGACCGGTGGTGTCGAGCTCGCCGAGGTAGCGACGCACCCGCTCGATCAGCACGGCGTCGTGCGCACGCTGCTCGTCGAGCCAGAACACCGCCGGGTCACCGGTCGCGCGTGCCCGCTCGACGGCGAGGCGGACCCAGTCGCGGATCGGAAGGTCCTTCGTCTGGCACATCCGGAAGATGTCGCCCGCCTCGACCTGCTGCTCGAGGACCACGGTGCCCGATCCGTCGACCACCTCTACGGTGCCGTCGGCAGGGATCTCGAAGGTCTTGTCGTGGCTCCCGTACTCTTCGGCAGCCTGGGCCATCAGGCCGACATTGGGGACCGAGCCCATCGTCGCAGGGTCGAACGCCCCGTGTGCACGGCAGTCCTCGATCACCGTCTGGTAGACGTCGGCGTAGCTGCCGTCGGGAATGACCGCGAGGGCGTCGGCTTCCTTGCCATCGGGACCCCACATGTGCCCGGACTGGCGGATCATCGCGGGCATCGACGCGTCGACGATGACGTCGCTCGGCACGTGGAGGTTGGTGATGCCGCGCTCGGAGTCGACCATCGCGAGCGCCGGACCCGCGGCAAGCTCCGCCTCGAAGCTGGCGCGGATCTCTTGCCCGTTCGCCAGCGATGTCAGGCCAGCGAGGATCGCGCCGAGGCCGTTGTTCGGGCTGAGCCCGCCGGCCGCCAGCTCGCGACCGTATCGGGCAAAGGTCTCCGGAAAGAACGCCTGGACGGTGTGACCGAAGATGATGGGGTCCGAGACCTTCATCATCGTCGCCTTCAGGTGCACGGAGAAGAGCACGCCGTCGGCCTTCGCCCGTTCGATCTGCGTGTCGAGGAACGAGCGCAGCGGTGCCACTCGCATCACCGCGGCGTCGACGACCTCGTCGGCGAGCACCGCCAGCGCGTCGCGCAGCACGGTGACGGTGCCGTCCTCGGCGCGCAGCTCGATGCGCAGTGTCCCCGGCCTGGCGATCACCGCCGAACGTTCGGTCGAGTAGAAGTCGTCGGCGTCCATGTGCGCGACGTTGGTCTTCGAGTCGGGCGACCATGCCCCCATCGAATGAGGGTGGGTGCGGGCATAGTTCTTCACCGAGGCAGGCGCGCGGCGGTCGGAATTGCCCTGGCGGATCACCGGGTTCACCGCGCTCCCGAGCACTCGCCCGTAGCGGCTCTTGACCTCCCGCTCCTCGTCGGTCCGTGGATCGTCGCGGTACTCGGGGACGTCGAACCCCTGGTCGCGGAGCTCGGCGATGGCCGCCTTCAGCTGAGGGATCGAGGCGGAGATGTTGGGCAGCTTGATGATGTTCGCGTCGGGCCGATGGGTCATCTCCCCGAGCTCGGCGAGCGCGTCATCGACCCGCTGGTCCTCTCTGAGCCGTTCGGGGAACGTGGAGAGGATGCGCCCGGCGAACGAGATATCGCGAGTCTCCACCTGCACCCCGGCCACCGACGCATAGGCGCGTATGACCGGCAGCAGTGAGTACGTGGCGAGCATCGGCGCCTCGTCGGTGTGGGTGTAGATGATCGTCGCGTCACTCATGCAGGCTCGCTCTCCTTGTGATCCGTCTCCCTTCAAGATAGGTCGCCGCCCGCTACACCTCCCCAAGGGGGTCTCGGAGGCGCAGATGCGCTATTGGAAGAGGGGCGTGGCATCGGGGAGCGGCTCGCCGATCTCCATGCCACGACCGGTGATGGTGAACTCCCGGACCGACTTGTCGTGGTCGGAGCCACGCATCTTGAGCACCTGGACGGCACGGTGCATCTCACCCCCCTCGGGAACGTAGTGCAGCAGCGTGATCGCGTCGCTGATGGTCGAGACGTGGAGCTCGCTCGCCGATTCGTTGGCGAGGAGGTTGCCACCGGCGCTCGTCACCATGCCGAGCATCGAGCGAAGCTTCATGTGGAAGGTGAGCCCCAGGACGTACTCTCGAAAGCTCTTCACCGTCGCGATGCGCTGGAGCGCCGTGAGGCTGTCGATCGCGACCCTGTCGGGCTCGAATGTGTCGATCGTGGCCTTCAGCCGCTGCAAGTGGTCCTCGAGTGACGCCGCTTCGGGCGCGGCTGCCACGATGCGCAGACCGCCGTCACGCTCCATGGTGGTGAAGTCCATGCCCCAGGCGCGCGCGTTGCGCACGAGCTGGTCGTGGCTCTCCTCGAAGGAGTGCAGCAGGCAGCGCTGGCCCGCCCGGACGCCGCCTGCGACGAAGTGCGCGGCGAGCAACGACTTGCCAGTCCCCGTCGGTCCAGCCACCAACCACAGCGACTTCTCGAACAACCCCCCGTGCACCATGGTGTCGAGCGCGGGAACGCCCGTGGTGAGCCGATCTGTCGAGCTCGCGTAGTCGATGGAGCTCACCGCGATCGGCACGACGACGATCCCCTCGCCGCTGAGCAGGGTGAAGAGGTGCTCGCCCTTCAGGTGCGACCCACCGCGCATCTTCAGCACCTCGACGGTGCGGCGACGCTTCTCGCCCTCGAGCGCGTTGCGCAAGATGATGACGTTGTCGGCGACGAACTCCTCGAATCCGAGCGCCGTGATCGGGCCGTAGTCCTCTGACCGCTCGGCGGTCACCACCGAGCTGACCTCGGCCTCCTCGAGGGTCTGGGCCAGCTGGAAGAGGGCTCGACGGGCCGGGTTGCCGCTCTCGAACTGGGCCATCAGCGAGCCGGCGGAGTCCAAGGCGACCCTGCGCGCGCCCGTCCGGTCCACCGCGGCGAGGATCCGGGCGAGCAGCGGACCGAGGTCGTAGTCGTTGCCGGTGAACACCGTCTCGGACTGGTACTGGGGCGACGCGTCGATGAAGGTCCAAAGGCCGGCCTCCTCCCATCCGGGAATGTCCCAGCCGAACGAGCGCATGTTCCGGCGGATGCCGTCCGGGCGTTCCTCGAAGGTGACGAAGACACCGGGCTCGCTCGAGTGCTTGATCCCCGATGCGATGAACTGCGCTGCGAAGACGGTCTTGCCGCTGCCCGCCGTACCTGCCACGAGGCTCAGTCGATTGCGCGGGAGGCCCCCGAAGGTGACGAGGTCCAGACCGGGGATCCCGGCTGCCAGGCGTTCGATCGCCCCCTGTCGGACTGTCGTCACGACGCGTCCTGTTGACCGAGCGGCAGTTGCAGGGCGCGCGCCAGCTCCTCCACCGAGCGAAGCGAGCCCACGACACGGATCACGGGCGCGGGCTGGAGCCGCACGATGGTGGGGGCGGCAAGGACGCCGTCGCGCTCGGTGTCCACCCCCGGCTGACTGACGTCGACCAGCTCGATGGAGAAGTCGAATGTCTCGCGCGTCCGCAGGGCGAGCTCCTTCACCGCCGCCTCGGTGCGGGTGGAGCGAAGGTCACGGGAGTTCAGATAGGTGCGCAGCACCACTCGGGGCCGTCCACCGAGCTGGGAGACGTCCTCGATACGGCGGGTGCCGTGCGGGAACATGCGCACCGAGACGACGGTCGCGTCGTCCATCGGTTGCCCGAGACGAGCCGTCGTCCGGCGGGCGAGCTCGGCGGCCGACGCGATGGGCCCGTGGAGCCCGCGCCCCGCGCGCACGAGGTGCTCGAGCGTTGTACCCAACGAGGAGGTGCGGCGCTCGACGAGGCCGTCGGTATAGAGGAACAGCGCGGCGTCGCCCGGCAGTGGGTGCGTCGTCGCATGCCGCTCCCCCACGATGCCGAGTGGCGGCCCGCTGACTGCATCGAGGAGCCTGGTCTCCACCCCGTTGGCGAACAAGATGGGAGGGTGACCCGCGCTCGCCACGTCGACGCACCTCGAGGCGGGGTCCACCACGGCGCACGCCAAGGTGGCGAAGAGCTCGTCGTTCGTGCGGACCAGGCGGTCGTCGATGAGCGACAGCACAGACGACGGCGAATCCGTGCGGCGGAAAAGCCGATGGAGCTCCGCTTGGAGCTCGTCCGCCTTCTCGGCGGCGTCCGGGCCGACGCCCGCCACGTCACCGATCACGATCGCCACCCGACCGTCCTTCAGGTCGATCACGTCGTGGAAGTCACCAGCGACGTCGCCGACCATCGGACGCCAGCAGGCTTCGACCATCAGCGACTGCACGCTCATGGTCTCGGTTCGCCAGCGTGCCGGCATCAGCTCGTTCGGCCGGCCGTGTCGAAGGGGCGGGCATGATCGGGCACCGGCAGCCGATCGGACCTCATGCGCCGCCGCGCTCTCTGTGACTGTCGCCAAGCTCGCACCTGTGTCGATCTCCCCGGGCGTCGGGCTGCGGTCACCTAGCGCCCGAGCTCCCAGGTGCCTTCAGTCTCAATCCGACGGTGTACTCCCGTTGTTCGACTCGAACAAGTCGAGCGCGAGAGGGCGCTGCACGCTCCCAGGCGTCGTCGGCGATGCAACGCGCGTCGCAACGTGCTCGGTCGCGACGTGCTCGGTCGCGGCGTGCTCGGTCGCGGCGTGCTCGGTCAACTCGCTCGCGTCGCGCGACCCGCTACTTCTCACCAGTGTCACCGGCGACCGAGTAGACGACCTTGGTGTTTCGCGTCTCGAGGAACGCTTCCAGGGTCTCTCCGCGCATCGCCGCGTAGACGTCGAGGTTCGAGAGGCCGAGCACCGCGGCGAGCTTCTCGAGGACGAAGAAGATGGCACCGTAATGGATCAACCCCCGCCAGTCGCGTCGACGCAGCAGATCTCTCTCCTCCTCACTGAGCCCCGCCTCGTCGAAGCTGGCCTCGGGATCGGAGAGGAACCGGGCTCGGTGCGCCGGGTCGACCATCGCGTGCAGGTACGTGTTCAGGCGAAAGCCCTTCACGCTGCGCGCCAGGTCGAATGGGTAGGTGCCCGAGAGGGCATCCGCGCCGGATAGCTGCTCGGCCATGCGCTCGCGGTGGCGGAGTGCCGCGGCCGAGGGCATCTCCACGGTCTGGCTCTCCAAGACGAGCGTCCCGATCGCGGTCATCGACGGAAGGTAGTACGAGCTATGCACTCGCTCGACCGTCTCGGACAACGCCCCGCGCATGATCAGCCACATGATGACCTCGGCGCCCTCCATGCCGCCGAGCGCCGCGTACTCCGCGTGGGTCATCTCCGCGAGCGACGCGGGATCGTTCGTGATGGCGTCGACGAACTGGCGGTCCCACTCGGGATTGTTGAACCCGGCGCGCTCGCCATGCACCTGGTGCGACAGTCCGCCGGTCGAGACGACCGCGACACGGATGTCCTCGGGGTAGCTCTCGATGGCCCGTCGGAGCGCCTTGCCGAGCTTGAAGCAGCGCGCCGCGCTCGGAATGGGGTACTGCAGCACGCCGACTTGGAGCGGCACGAGGGTCGTCGGCCAACCGGCGTCGTCGTGGTCGAGCAGGACCGACATCGGCGAGAAGAACCCGTGGTCGAGCGGCTTGCCTTGGAAGAAGGACATGTCGAACTCGTCGGTGACGAGGCTCTGGCCGATGTGCTGGGCCAGTGGGGGGTTCCCCTGGATGGGCGGCAGGGCCCTCGGGCCACCGCCTTCGTCGGCCGGACGGTACTCCTCGCCGATCCCGAGGGCGAAGGCCGAGTAGTGGTCGAAGAAGAACGACGTCACGTGGTCGTTGAAGACGTAGACGATCGCGTCGGGCTGCTCACGGCGGAACCAGTCGCGCACCGGCGCAAAGGAGCGGAAGATCGGTGCCCACGCCTCGTCGTCCTGTTTGTGCGCGTCGTAGGCGAAGCCGATGGTCGGCGTGTGCGACGCCGCGACTCCTCCGATGATCCGGGCCATGGTCGCTCCTTAGGGTTCCTGCGCTCGCGGATCCGCCTGCGCCGGCTCGGTCGGCGGCTGGGCCGACGACGAGCGGAGCTCGCTCTCGAGCTCTTCCATGCGCTTGGCGTTGCGCTGGAGGTTCTCTTCGAGCTCGGCCCGAAGCGACTGCAATTGCTCCATCTTCGCGTCGATCCGTTTGACGAGGTCGGTTCGGATCCCCATGACCTCTTCGAGCAGGCGGCGGCGCAGTGCCGGTTCCGCCGTGCCATGGAACTCGCTCTTCAGCGCACCGAGCCTGCGTTCGGACTCGATGAAGGCGCGGACCTCTTCGAGCGCGAGGCCGAGCCCGTCGCGCAGCTCGAGAATGCGACGGAGCTGGTCCGCCGCGCTCGGGTCGTAGCGACGCTCGCCTCCCGCCGTGTAGACGGTCGGCTGGAAGATCCCACGCTCTTCGTAGTAACGGAGGGTGCGGGTCGACACGCCGGCTCGCGCCGCGACCTCGCCGATGCGCAGTCCCGAGGTCGCCGCATCGTCGGACGGATCCGCATCGGCACTGCGTGCAGCCTTGGAACGTGCGCTCGTGGTCAATTTTCCCTCCCCCTCTCGGCGGCCACAGCCAGCATGCCAGCTGTCACTGGGTGCGGGGCCCTTGTTGGACCGCGGCACGGGCCGGTCGCCGGCGGCGGCGTCCCGAAGCGCCGTTGCGCCGGTCGACATGGCGGTCACCGTCACCTGCGCGTGCGGACGTCCGCCCGTTTCCCTCTCCAGCCGACCCCTCGCCCGCAGCGCGCACCGAGAGCCCGTCGTGTGCGACGGCCGCGTACTGGGGCCCGGCCGCGCCAGGGCCGGCGACCGCCGCCGATTCGCTGGCAGGCTCGATGTGCACGTACTTGCCACCGCGCAGCCAGGACGCCACCGCGGCGATCAGGCAGGCGGCCGCCGCGAAGTCGAAGGCCTCTCGCAGGCCCGCCATGAACGGCGAGGCGATGAGGCGCGGGAAGAAGCTGCGTCCGGTGAGGAAGGCGGCCTTTGCGTGCGGCAGGTGCGCGAGCGACGGGCCGAGCAAGGTCTTGATCGGGTTGTATCCCAAGAAGGCCGCGAACAGCGCAGACGTCGGCGGCAGGTGAGAGACGCTCGCCGCAGCCGCCTTCGGCACGCCGTGCGCGGTGAGCCCGCCATAGAGCGCGCCCGGGAGGTGCGAGGAGAGCCCCACGATGATCAAGGTGAAGAAGATCCCGATCGAAAGGACCATGGCCGAATTCTGGAACGTCGCCGCCATGCCGGCACCCGCACCACGCTGGTCCGGGGGGAGGCTGTTCATGATGCCCGCCCGGTTCGGCGACGAGAAGAGGCCCATCGCGAGACCGTTCAGGAGCAAGAGCAGGGCGAACCAGATGTACGAGAAGTTCGCGGGCAGCACTTCGAGCAGCGCGAAGCTCGCAGCGGCGATCACCATCCCGCCCGTGGCGAACGGCCGGGCGCCGAAGTGGTCGGACAGGATCCCCGAGATCGGACCGGCGATCAGGAAACCTGCGGTGAGCGGCAGCATGTAGATGCCTGCCCACAGCGGGGTCGAGACGAAGTTGTAACCGTGCTGGGGGAGCCACATCCCCTGGAGCCAGATGATCAGGATGAACATGAGTCCGCCACGGCCGATGGCCGCGAGCAGCGCGGCACCGTTGCCGGCGACGAAGGCCCGGATGCGGAAGAGCGGCAGGCGGAACATCGGGTTCTTCACCTTGGTCTCGATCCACCCGAACAAGACGAGCATCGCCAGGCCGCCGCCGATCAGCCCGAGCACCTTCGGGCTCGTCCAACCCATCGTGCTCGTGCCGTAGGGCAGGATGCCGTAGGTGATGCCCGCGAGAAGGGCGACGAGCCCCACCGCGAAGGTGAGGTTGCCCCACCAGTCGATGGACGACGGAGTGCGCACGCCCTTCTCGTGGAGGTTGAAGTAGGCCCACACGGTGCCGACGACCCCGATGGGCACCGAGATCAGGAACACGAGCCGCCAGTCGATCGGCCCGAGGATGCCGCCGAGCACGAGGCCGACGAAGCTGCCGGCGATCGCCGCCACCTGGTTCACCCCGAGCGCCAGCCCGCGTTGGTTCGGCGGAAAGGCGTCGGTGAGGATGGCCGAGGAGTTCGCGAACAGGAGCGCACCGCCGACGCCCTGAAGGATCCGCATCGCGACCAGCCACCAGGTGCCCGCCGTGCCGGTCATCCAGTCGATCGACAGGAGGATCGAAAAGATGGTGAAGACGGCAAATCCCAGGTTGTACATCTTGACGCGGCCGAACATGTCGCCGAGGCGGCCGAAGCTGACCACGAGCACCGCCGTCATCACCATGTAGCCCATGAGCAGCCAGAGAAACAGCTGGGTGTTGGAGGGTGCGAGAGGGTTCAGGTGCACGCCCCGGAAGATGTCCGGGAGCGAGATCAAGATGATGGAGGAGTTCACCATCACCAGCAGTGCGCCGAGCGTCGTGTTCGAGAGGGTCAGCCACTTGCCCTTGTATCGGTCGCCGTCTGCTGCGTGGGCTCCCGCCTGCCCTGCGTGGTCCATCACGCCGCCCGGCGAAAGGGCCCGTCCCGATACTTCGCTCGTCATCGCCTTCCTCTTCTGCTTCTACCGCTCGTCTCGTCTTGGCGCTCTTCTGCCGCCCGTCTCGTCTTGGCGAGCGGCTTGGTGAGCGCCGTCGTGCGGGTCCGCCGTGGACACCGGCGCAGATTTTTCTTGACGTTGACGTTAGCGGCAGTGCCAAGTATCCGCGCGCTCGGTCACCCGCCGAAGCGAGGGCGCCCGCCAGACGGGCGAGCGCCAGCTCGGTGGTCGGGCCCCAGCCCGGGACGCACAGGGAAGCTGGCGCGCACCGCGGTCCCCTGCCCGGGTGCGCTCTGGACGTCCAGCTGTCCGCCGAGCAGGTTGGCCCGCTCGGTCATGCCGACGATGCCCAGGTGCGCCCTCGAGTCGTCCTCGTCCGCGACGACGAACCCCACGCCGTCGTCGGCAACGCTCAGGCGCAGCAGGTCGGCCTCGAAGCAGAGCCGCACCTCCACGTGGCGCGCGGCGGCGTGGCGGACGGCATTTCGTACTGCCTCTTGAGCGATGCGGAAGGCCCCGAGCTCTGCCTCGGGCCACAGCCGGCGTGCCTCCCCCTCGACGAGAAGCTCGACGACGAGCCCGCTGTCGTCTTCCACGTCTGCAAGGAAGCTGGCGAGCGTGGGCACGAGGCCGAACTGATCGAGTGCCGGCGGTCGCAGGTCTCTTGCGACGGAGCGAAGCCGGGTGGCAGCCTGGAGGGAGCGGACACGGGCGTCCTCGAGGCCCGCCGCAACGGCGGTGGGCACCCCCGCGGACGCACTGAGCGCCTCGAGCCTCCTCGCCAGATGCAAAAGCAACTGGAGCGGCTCGTCGTGGAGCTCGCGCGCGAGGCGGCGACGCTGCTCCTCTTCGGCAGCGACCATGAGCGACCGTCGCCACGCCGCGCGCCGCGCCTCGCTGCGCTCCTCGGTGACGTCGCCGAAGACGAGCTGTGCCGCCGCGCCGTCGGCGTCCGGCAGCTCTACGAGGTCGACCCGGTAGTCACGCCCGTCTCGCAGGGTGACGACCCGATCGTGCAGCATCTCGATCGTGTCGCCTTCTCCGACGAGTGCGCCGGCCGTCGCGCCGATCGCGCCGTCGCCGAACAGCGCCCTCGCGGCGGGGTTGGTAGCTCGCACCGACCCTCCGGCGTCGAGCACGAGGATCGGCGCTCGGTTCGCCTCGAAGAGCTGGCGATAGCCGGCTTCGGCGCGCAAGCGACCGAGCGTGGCGCGCTCGACACGCGCGTGCGACCGGCGCTCCGCCTCTATCCGCTGCCCGAAGAAGATGGCAACGGCGTCGACGAGCACCAGGTTCACGACATCGGAGGGGGCGTGCCCCTGGTCGTGAGGGAGCACGAGGTCGGGGAGCCACAGCACGGTCCCGAAGAAGGCGGTCGCCGCCGACCCGCTCAGCCCGAAGCGGACGGCGGCATACCCGACCGGCACGATCAGCAAGGCGACCGGGATGCCACCGGGAAAGGCGCCGGTCTCGATCGAGGAGTGAAGATCGGTGAGCAGGTGCGCCCCGGCGAGGAGGAGGACGACTGCTTGGATCGCCCAGAAGCGTCGGTCGACCAGCAGTGGGCGCAGCGAGCGACTCACGAGATCGGCGGGTCCGCCGGCGCGCTCGTCTGGGCTCTCGCCTGGGCTCTCGCCTGGACGTTCGCCGGGACCGACCCGAGCCGCGTCAGACGCCCGGCGTCTTGCCATCGTCACGGCGCAGCGAGCCAGATCGCAGCGCGTACGCGATCGCCTCGGCGCGCGACGCGGCGCCGAGCTTCGCGAGGACGTTGGAGACATGCGACTCCACGGTGCGCACCCCGAGACAGAGCTGCTTGGCGATCTCCTTGTTGGACCGACCCTCGGACAGCAAGGCGAGCACCTCTCCTTCCCTCGGCGTGAGGGCATCGGGGTCTCGGCGATCGGACAGCGGCGCTCGCCGCCTGCGGCTGAGCCTCGACGACACCGTCCCGTCGAGGACGAACATGCCGCCAGCCACGAGGCGGACGGCGTCGAGCAGCTCCTTGCCCGAGGCCGTCTTCAGCAGATAGCCCCCGACGCCGATCTGGAGTGCCTCCGCGACGTAGGCCTGGTCGTCGTAGGCGCTCACCACGAGCACACGGGTGGGCAGCCGACGGCGCGCGAGGTCCCTCGCGAGCTCGAGCCCGCTCGCGCCCGGCAGGTTGATGTCGACGAGGGCCACGTCGGGGGCGAGCCGGTCGACGAGCGCGACGCCTTCTTCGGCGGTGCCGCACTCGCCCACCACGTGCAAGTCGGGCGCGGACTCGAGCAGCTGCGCCGTGCCTTCGCGCACGAGCGCATGGTCCTCGACGATGACGACGTCAACCGCGTCAGCTGCGCGGGCGTCGCGGCGCGCTTCACGGACGCGAGATCCCTCCGTGCCACCACTGAGCGGTTCGCCGCGTGGCACCGTGGGAGCACGGAGGGGGACTCCGGGTACCCGGTCTCGCTCGACAAGCCCACGCGTCTGCCCTGGGATCGTTTCTCGGGGTGTGCGTGACGCTCGCGGGGACGGGCTCACCGTTCGCCGTCCTCGTCCACGGCGCCATCTTCGACCTCGCCGGCATGCGGGGCTACCAGGGCATACGGGGCTACCAGGGCAGGGGCTACCAGGGCATACGGGGCTACCAGGGCATACGGGGCTACCAGGTGACGAGGGCCGCACCCGGCGTCGGCACGCCCTGGTGCCAGGAGAACCTTCTCGGCTCCTCCAGTTCTTCCAGCTCTTCCAGCCGTGGAGCGGACGTCCATGCGACGAAGTCTACTTACTGACTTGACGTAGTGTTCAAACGTGGTTAAATAAAAGTCAACTGTTGTGCTATAGGTAGGAGGGGCCGATGGCCATCGACCTGCAAGACCGCAATGGCGCTGACGGCGCTGACGGCGCTGACGGCGCTCCTGGCACCGTACGTGCCGCCGGCGCTCCTGGCACCGCCGGCGTCCCCGCCGACCCGGTGTCGGCGGCAGTGCGGCTCGGCCCGCCCAGACGAGCCGGGATCGAGGAGCGGTTCGCAGCCACGGACCCCGAGCCAGGGCTCGAGATCACGCGCAACCCGCGTGTCGCACGGCTCGTGCGGAACCGCTTGTTCCAATTCCTCCTCATCCTGCCCAACCAGATCGTCTTTTGGACCGTGATCTTCGTCGGCGTCTTGGGCACCGCGATCCCCGGTCTGAACTTCGGCGCCGCGATCACCTGGTACGTCTGGTTCTGCCTCGTGTTCGTCATGATGGTGGTGGTCGGCCGGGCGTGGTGCGCCATGTGCCCCTTCGGCGGGTTTGCCGAGTGGATCCAGCGACGCAGCTTCTGGCGCCGGACGCAGAAGACCCTCGGCCTCGGCCGCAAGTTCCCCGAACCCCTCGCGCGCCTCGGGTTCTTGATCCCGGTCGTGAGCTTCCTCGTGCTCACCTGGATCGAGGAGTTCTTCAACATCGCCGGTCCGGGCAACCCGGCCGACACCTCGTGGATGGTCGTGGGGATCGTCTCGTCCGCGCTCATCTTCTTCTTGGTCTTCGAACGGCGGACGTTCTGCCGCTACGTCTGCCCGCTCTCCACCTTGATCGGCACCGTCGGGTCCATGGGCTCGGTGGCGGGGTTCCGCACCAAGGACCGCGAGGTGTGCCTGTCGTGCCAGACGAAGGACTGCATGCGCGGCGGCGAGCACGGCTACGGCTGCCCGTGGTACACGTGGCCGGGGAGCGCGGACTCGAACCTTTCGTGTGGGCTGTGCTCGGAGTGCTTCAAGGCCTGCCCCGAGGGCAACGTGGGACTGTTCCTCCAGCGCCCGCTCACGTCGGTGGTCGCCCCGCGCCGCCGCCGGGCAGACGTCGCGTGGGGCATCGCCCTTTTGTGGGGGCTCGTCCTCTTCCAGCAGATCAATGCCACCAGCGGCTACTTCGTCGTGGACAGCTGGTTGAACCGCTTCACGCTGGTGCCCCACTACCCGAACCCGATCGACTACCTCGGCATCATCGCCATCCTCGGTCTGATGACCGCGGGGGTCGCCTGGCTGATCTCCCGTGGCCTCGGCCGCCGGGACGTCGCCGAGACCTATCGAGACAGCTTCGTCGACCGGACGTCCAGGTTCCGGGCGTTCTTCGTGCCCATGGCATACGGGCTCATCCCGGTCGTGGGTGCCGACTACTTCGCCCGCCAGCTGCCGAAGTTCTTCAAGCACTCTGCTCGAGTGGTGCCCGCCGTCGCGCACATCGCCGGGTACATGTCGGCGAGGTCGTCGATCTACGGCTTCCACATCCTGTCCGACGGGGGGATCGTCTTCGTCCAGGTCGCGATCATCATCGCCGGCACCGCGGCATCGGTGTGGACCATGTGGCGGATCACCGGTCGGGAGCTGCTGCCGATCAGCCGGAACGCCATCGGCATCCGGATCGCGACGCTCGGCGTCGTCCTGTCATGCGGGGCTGCGGCGAGCGTGCTCTACGTCCTCATGCACGCGGCGAGCTGACGAGCCGCCGGACCAACGGGAGGAACCTCATGGCCATCACGATGCCCGACAAGGACGCAATCGACATCGACGCGCACGAGGCCGACCGACCTCACGTCCACGTCGTCGTAGACCGCTGCGCGGGCTGCCAGGAGTGCGTCATCCGCTGCCCGGTCGACGCGCTCGACATGGACCCCCGGCGCTGGGTGGCGGTTGCCGACGACGAGCGCTGCGTCGGGTGCCGCCAGTGCGTGCGCACGTGCCCGTTCAGCGCGATCGTCGTGACGGGCCCGGCGCTCGCAGGGACCCGGGCGACCACCGAGGTCGTGCATCCCGAGCCGCTGTTCGCCGACGTCGGCGAGGTCCGCCGTGGCCTCCACAGCTGGGAGCAGGCGCTGGCCGAGGCGCAGCGCTGCCTCTCGTGCCCCGACCCGACGTGCGTGCGGGGATGCCCGGCACACAACGACATTCCCGGGTTCATCGCGGCCATCGCGCAGCAGGATCTCACAACGGCCCACGGCATCCTTCGCCGGACCTCGGTGCTGCCCGACATCTGCTCTCGCGTGTGCAACCAGTCCGCCCAGTGCGAAGGTGCGTGCACGTGGTCCCTCGCAGGTGAGGCGCCCGTCGCCATCGGACAGCTCGAGCGCTTCGTGACCGAGATGCGCGCGGTGCCCCCGCCCGAGCGGAGCGAGCCCATCGACCTCTCGGTGGCCGTCGTGGGCGCTGGTCCCGGAGGCATCGGTGCCGCGTGGGCTCTCGCCGAGGCGGGCGCGTCGGTCACCGTCTACGAGAAGGACCCGGTGCCGGCGGGGCTGCTCGGCTGGGGCATCCCCGACTTCACGCTCCCCGAGGCCGTGGCGAACCGGCCATGGCGTCAGCTCCAAGAGGCCGGCGTGGACCTGCGCTGCGGCGTCGAGGTCGACGCGGCGGGACTCGACCGCCTGCTCGCGGCGCACGACGCCGTCATCGTGGCAACCGGCGCGAGCGTCCCGGTGCGCCTGCCGATCCCCGGTGCCGATCTCGATGGCGTCACGGACGCCACGACCTTCCTCAAGACGGCACGTCGCGCGTTCGAGCACGAGGACGGCATCCCGGCGTGGCTGTCGGAAATGGGTCTCGACGCATCCGGTGCGGACGAGACCGGTGCGGACGAGACCGGTGCGGACGCGTCCGGTGCGAACGCGTCCGGCCGCAGGCCGCACGTCCTCGTGCTCGGCGCGGGCAACACCGCCATGGACGTCGCCCGGACCGCACGTCGGCTGGGGCTCGACGCCACGTGCGTCGACTGGTTGGACGAGCGCTTCTCGTTGGCTCGGCCCGACGAGCTGACGGAAGCCCGAGAGGAGGGCGTCTCCGTCCGCTTCGCCAGGACGGTGTCGCGTCTAGAAGGCGACGGTGGACGCGTCCGGCGCGCGTGGTTGACGCCGACCCGCCAAGAGCGTCGCGACCGCCCCCCGACGGTTCTCCACGACGTGGCAGCCGAGGGCGCCACCGTCGACCTCGTCGTCATGGCAATGGGGTACCGGGCCGACCCCGCAGTCGCCGCGGCGCTGCCTGGCACGCCCGTGCGCCGCGAGGCACACGGGCTTGCGGACCGGCACTGGACCGCGTCGGGCGTCCTTCACAATCCGGCCTCGGCGTTCGCCTACCACAACCCGGTCGGCACGCTCGCGCTCGGCCGGGAGGTGGGGCTGGAGGCGGCATCGCTCCCCGTTCGCGAGCGCCTCTGGGTGATCGGCGACGCGCTGGTGGGGCCGGCCACGGTCGTCGAAGCCATGGCGCAGGGCCGCAGGGCTGCCGCGACCGTGCTCGCAGCGCGCCCCGCGCGACCAGGCCATCAGGTCCCCGGACGCTCCCGCAGGGCACTCGTGTGCTACGCGAGCGAAGGCGGTCGAACCGCCGCAGTCGCGCGCAGGATCGCAGAAGAGCTGACCGACAAGGGACTGCGCGTCCGGGTCCTTCCGATCGAGCGCGTCGGGGCGCCGGAGATCGCATCCGCCGATCTCCTCGTCATCGGCACCTGGGTGAAGGGGTTCGTGGTCGCCAAGGTGGGGCCGCCGCCCGAAGTGCGCGCGTGGCTGGACGGGCTCCCACGGCTCGGTGGCATGCCCGTGGCACTGTTCTGCACCTATGGAGTGGATCCACGCTCGACGCTCGGAGACATGGCCGGCGCTTTGGAGCGCCGCGGTGCCCGGGTGGTCGCCACCTCCGCCCTGCGGCGGGGGGGGAACCCGGTGGCATCGGTCGCCCTCGCGCGGCGCACCCTCGCCGGCGTCAGGGAGCTCGAGGCGGCGGCGGCTGGCGCCACAGTGCCAGCGTCGCCACCGCCAGGGCACGGTAGCCTTAAGGTCTTGCCATGAACATGACGCTGTCCAAGCGCGGTGACTACGTCATGCGGTCCGCGATTGCCCTCGCCCGCGCGTACGACGGTGGCAAACAGCGCAAGATCCGAGAGGTGGTCGCGGACACCGAGGTGCCACGCACCTTCGCGTCGCAGATCCTCGCGGACCTCGTGCGCGCCGGCCTCGCGACGTCCCGAGCGGGACGTGACGGCGGGTACCGCCTGTCGAGACCGCCCGAGAACATCAACGTCTTGGAGGTCGTCGAGGCTGCCGAGGGCCCCCTGCGCGCCGAGCGATGCGCGCTCGGTGACGGGCCGTGTCGATGGGAAGCCGTCTGCCCGCTCCACGAGACCTGGACTCAGGCGACGACTCGGCTGGCCGAGCTCTTGGCGGGGACCACCCTCGCCGAAGTGGCAGCGCGCGACGCGGCGATCGAGGCAGGCGGCTACGCCGTGCCGCCCGACGCCCACCGGTCCCACTCGCGCACGGTCGAGCTGTCCGACCTCGTCCATGTCGAGCTACCGGCCACCGCCGTCCACGACGCCCTCGGTGTCCATCGCAACTGGAGCGCCGCGCTCGGCGCCACGGTGCACGACGTGGGCATGCTCGATGCCGCGACATCCCCGCCCGCACCGCTCGTCGCGGACTGCTCCATCGATCAGGTCACGCCAGACGGCACGTCGACCCCGAGGGCATACCTGCTCGCCTGGCGCCTCTCGGAGCCCGGTGGCCGAAGCCACTTCGAAGGCGAGCTGCACGTGGAAGCGGTCGACGCAGAACGCTGCGAGCTGTCGGTCTCCGGTGCGTGGCACCAAGTGGCCGACGACGCCACGTCCCCAGGGGCGGGCTCGTTCGACACCCGAGCACGCCGGGTGCTACGCGGCGTGCTCCGCCGCGTCGCCCGGGAGGTCGAAGAAGGTGCCTCTCGGCCTGCCGCCCGCCCACCCCGCGGGCGCTCTGCAGTCGCCGGCTGAGAGAACCGAGGCGGTGCATGGGCGATCACCAGATCGCGTCCAGCAGTGCGGTGAACGCATCTCACGTGCGCACGAGGCGGCTACAGCGCTCAGCGAACAGGCTGAAGAACGTCGACACGAACCAGTCAAGAACCAGGTAGGGGGGCACAGTGGTAGCGATCGCCCGGATAGCACACGACACAGCACCGCGGCCTCGCCGGTCGCCTCGCCAGCGCCGCGCGGTGGCAACCAGGCAGCGGGTGTACGAGGCGGCGATGAGCGAGTACGCGCGGGTCGGCATCGACGCGGCGCGCGTGGAGGACATCGTCGAGGCGGCAGGCGTCAGCTGGGGCACCTTCTTCCACTACTTCTCGACGAAGGAGGACGTACTGCTCGAAGCAGCCGCCGCGGTGTGCAAGGCATTCGCGGGCACGGCGACGGCCGGCATCGATGCCGGAGAGGACACGGCGAGCGTCCTGCGCGCAGCGTTCACGTCGCTCTTCGAGTCCGCGCGTGAGCACGCGGAGCCCATACCGCTGCGCACTGCGCTCCTGCGACAGGTCGTCGACCATCCCGGGCGGCTCAGCGCCTACCTCGGCGACGAGATCCCGCCGCCGGTGCAGGTCGTCGCAGACGTGATCTCCGTCGGGCAAGAGCGTGGGGAGCTCCGATCCGACGAATCGGCAGTGTCGCTTGCCGTCGTGCTACTTCACGCCGTGCTGTTCTCGACGCGTCGTGGTACCACCCTTGGACGGCCCGCCGGGATATCACCCCTCGGGAACCTCGCCTTGGAGGTGGTCCTGCGCGGCATGCGGTTCGACGGCGAAGCGCCGCCGGCCCGGGCGGTCGCCGACGTCATCGGCGGATGACCGTGTAGCCGTCGATCTCGCCACCTCGGTCCGACGCTGGCCGAGGCGGCGCCCCGCGTCCGAGCTGGTCCTGTCTCGCCTCCGAGATCCACTGGTCGTGCTGGTACTTGTGGTTGATGAGCACGACGAGCAGGTGACCGGCGACGATGCGGAGCTGGTTCGGCGCCCCCACGCGGCCGTGGTCGATGTCGTGGATGCGGACCTGCACCCGTTCGGCGACTGCGCCACGGCATCGGACTATGCCTTCCGGTGCGCCAGATGCTTGGGAAAGGCCAGCACGAGCGGCGCGGTCGCGGCAACGAGCGCGGCGATCATCCACAAGGGAGCGGTCAGGTCTCTCGTGCCCACCGTCTGGCCGATCGCGAGGACCAACAGCGCACCGATACCATTCGCGAGGCCGAGCGCGATGCCCGCCCCCATCGAGCGGTTCTCCGGAAAGATGTCCTGGCCGATCAGGATCGATGGCGACATCGTCAAGAAGAGCGCGATCCCGAGCGGTGCTGCCGTGACCCAGATCCATGCGCCGTGCACGTAGATGATCGGCACGATGAGCGCAGCGGTGGCCACCGACGAGACGGCCAGCACGTGGAGCCGTCCGATCTTGTCGGCCAGGTGCCCACCGTAGAGGTTGCCCACGACGCCGACCACGAGCATGACCGTGATGATCGATGCCCCCGACACGAGCGAGCCGCCGTGAAGGTGCCACAGGATCGGGATGAAGGTCAACAGTGCGTAGATGGCCAGCGAACGAATGGACTGATACGTCACGAGGACGACCATCGGACGGGTGTGGCGGCGCCATTGGATGCGCTGGGGGGATCCGGACTTGGCAGGGAGCCGGGGCGCGAGGTGGGCGAGCAGCGGCACGGTCACGAGCCCGGGCAGTCCGACCAGCCACAAGTAGCCGAGCCCGAGGTGCACCACCACAAGGCTGGCGACCGTGGGCCAGATGCCCCGGCCGAGCTCGCCTCCGACGAGGAACGCGGAGGTGAACAGGCCGTGGCGTCCGTGCACCACGCTGCGGACGGCGGCCAGCGCCTGCGGATGGAAGAGGGCGTTGCCGACACCGACTGCGAGCAGCAGCACCAAGAGGAGCCACGTGCTGTGCGCTTCGCCGAAGAGACCGCCACCGAGTGAGCTGATGGCCAGTCCGCCGACCACGAGCACCCGGCCCCCGAGGCGGTCGGCGAGCCAGCCGGTCACCGGCTGGAGTGCCTGGCCGATGGTGAGAGCGGCGATCAGGACACCGGCCATCCGTACCGGATCGTGCAGGGAGACGAGCATGGCGGGGAGCACCCCAGGCAGGTAGTTCGCTGCCCCGTCGTTCAGCAGGTGGGACCACGTCAGCCCGAGCAACCGTCGGCGGTCCACCCAAGGCACGCCGGCAGCCGCAGGCAATCCTGCAGCCGTCGGCAATCGTGCAGCCCGAAGCGCTGCATCCGACGTGTTCGCCGCCACAGCCGCACCGTACCGCCCCCGGCTCGCCCACCCGATCCGCACGCGCGCCCGTACCCTCGGAGCACTCGAGACGCTGGCAGGAGCACACCTCGGATCGGATCTGTAGCGGCGCACATTGGCCCGAACTGTGCCTTCCGATGCCGCCCGGATCGGCTTACCGTCGACGCCATGGAGCAGACGAGCGAGCCGACGAACGAGCAGATGAAGAGACGCGCCGTCAACTGCGAGACCGGCAGGCGCAATTGCATCACGTGCACCAACGAGCGCCGGTAAGCCCTTTTCGAACCGATGGCACGCATTTCGGACATGTTGGCAGCAGGGACGACGTACTCGTTCGAGTTCTTCCCGCCCAAGAACCACGCTGAGCAGGCGACGCTGACGCGCGCGCTGCACGAGCTGGAGCCGTTGCGTCCATCCTTCGTCTCGGTCACCCACCGGGGGGGCGCGTCCTCGCGCCGGCGGACCTTCGACCTCGTCACGGCGTTGCGAAACGTCACGACGCTCGAGGCGATGCCGCACCTCACCTGTGTCGGTCACACGCGTCTCGGGCTCGCCGACGTCCTCATCGCGTACCGCAAGGCCGGCATCGAGAACCTGATGGCACTCGGGGGTGACCACATCGACACCGGCGACGAGGCCGTCGAAGAACTGCGGTACGCGGCAGAGCTCGTGGAGCTCGCCCGTGCCATCGGCGGCTTCTGCATAGGTGTCGCAGCCCATCCCGCGGGCCATCCAGCCTCCCCCGACATCGAGTCCGACAGAGGCTTCCTGGCGGAAAAGCTGGCTCGAGCCGACTTCGCTGTCACGCAGTTCTTCTTCGATGCAGCGCTGTACGCAGGGCTGCTCGACGATCTGGCGCGCCGCGGAGTCCACAAGCCGGTGCTGCCCGGCATCATGCCCGTCACCTCGCTCGCCTCGATCCCCCGCATGGCCCAAATGGGCTCTGCGGTCCCGGAATGGGCTTGTGCACGCCTGGCTGCGGCCTACGAGCGCGGGGGAGACGATGCGGTGCGAGCCCAAGGCATCTCGATGGCAACCGAGCTTTGCCGCGCGCTCTTGGACATGGGCGCGCCGGGCCTGCACTTCTACACCTTGAACCGTTCGACGACGACTCGTGAGATCTGCGGCGCGCTCGGGCGAGCCCCAGCGCTCAGCGTCGCCAGCTGAGCGCGCTCGCGCGACACCCGTCACCGTTGCAGATGCCAGTTTTCGCCCTCCGCTGACCGCCATACGACCATGCCATCACCTCTTCTGCGCCGGCTCGATCCAGAAGGCTCGGAGTACTTGAGCGCATTGCGCGAGCGACGCGTGATCTTCGACGGGGCTACCGGCACGAATATTCAGCGGCAAGAGCTCGACGCGTCGGATTTCGGGGGTGCACACCTCGAAGGGTGCAACGAGGTCCTGGCGGTCAGCTGCCCGTCTGCCATCGAGCGACTGCACCGTTCGTTCCTCGAGGTCGGCGTCGACGTGATCGAGACCGATACCTTCGGCGCCTTCTCCGTGGTCCTCGCCGAGTACGGGCTCGCCACACGCACCCGGGAGATCAACCTGGCAGCGGCCGCGATCGCCAAACGTGTGGCGGCCGAGTTCAGCGCGCCGGACGCACCGAGGTGGGTGGCCGGCAGCATCGGCCCGGGGACGAAGTTCCCCACCCTCGGTCAGATTCGCTACCCCGAGCTGCGAGCGGCCTACGAGGAGCAGGCATCGGCTCTCCTCGAGGGGGGCGTCGACTTGCTGCTGATCGAAACCGTCTTCGATCTCTTGTCTGCAAAGGCGGCGATCAACGGTGCCCGGCGCGCCATGACGGCGCTCGGATGCCAGGTGCCGATCCAGGTGCAAGTGACGATCGAGTTGACGGGACGGATGCTCCCGGGAACCGAGATCGGCGCTGCCCTCAGCGCGTTGGACGCCATGCAGGTCGACGTCATCGGGTTGAACTGTGCAACGGGCCCGGCCGAGATGGACGAGGCGGTCCGGCACCTGTGCGCGCACTCGCGGGTGCCGGTCTCGGTGATGCCGAACGCAGGGCTTCCGACGGTCGTGGAAGGCAAGATGCACTACGACCTGAGTCCCGAGCAGCTCGCGGACTATCTGTTCCGCTTCGTCGCCGACTACGGCGTGGCGGCAGTAGGCGGGTGCTGCGGCACGACGCCGGCTCATCTCGCAGCCGTCGTGGATCGCCTGCAGGGGACGTTCCCGGCCGCACGCCACCCAGTACACGAGCCCAGCGCGTCCTCCGTCTACAGCGCAGTCCCGTTCAGGCAGGACACGTCGTTTCTCGTCGTCGGTGAGCGGACGAACGCGAACGGCTCGAGGCGATTCCGTGAGGCCATGCTCGAAGGTGATTGGGACGCCTGTGTCGCCATGGCGCGGGACCAAGTCGCCGAAGGTGCGCACATGATCGACGTCTGCGTCGACTACACGGGCGCCGATGGCGTGGCGGACATGACGGAGCTGGTGAGAAGGCTCTCGACCCAATCGAGCGTGCCACTCATGATCGACTCCACCGAGGCGCCGGTGGCCGAGTCGGCACTCCAGTGGCTCGGCGGGCGTCCGGTGCTGAACTCGGTCAACCTCGAAGAAGGTGACGGTGAAGGCACCAGGCTCGATCGCTTCCTGCGCTTGGCTCGCGAGTACGGAGCGGCGGTGGTCTGCACCTGTATCGACGAAGACGGCCAGGCCCGCACCGCAGAGTGGAAACTGCGCGCCGCGCGCACGATCCACGACATCGCCGTCGAGCGGTATGGCCTGGAGCCCTGCGATCTCCTGTTCGATCCACTCGCCTTGCCGCTCTCGACGGGCATGGTAGAGAGCCGGCGAGACGGCGTCGAGACCATCGAAGCAATCGCCAGGATCAAAGAGGCGCTCCCAGGAGCACACACCATCCTGGGGATCTCGAACGTCTCCTTCGGCTTGAACCCTGCCGCACGGCAGGCACTGAACTCGGTGTTCCTCCACGAATGCGTGAAGGCCGGCCTCGACGCGGCGATCGTCCACGCCTCGAACATCCTGCCCCTCTCGCGCATCGACGAGCGCGCTCGTCAGGTGTGCCTGGACCTCGTCCACGACCGGCGGCGTGATGGCTACGACCCACTACAGGAGCTGCTGACACTCTTCGAGGGCGTCACCGCGTCGTCCGCGAGCAGCGAGACCCATGCGGATTGGCCGGTCGAACGGCGACTCGAACAGCGAATAGTCGACGGAGACCGCCCCGGGCTGGAAGACGATCTCACCGAAGCGCTCGAAAAGGGCCATGAGGCACTGGCCATCGTGAACGACATCCTCTTGGCGGGGATGAAGACGGTCGGGGACCTCTTCGCTTCCGGCGAGATGCAGCTGCCGTTCGTGCTCCAGTCGGCAGAGACGATGAAGGCTGCCGTCGCGTTCCTCGAGCCGCACATGGAGCACGCCACACAAGGCGGGAAGGGCACCGTCGTGCTCGCGACCGTGAAAGGCGACGTCCACGACATCGGCAAGAACCTGGTCGACATCATCCTCACCAACAACGGCTACGAGGTCGTCAACCTCGGCATCAAGGTCAGCATCGCGGACATGCTCGCAGCGGTGGAAGAGCACCACGCCGACGCACTCGGGATGAGCGGGCTCCTCGTGAAGTCAACCCTCGTCATGCGAGAGAACCTCGAGGAACTGAACCGACGCGGGCTTGCCCACTTGCCAGTGCTTCTCGGTGGCGCGGCACTCACCCGAACCTACGTCGAGCGGGACCTCCGCCAGATCTACCAGGGGCGAGTCTTCTACGGTCGGGACGCGTTCGAAGGTCTCCGTGTCGTCGAGCGCCTCGTCGAATTGCGGCGCAACGGGGAAGACGACCCCGCCTTCGGCAGGGAGATCTCGGAGCGACGAGTCCCTTCGCGACACCGAGAACAACTCGGCAGCGGGGACTCGCCTGACCCGGGCACGTCCAGGGTGCAAGGACTCCGTCGCTCGCCGGAGGTCCTCTCCGACAATCCCTTGTGCCGGCCACCTTTCACCGGGAGCCGCGTCGCCAAGGGCATCGCGCTCGACGAGATCGCGGCATACCTGAACCAGACGGCCCTCTTCAGGAACCAGTGGGGGTTCCGGCCCCAAGGGGACGAGGACGACGCCATGTTCAAATCTCGCGTGCAGGCGGTCCTCCGCCAGGAACTGGCGAAGGCAAAAGAGGCAAACGTTCTCGCCCCCCAAGTCGTCTACGGGCATTTCGCCGCTGCCTCCGACGGGAACGACCTCGTGGTGTTCAAAGACGAGTCGCGGAGCACGGAGTGGATGCGCTTCAGCTTCCCGCGCCAGACGAAGCCGCCCTGGCTCTGCATCGCCGACTTCTTCCGGCCGGTCGACGCTCCCGAAGAGGACTTCGCGTCCTTCATGCTCGTGACGATGGGACCCAAGGCGTCCGAGGCCACCGCGCGCCTGTTCGCCGAGGATCGCTACCAGGACTACCTCTTCCTCCATGGTCTCGCCGTCGAGATGACCGAGGCGCTCGCGGAGCTCTGGCACCGCCGCATCCGAGAGGAGCTGGGCATCGCGGACGAGGACGGACCGACCGTGAAGGGGCTCTTCCGCCAGCAGTACCGCGGGGGTCGCTACAGCTGGGGCTACCCGGCATGCCCGAACCTCGAGGACAACGCCAAGGTCGTCGAGCTGCTCGGCGCCGACCGCATCGGGGTGACCGTCAGCGAGGGATTCCAACTCGTGCCCGAGCAGACCACCGATGCCATCGTCTGCCACCACCCTCAAGCCAAGTACTTCGTCGCCTGATCGGCGTGCCTCATGGCCGGTGGGACCGTCCCCACCGAGATGCTCGCTCAGGTCACGACGTAGCGAGCATGCGCTCGAGGGGGGCGGTCCAGTCGATCGGCGCCACCGGCACTTGGACGGCCGCATGCACGGCTGCTGCCCATGCCGCGACCGCGGCCCACACCACAGTGGGAGCCGCGACCTGCGTACTTGCGGACTCCGACCACGTCGCTTCCACTGACGCCGCTGCCTGGGCTGCTTCCGCCACCGACATGCGAACGGCCTCCAGCACGATCGATGCCCCCTGCGCCTTCTCGGCCTCCCTCGAGCGATCTGGCGTTCTCGACAACCACGTCGCTCTCACCGCTGCCCTCGACACCTTCGCCGCCGCCTCGGCAGCACGAAGGACGCTCTCGTGCACTGTCGCAGCCGCGCGGGCCGCTCCCCGAGCGGAGCCCACGTCGGTCACATGAGGGAGCCGGCTCAAGCGCTCGGCCTCCGCTCGCAGACCCGCGGCCGAAAGCGCCGCCACGGCAACGGTGCGCACCGCCCAGTCGGCGACGATCGTGGTCCTGCGAAGCTCGACGTCGCGGGAAGCGTTCGTCCCGACCAAGCGGGGCACGTATGCCACGAGCCTCTGGCGCTCTTGGTCGCCCACCCGGTCGTTGATGAGACGGCAGAACATCGCGATGACGGGCGATGCCGATTCAGGGTGGTTGGTACGGGGCTCGTTCGCCAGCGACGCGACCGCCTCCATCACGCCGATGCCTGCATCGTGCGCCGCGTGCGCGCTGCGGGCGAGACGAACCGTGGCGAGATCGACGATCACCGGCCTCGCCTGCCGGCGCCCCCCTTGACCTGGCGCTCGAGACGAGGTTTCGCTTGTCATGTCACGCCACCATGCGGCCAGGGTGTCCGGGGTACAGCCGGTAGGAAGCGCAGAGCCGGCAGTTCCCTGGGCACGGATCGTGGGTCGCGAACGGACAGTGGGCCGGCCCGACACGCGGGACGAGGACCTCCCGACGCTCGAACGGGTTCACCGGCTCCGCCCCGCTCGATCCAGTGCCGGCACCGTCCTCCGCCCTCCGGCTGCCGACGACCCCGGCAAACGGGGTCACGGCGAGGACCATGAGGGTCAAGAGCCAACGGACGCCGTTGACACGCATATATGGATCGTAGGACGCACCCGCGCGCTGGCTAGAGTCGAAAGTCCCTACTCGGTACGGGGCTTCACCGACTGGGATGCCATGCGTCCGTTCGAGGACCCCTCAGAAGCAGCTGGGGTCGTCAGGCGCCCATGGTGCCCACCCGTCGGCTTCGTACGCACGGACACCGACGTTCATCTGCTGCTGCGCGGTGGCCTGGAGCGGCGTCGACGCGTACATCGCGCCGCCGTACTGGAGCCAGGTTGCCTCGAGGAACTGCAGCAGTCCCATCGTGCCGCTCGTCGGGTTGTAGGCCTGCGGATTGCCGCTGGACTCTGCTTGCACGATGCATGAGAACGTCGTTCGCACCGATGCCGGCATCGTCGAGAGAAGTGTCCCCGATGTCGCCGCAGCGCTCGACGCCGGCGCGGGCGACACTACGGCCGATGCAGCCGGTGTCGACGCTGGAGCGGGTGTCGATGCCGGTGCCGGAATGGTGTCGCTCGTGAGCGCCGGTGATGTCACGTCGCCCAACACCACGGTGAGCACCTGCCCCGCGTAGATGAGGTTCGGATCGGCGATGCCGTTTGCAGCGGCCAGAGCGGAGACCGTGGTCCGAAAGCGCGCGGCGATGGCGGACAAGGTGTCCCCCCATTGCACCGTGTAGCTGGTCGTGCTGGTCGTGCTGGTCGTGCTGTTCGCGGCGATCGGGGTGTCGGATTCCGCGGGTGTCGTCGCAGGAGCGCTCGATGCCGCCGCCGCGACCGGCGTCGCGGGCTGCGCACCGGGCTGGGCGACGACGAGCACTTGCCCGGCGTAGATGAGGTTCGGATCAGCAATGGCATTCAGCTCGACAAGTGCGGGCACGGACGTACCGAACCGTGCGGCGATGGCAGTGAGGGTGTCACCCCGCTGGACCGTGTACGTGGAAGGCGCCGAGGTGAGGTCTGCCAGTACCGCATGGGCATCGCCTTGGCCGCGTGGGCTCGCCTTGTGGGCCGCGACGCCGACTGCGCCGGCGGCAGTGGTTGCCAAGCCCGCGGTGATCGCGGTCGCCAGAAGGGACGCCCCAAGTCCTGCGGCGGTGAACGAACGGCGGCGATGTCGGACGCTCGACCTCCGAGCCGACCGGTTCCAACCTTCAGCAACTTCGCCGTGTTCGCCGAACGTGCTCGCAGTCACGATATGTCCTCCGCATCCTGTGTCGGATTCGTCTTGGCTCTCTCGTCCAAGGAGAGCGCCAGGACTCTAAGCACGTGCGCACAAGCCCCTCAAGCATCGCCGCCTGTCAGTCGTCGACGATCCCGTTGCGTCGACGTGACGATCTTCGCCTCACGAGGACGAACAGAACCAAGGAAGTGAAATATAAGAATCGACGTTCGTGCGTGCCCGGCAATGCGCCGCGCCGACCAGGCTCCTGCTCGAACGGCGCGAACGTCGCGAACAGCGCGAACGACGCGAACAGCGCGAACGATCAGACGACGCGGCTGTCAGCGACGGCTCGCCCCACGCGTCCGGCGACGAGGAGATCGGTTCTTGCGCGTGGGCGGGCCGCTGGACACGCGCCGCGAGTGAGGGGCGTCGGTGGCATCTCTGGCTCGCCGCAGCGGCGCTGCAGCGGGTCTTGCAGTAGCAAGATCTGCGAGAGTCGAGACGTCGGGCACGCAGACGCCACCTCCGAGCCCGAGCCTTCGTTGCATGAGCTTGGTCGCTGCGACATGCTCGCTGCCAATGAGCGAAACGACCGTACCGTCGGCACCCGCCCGGCCGGTGCGCCCTGAGCGGTGGACGTAATCCGTGGCGTCGGCCGCAGGATCGAAGTGGACGACGAGCGGCACCGCGTCGACGTGGATCCCGCGCGCGGCGATGTCGGTGGCGACGAGGACGTCGAGCTGCCCGGCACGGAACGCAGCCAGGGCCCGTTCGCGCTGACCCTGGCTGCGATCCCCGTGGATGGCCGCAGACGACAGGCCCGAGCGCGCGAGGCGGTCGGAGAGCCGGTCCGCGCCGCGCTTGGTACGGCAGAAGACGACTGCTGGCCCGCTCGCGCTGACCATCTCTGCCGTGACAGCGACGCGTTGATCGCGTTCGACACGCCAGAAGTGATGCGACACCTCGCCGCAGTCATCATGGGTCGGCGCGACGTCGTGGCGCACCGGATCGTGCTGGTAGTCGCGGATCAGCTTGTCGACGGGGCCTTCCAACGTCGCGGAGAACAAGAGGGTCTGACGCGCATCGCTGGTGCGATCGATCAGACGGCGCACCACGGGAAGAAAGCCCATGTCGGCCGTCCGGTCCGCTTCGTCGACGACCACCATGTCGACGCGCGACAGGTCAACTGCACCTCGCTCGGCGAGATCGGTGAGGCGTCCGGGACATGCGACGAGCACATCGATGCCACGACGCAGTGCCGCAAACTGCTTCTCATAGCCGACGCCGCCGTAGACCGAGAGCACCTTGGCACCAATGATCGCCGCCAGGGGCGCGATCACGTCTTCGATCTGTGATGCCAGCTCACGGGTGGGCACGAGGACGAGCGCAGTCGGCTGTCGGCGATCCTGCTTCGCCCGAGGGCGGGCAGCGAGCCGGGAGAGCACTGCCAGCCCGAACGCCAGGGTCTTGCCGGCGCCGGTCGGTGCCTTGCCGCACACGTCGCGCCCGGCAAGCGAGTCGGGCAGGGTCGCGGCCTGCACAGGGAACGGGGACATGATGCCTCGCTGCTCGAGCGCCGCCGTCAGCTCGCGGGGCACCCCGAGGTCCGAGAAGCGGACGGGCGGCACGGAAGAAAGGGATGCGGTCATGAGACTCCAGTCGGTCCGAAAGAAGATGGCCGACTCGATGTACGTCTCGTGGGCCCGGCCGGCTCCGTTTTCGCCAGCCACCGCCAGGCCGCGCCCGGAGGTATCGATGCAAGCATACCCCACGCGAACAAACAGCCCATCCGAGCTCGGTTGCACGATCGCTTCGTAGCGCCGGAACGGGATCGACATCTCCTCCCCGCGTCGCACAGCCAGCCAAGAGGCAGCGACTCGACCCCTCGGATCGCGCGTCGCAACAGGAGCGCACCCCTTCGCTCTCATTAGCATGCGCCCTCGTGGACTCACGCATTGACGCTCCTCACGTTCGGTCGGAGGACGCGCCAAGGGTGGCGGTCATCACCGGCGCCGGATCTGGCATCGGGCGGGAGATCTCTCGCCGACTCCTCGGGGCTGGTTGGCTCGTCGCCCTTGCCGGCCGACATCGCGACACCCTGGAGGAGACGGCGAGCGGAATGCCCTACGACCGCGCTGCCACCAGTGGCTCCCATCTTGTGGTTCCCGCGGACATCACCGTGCCGGAGTCGGTCAGCCAGCTTTTCGATGCAGTGGCCACGCGGTGGGGCCGGGTGGACCTCCTCGTCAACAATGCCGGCACTTTCGGTCCCCAAGGTTCGGTCGACGAGCTCTCGCTGGACGACTGGCGCACGGCGATCGACACCAACCTGACTGGCACGTTTCTCTGCTCGCACCACGCGATGCGGATCATGAAGACCCAGACACCGCGAGGTGGAAGGATCATCAACAACGGCTCGATCTCTGCGCACGTGCCACGACCGAAGAGCGCCGCCTACACCGCCACGAAGCACGCGATCACGGGGCTCACGAAGTCGATCGCGCTCGACGGGCGAGCACACGACATCGCGTGCGGACAGATAGACATCGGCAATGCGGCGACCGACATGACGGCCGCCGTCCAGCATGGCGCGCTGCAGGCGGACGGATCGGTCGCAGCAGAAGCGACCTTCGACGCTGCACACGTCGCCGATGCGGTGCTCTTCATGGCGGCACTCCCACTCGACGCGAACGTGCTGACCCTGACCATTGCCGCGACGAAAATGCCGTACGTCGGGCGCGGCTGATGCCAGCAGGCAAGTACGTCGCTGGTCCAGTGCTCTCGGTCAGGGTCTGAAGATCCGCTCGTGCCAGGACGGTCGGACCGTGCTCGGGCATCGGGCCAGGAGATCGGACCGTGCTCGGGTGCTCAGCCTCGGCTTGCCTGACGGCGCCGGTGTTGGGACGAGCGGACGGGCCTCGCGCCCCGGTCACCGGTGGGGGCCCGTGCTCCCTTCACGCTGACGCCACCAGCAGCGGTGCTCTTCACTCGGACCGCACCCGAGCGGGCGCGGCCGGCGGCGCCGAGGAGCCCAAGAGAGGGGGCGTCGGGCGAGGAGACTCCGCTCGGCAGACCCAGCCGTCGCTGTATCAGCTTGGTCGCGCCGAGGTGCTCGCTGCCGACGAGGGACACGACGGTCCCGTCGGCTCCGGCTCGCCCCGTCCGCCCCGACCGGTGGACGTAGTCGGTGGCGTCAGCTGGCGGGTCGAAGTGGACCACGAGGGGCACCGCATCGACGTGGATGCCGCGCGCCGCGACATCGGTGGCAACGAGCACGTCGAGCCGCCCGGCGCGAAATGCACCCAGGGCGCGTTCCCGCTGGCTCTGGCTGCGGTTGCCATGGATGGCGGCCGACGCAAGGCCGGATCGGGCAAGGCGGTCCGAGAGGCGGTCCGCGCCACGCTTGGTCCTGCAGAAGACCACTGCCGGGCCGCCGGCGGTGACCGCATCGGTGGTCACCGCGACCCGGTCGTTGGCTTCCACGCGCCAGAAATGATGGAGGACGTTCCCGCAGTCGGCGCCCGTGGGCTCCACGGCGTGGCGTGCTGGGTCACGCTGGTAGTCGCGAATCAACTTGTCCACCGGCCCGTCCAAGGTGGCCGAGAAGAGGAGGGTCTGCCTGGACGAGCAGGTCCTGTCGACAAGGCGACGCACCGCGGGCAGGAAACCCATGTCGGCCATCCGGTCAGCCTCGTCCACGACGACCACGTCGACGTGGGACAGGTCGACCGAGCCGCGTTCGACAAGATCGGTGAGCCGCCCAGGGCATGCGACGAGCACGTCGATGCCACCTCGAAGGGCAGCTTGTTGCTTGGCATACCCGACGCCGCCGTAGATCGACGTCACCCGAGCACCGATGGCCGCCGCCAGCGGAACGAGCACCTCTTCGATCTGGGCTGCGAGCTCGCGCGTGGGTACCAGGACGAGCGCCGCCGGATGCCGGCGACCCCGCCGCCCTCCGCGAGGGCTGGCCGCAATTCGAGACAGGATCGCCAGGCCGAACGCGAGCGTCTTTCCAGCGCCGGTGGGGGCCCTGCCGCACACGTCGCGCCCGGCAAGGCAGTCTGGCAACGCAACCGCCTGGATCGGAAAGGCGGTCGTGATCCCTGCATGTTCCAGCGCGGCGCACAGCACACGGGGAACACCGAGATCCGAGAATCGGACAGGCGCGAGGGAAGGGGACGGCGTGCTCATGAGACTCCAGTCGGTCCAAGGAAAGGATGGCCGACTCGATGCAACGTCTCGTGGGCCCGGCGAGCACCGTTTCACCCGCCGCCGCCGGCGGGCGCCAGCGGCATCATGAGCAGCATAGCGGAAGAGCGGCTGACAGGGCCGCCGAGACAATGCGAGTAACCTGGCGCGACGCCCACCGTCGGCGACACGTCCGGGTCCGTCGGCGAGAACAGTGTGCAACGAATCTGCGGAGAGATTTCCCGCCGCTCCGACCCGCCGGACATGCAGAGATGGGGGCCAGTGCCCAACAAGCTTGCGCAGGTGCCCGAAGAGGACCTCGTTCACCTGTACCTGCGCGACATCGGTCGCCACCGGCTGCTGACCAAGGAGGACGAGTGCCGACTGGCCCAGGCGGTGGAGGCGGGACGCGAGGCTCGTGACGAGCTGGCAGCAGGCGCGAAGGCCAGCCCGGCCCGCGTCCGCGAGCTCCGCCGGACCGCTCGGGCGGGTGACGCCGCCGCGGAGACCTTCGTCACGGCCAACCTGCGCCTGGTCGTGTCGATCGCCAAGCGGTACCAGGCATCCGACCTGCCACTGCTCGATCTCGTTCAAGAGGGCAACCTCGGGCTCATGCACGCGGTCGAGAAATTCGACTGGCGAAAGGGCTTCAAATTCTCCACCTATGCCACCTGGTGGATCCGTCAGGCGATCACCCGCGGGATCGCCAACGGCGGCCGCACAATCCGCCTGCCCGTGAACGCCGGCGAGCTCCTCAGCCAGGTGACCAGAGCCCGTGCCCGTCTCGAGGCCCAGCTCGGTCGACGGCCCAGCGTGACCGAGCTGGCTGGCGATCTCGACGTCAGCGCGGACAGGGTTCTCGACATTCTTCGTCACGTGGCCACGCCGGTCTCGCTCTCTGAGCCCTTGCGCCACGACAGCGACGCCGAGCTCGGCGACCTGGTGGAGGATCCAGGAGCGGTGTCGCCATTCGAGGCCGCCGCGGCCAGCATGCTGCCAGACCACGTGGCCACGATGCTTGCCAGCCTCGACGATCGGGAGCAGGAGATCATCCGGCTGCGGTTCGGCCTGGACCGGGGCGAGCCCCGCACCCTCGAAGAGGTCGGCACCCGCTTCGATCTCACCCGCGAGCGAATCCGCCAGATCGAAGCTCGGGCCATGTCGAAACTGCGCCACCCGACCGCCAACAAGGACCTCCACGAGCTGCTGAGCAGCTGACTGCGAGTCGGCCACAGGTCTCCGCCCTCCCCGACCGACGCCACGGCGCCGCGACGCCGCGACGCGTGAGGCGGCGAACGGCAGCACGCCCCTCGCGGCGCGCAGGCTGGCGGACCCAGGGCTGGTATATTCGCGGTGTCGCCTGCTTTCGGCTGGCGTGGCCCCTTCGAGAACTCCCCGAGTCGGCCCGATTCGAACGGAGCTCGACATCTTCCAGCGTCAGGCCGAGCCCTTCGAGGGCCTGCCCTTCCTTACGCGGCCCGAGCACGTCGGCATCGCGGTCATCGCAGACGAGTGGCGCCATGCTGGCGCCACCGTCCGGACGATGTCATGACGAGCTCGGTCGGCAAGCGGCAACGGGAGCGACAGAAGCTGGAGCAGGCCCAGGCCAAGGCGGAGAGAAAAGCTGCGCGGCGCTCCGCCGGGGCGGAGCCGACCGTCGTCCAGCCGCACCGAAGCGAAGCGGAGCTCATCGAGGACTTGGCGGCACTCCATCGGGCACTCGAGGCTGCCAAGGTGTCGCCGGAGGAGTTCGAAGAACGCCGGGACCTCGTCCAGGCGCAACTCGAACAGCTCTCGTGACCACTCACCCGACCACCATCCGAGCTGCGGCACCAACCGGGCGTCACCATGCCTAGGCGGACGCACACCACAGTGCCTCGCCGACGTGCGACAGCAGCACCCGAGCGAGGCAGGGCTCCGAGGCGACAGCGGATGGCGACCCAAGAGGTGGATTCCCAAGTCTTGGCGCTGCGCGAGGGCGGCAGCTCGTACTCGGCAATTGCCCGTCAGCTCGAGCTTGGACGCGCGGTCGACGCTCACAAGAGCTTCGTTCGTGCCCTCGGTGCTCGCGATGGCCCTGAGCGCCAGCGACTCGTCGACAACGAAGAAGCGCGCCTCGATCGGCTCGAGCGACGCATCCGGGACAGAGATGCCGCGGAGCCCGAGAAGGTCACGCGCCGCGTGGCCGGCGTGGACAAGCTCCGAGCAGCCATCCGGCCATGACGCCCACAGGGTCGGAACCGTCCTGCGTCCTCTGTGCCGAGCCGGCGACGGAGACGATCGAGCCGCCGCGGCGGACGCTCGCTCGCGGGCTCGACCCGAGCGATCCGTCGTACTCGGTCACTGTCATACTGCCCGACATCGCGCTCTGCTCCGAGCACGCCTTCGACGTGCGCCAGGGAGAACAGCTCCTCGGATGGTGCGACGATCCGCGATGTCGAAGCTATGGGGCGCTGGGCGAGGCCTCGCACTGCGGCGACCCCTACGACAAGTTGGGCCCGGGCAAGCGGGCCTGACCCACGGGCGCCCGACGTCCGACATGAAGCAACAAGAAGCAATAGAGAAAAGAAAGAGAACAAGAACATGGCAACCGGAACGGTGAAGTTCTTCAACAGTGACAAGGGATTCGGGTTCATCACCCCGAGCAGCGGGGACAAAGACGTCTTCGTGCACTACTCCAACCTGGTCGGCGACGGCTACAAGAGCCTCGAGGAAGGCCAGCAGGTCGAGTTCGACGTGGCTCAGGGCCGCAAAGGGCCCGAGGCGCAGAACGTACGGGCTATCTAGCAGCAGTCATCCAGCAAGTCGGCGCTGAGAACAGCGCCACGACCCGGAAACGCCCTTCTGGCAAGGGAGCACGTGGAAGTTCAAGCTCCACGACCCCCGACAGGAGGGCGTTTCCGTGTCGCTTGGGAGTCGCGCCACGAGTCGCGATGCCGCGTACCCGGACAGCAGTGGTTCAGCGGCGGGCGAGGCGCCGCCCGCTCTCGATGGCGGGCGGCGTGTAGTTGAGCTCGAAGTGGTGGTAGAGCGCGGACTCGTCAGCCTGCGAGAGCTCCTCCCCGTGCATCGCGAGATCCGGCGCCGTACGAACCTGCTCCTTGGTCACCTGCACCTGCAGGGCATCGGGGCCGATCTGAATGCCTCCCAGGGGCACGAACGTGAGGTGGCGGCCAATGAAGCCCTCCTTGACCGTGCCGAACTGGGGCTCGTCCGTCTCAACGTCGACGTACACGTCCTGCAGCTTGCCGATCTTTTCTCCGTTGCGGTCGACAAGCATCTTGCCGTGCCATTCGGTCACATTCCAGTTCGCCTGGGCCGGATCGTCGGTCATCGCAACCTCCTCGCTCCTGGCTCCCAGCGTACCGAGAAGCGACCCATGGACGAGACGACTGAGCGATTCCTGATCCGTCGCCCTCGCTCGCTCGGACGCTCCGACGGGGCCACGACGGTCCTCGACGGCCGCGGACCCACGGGAACTGCTCGCCCGAACTGCCCACACGAACCGCAGGAGCGCCGCTATTCGCGTGGTCTCCGACCAGCGTCAGGCAAGGACCATGCGTCGGGGTCGAGCGTGCCGTCGACGGCGGCGCGTGCGACCTCGGTGAGCCGAAGATTGTGGTTGCGAGCGTAGCCACGGAGCCGGTCGAAGGCTCCGGAGAGGTCGACGCCTGCACGTTCTGCGATGATGCCCTTGGCTTGCTCGATGACGATGCGGCTGTTGAGCGCGTACGTGAGCTGCTCGTTGGTGCGCTGGTGCTCGTCGGCGCTGCGGTGCTGGATGATGCTGATCGCAGCCAGATCGGCGAAGGCACGGGCGACCACGGTGTCGGCCTCGCTCATCGGGACGACTCCGACACTGAACAGGTTCAGTGCCCCGATGGTGGTGTCCCGGAGTCGTAGGGGCAGGGCGGAGACCGACTGAAAACCGGCTTCGATCGCGGCCACCGAAAAGCGCGGCCACGGGTCGCTTCCGGCCCGCAGGATCACATGGTCGACGGACTCTCCGCTGCAGTAGGCATCCAAGCAGGGCCCCTCGTCGGCTTGGAGCTCGAAGAGCTCCAGGATCCTCATCGCCTCACTGGAGGACGCGACGAGACGGATGTCGCCCTGCACCGTGGCAACCATGACCCCCGCGGCGGAGATCCCCAGCAGTTCGACGCAGCGCGCCGCCAGCCCAGTGAGCAGCTCGACCACGTCGAAATCGCCGACGAGGGTGTCGGCCATCTCGACCAGCGCTCTTACGACCAGGTTTTCTCGTGCCATCTAGGTCCTCTCGATTACCAGGATATTCGACGGCGGTGCGGAGAGCCGGGCTCCACTCGCCACTTGCGGCGGCACGTACCGTCTGGCACCGCAATGACCGCGTCGTCGGTCATGCAAGGCGGAGCCTCCGCGCGACGACGTCCTCGGCGACGCTCTCGAGCGGACGCTCGTGGCCGAAAGCGTAGGCCCGCAGCCGGAGCATCGCCTCGGTGACGCTCACGCCGAGCTGGACCGACACCATGCCCGCGGCGTTGTGCACGACGAAGTGGAAGTCGGCGTCCGCTTCGAGCGCTGCGGCCAAGCTCCCGAGCGGAGCACGGGCTTGGGTGTCGAGGACCCATGAAGCCACCAGGTTGGCGATCACCAGCGCGTCGGCGTGCTGGTCGTCGCCGAGATGCCCGGGCCGGTCCGTGTACAAGTCGAGCGCGCCGAGGCGAATGGCGCCGACCCGGAGCGGGAAGGCGAACACCGCCCGCACGCCGACCTGCAGGACCGGCGGCGCGAAGGCGGACCAGCGCACTTGCGCCGGAGCGGCGAGGTCCGGCTCGAGGACGACTCGGTCGTAGTTGTAGGCGTCCACGCACGGCCCTTCGCCGACGCTGTACTGCAACTCTTCGATCAGCTCGCTCACCTCGTTGGTCGCGCACAGTGACCCGTATGCCACATCTGCCGACATGAGCATCACGCCGGTGCCGTTCACCCCGAGGATGGCGGCCGCGGTCTGACACAGCCCACGAGTGGACAACTCCGCTTCGCCGCCGGCGGACAACGCGGCCAGGATCCTCTCCAGGCGTTCACCGGCCACGAGGACACCGGGCACGAGGACGCCGGCCACGGGGCCACCGGCCACGAGGACACCGGGCACGGGGACGCCGGGCAGCTCCACTGCCACAGGTCGGAGGCATGTCCGGTCCACCCGCCCCTTCGTCGCCAGCGAGCGGAGCCCGGCCCGGATCCGACGCACCCACCAAGAGGGGGCCCGCGACGAGGCTGGCACGTGAGCTCACGGCGCGCCGGGGGGACGGCGGCTGTCCGGTTGCATGGCCCAGCTGTTCAGCGGCATCTTGGGGTTCCAGCTCGCTGCGCTCGCATGCGATCGCCTGTCCTGCGCGCCGCTACGACGGCGCGACGAGTGGTCCATGCACGTACGAGCGTACCTCCAGTCACGGCCAACGATGCCAAATCGGACCACGGCACTGCAGCGAGCACGATTGTCCCTTGCGGCCGGGCACTGCGACACTGCGACACTGCGACAACGCAGCGCGTACGCCGTCGTCATTGACACCACGTGCTGGACGCCACCAACTCGATGGCGCGGCTCGACGGTCTCCTTCGCCGTGCCTGGACCCCACCACGACTCCAACAAAGCCCGGAGTCGGTCTAGAATCCTCTGCAGGAAAGAGCTTCAGCTCAGCGTTGCTCCAGACCTCGGTGGCGCTCTCCGACGACTTCGGAAAGAGAGCTCGTGCAGACCACCACTGTCGACGCGTCGAACGCCGGCTTCCAGGATCTTGCCCTCCAAGTACGCGCGGCTGGCCTCCTGGAGCGGCGACCGGGTTACTACAGCGTACGGATCGGTCTGACGATCGCCACCTTCGCCGCCGGCTGGGCGGCGTTCGTCGTCGTCGGAAACTCGTGGGCGACGCTCGGGCTCGCCGCGTTCTTGGGGGCAACGTGCACTCAGTTGGGCTTCATCGGCCACGACGCCGGGCACCAGCAGGTGTTCCGCTCACGAAAGGCCAACCGGTACCTCGGGCTCACGGTCGGCAACGTGCTCATTGGGCTGTGCTACGGGTGGTGGGTTCCCAAGCACAGTGCGCATCATGCCAACCCGAACGAGGTCGGGCGCGATCCTGACATCGGTGACGGCATCGCCGCGTTCGCTCCCACGGAGGGACCAGGCACCGCGCGCCGGAATTTCGCCTGGCTGCTCGCGCGATGGCAGGCACCGCTCTTCTTTCCCCTCATGGCGTTGCGAAGCGTCGGCATGCACGTATTGGGCATCCAGCATCTCCTCCACCGACACGATCGGGTCGCGGCCGTGGAGGCACTTCTGATCGCTCTCCACATGGTGCTCTTCTTGACGGTGATCCTGCTGGTGCTCAGCCCGGCGAAGGCCATCGCATTCATTGCAGTGGAACAAGCGGTGTTCTCTTTCTGGCTGGGCTGCAGCTTCGCACCCAACCACAAGGCGATGCCGATCATCCCATCCGGCGCGGCGATGAGCTTTGCCCGGCGCCAGGTCGTGACCGCCCGCAACATCGCCGGCGGACGGCTGACCACGTTCATGCTCGGTGGCCTCAACTACCAGATCGAGCACCACCTCTTCCCCTCCATGCCGAGGCCCAATCTGAGACATGCCCAGCGCCTCGTGAAGGAGTTCTGCGAGGCGAGCGAGCTCGGCTACTGCGAGACCAGCTTGTTCGAGTCGTTCCGGCGGATCATCCGCCACCTCGAGGCAGGCGGTCATGCAGCCGCTCTGGCTGTCGCGACGCCACAGCCCTGAGGATGCAACGAGCGACGTCGCACCGGCTGCCCGCGTCCGATCTCGGTCCCGACCCACGCCGGGTGGGCCACCTCGATGCGCGAAGAGCCAAGTCATCTGGCTCCCATTGCGCCGGGCAAGCCCGGACGGCGCTCGCGCCGTGCTTGGGCAGTTGCAGCTTCGGCCACATCGTCGTGGAGACTGAACACTGCGCTCAGGCCGACGAGCGCGATGACCCTGCGCGGCAGTGGCTGCGGGCTCGCGAGATCGAACCAGGTGTGGCAGGCGATGGCGCGTTGTCGGGCGACCAGCAACGCTGTCAGACCGGCCGCCCCCAAGAACCCCACGCCGCTCAGGTCGCAGATGAGTCCTTTGGGGCGGCGGCGCAGGGCAGCGCCAAGGGCCTCTGAAAGTTGGTCGGCGGTGGCGATGTCGACTTCGCCGGTGACCGACACGACGACCGACGAGCCCATCGTCCACTTGGTGAGACCCAGGCTCGCTCGCGCGGTCCCGACGTGCCCGGGAGATCGGATGGCGGTGAGCCCACTCATGACGGCCCGCCCGTGCAGCCCCGGCCCTGCGCCGGGATGGGGGGCAGGGGCCCGAGAGGCGCGGGCCCGAGAGGCGCGGGCCCGGGGGAATGATGTGCCGAGGAGCTGCCGTTCCGCACCCGAGCGAGGCACGGTATCGGAGAGCGCAGAGCTGACCATCGTCGCCTGCGAGCTGCGCGCTGGCTCCAGCGGCGCCGCAAGATCACCGACAAGATCACTTGGTTCTGCCATCTTCGTTGCTCCCTTCCTCCTGGGCGCCGCCGAGCACACCGCTCGGATCTGCGTCGCCAGGGTCTGGAGCAACGTTGTCGCCTGTCAGGGCCCATCCGGCCCGACCGCGCCTGCTATGTGCATTGCTAGCACCATTCCTGCGGTGATACAAGGCGGACACAACATCGGTTCGGTCACTTCATGCGCGCGGCACGAGGTGGGAGCCACAGTGCTCAGAGCCACGTGTCGTCAGTCCTTGGCCAAGTGATATGGGATTCGCCCGACCGCCACGGTGCTCCGGCGGCGCAGCACATCGGCGAGGATCGCGCCGCGCTGGTTCTGCAAGAGCCGGTGCCGCCACTTGCGGGGCTCCACCTCGGGGATGAGGACCATCACCTTGCGGTCTCGGACCTCGGCCGAGGCGAGGTACTCGAGCACTGGCACGGCGATGGAGCGGGTGTGCGGGCGCAGGACGACGAGGGGAACCCCGGGCTGCCATCGGTCCCACGCGGCCTGCAGGGTCGCGGCGCGCTCGTCGTCGAACTGGACGCTGAGCGCCACCACCTCATGTCCGAGCGAGAGCGCCGTGGCGATCGCGGACTCGGCCATCCGCGACACCGTCGCGACCATCACCACGATCAGACGATCCTCCGGCTGTGGTACCCCCGGCGTCTCACCGAGCCCGAGCTCGGTACCGACGTCGTCGTAGTAGCGCGCGATGCGAGAGAACAGCACGATCAGCGCGGGGATGGCGATCACGACGACCCAGGCGCCGCCGGTGAACTTGGTCACCAAGAAGATGACCGTGGCCACGGCGGTCATCGCCGCGCCGGTGCCATTGAGCGCCGCCCGCGCCCACCAGTAGGGAGGGCGCTCCCGGTGCCAGTGCCGCACCAGGCCGGTCTGGGAAAGGGTGAAGCCGGTGAACACCCCGATGGCGAAGAGCGGGATGAGCGAGTTCGTGTTGGCGTTCACTGCGATCAGCAGCACACCCGCCAGCACGGCCAGGACGACCACGCCATAGCGGTAGACCGGACGGTCGGCTCGGAGCCCGAACACGTGGGGCACAAGGTTGTCTCGCGCCAGAAGGCTTGCCAGCACGGGCAGTCCGCCGAAGGAGGTGTTCGCGGCGAGAGCCAGGATGACCGTGGTCGACAGGTCGACGATGTAGTAGATCGCCCCCCTGCCAACCGACGCGCCGGTGATCTCGCTCAGGACGGTCTGGCTGGCCTCTGGGGAGATGTGGAAACGCACCGTGAGCAACGCAAGGCCGAGCAGCATCGTGCCGAGGATGCCCCCAAGCAGCACCTCGGTGCGCATCGCCCGCCTTGCCTGGGGGGCACGGAACGCCGGGACGTCGTTCGCGATGGCCTCTACGCCGGTGAGCGCGCTGCATCCCGCGGCGAATGCCTTGAGGAGGAGCAGCACCCCGACCGCCGCAGCCACCTTGGGGACGACGGCCGGGTGGATGCCGGCGTTGGCGGCTGGGTGGGAGCGGAACAGACCGGCCACGATGACGACGTAGATCCCGGCGATGAACACCGCCGTCGGCAAGAGAAAGGTCCGGGCGCTCGTGGCAATGCCGCGCAGGTTGAGGGCGGTCAAGAGCGCCAGGAACCCGAGGGAGATGGTGAGGCTGTCCGGGCCGAGGGTCGGGAACGCCGACACGAGGGCAGCGACCCCTGCAGAGATCGACACGGCAACGGTCAAGACGTAGTCGACCACGAGCGATGCGGCGCCAAGACGGCTCGCCCGGGCACCGAGGTTGGCCTTGGAGACCGCATAGCAGCCGCCGCCTTCGGGAAAGGCGGCGATGACCTGGCGGTACGAGAAGACGAGGATGACGAGGAGCACGACGATGGCGATCGTGATCGGCTCGATCTTGGCCAGCGCACCCGCGCCGGCCGTCGCCAGCACCACGAGCATCGCCTCGGGGCCGTAGGCAACCGAGCTGATCGCGTCCAGCGACAGCGCCGGGATGCCCTCGATGCTCGTGATCTGCCCCCGACCGTCACCCACCTCGCCCGCGACCACCCCGTCACCCACCTCGCCCGCAGCCGCACCGGCACGTTCTCGCCGGTTCGGCCTGATCGTCATCGCTGAGCCCGCGGCGCATCCCGCGTCACGGCAGCGAGCATGACGAGATGAGACCGCACCGGGTGATCCTGGCATGACCCGCGGGCCAAGTCGTGGTCAGCCGCGGCCCGACGCTTTGCGCAGTCGACTCAGGCGCAGCTGGTCACGAGAGCTGGCCGGTCAGCTCGTGGAGGTAACACCAGCTCCAGGTGTCACCCGGCATGACCGAGCGCATGACCGGGTGGCGCGTCTGGTGGTAGTGCTTGGTGGCATGCGTTCCCGGTGAGGAGTCACAGCAGCCGACATGGCCGCAGTCGAGGCATTCTCGCAGCGCCACCCAGCTGGTCCCTTCGGCCAGGCACTCCTCGCAGGCGTCCGGGGTCCGCGGTGGGGGGAAGTCCACCACTCGCAGCGCCTCGAGATGTTCGCAGGGTTCAGCCACGTTCAGCTCCGCGGTCGATCATGTGGCCGTCGAGCACCCGGGTCGGCGCAGGGCTCCGACATCGATCACGTCCATTCCCCGTGCCTCGACGAGCAACACATGGTCTGCTCGGGCTGCTCGTCATCTGAGGAGATGAGCACCTGGAGCCTCTGGTCGTCCACCTCCCCGTCCAAGCAGACCACCACCGGCGGGGCGAAGGAGGTCGTGACCGAGCCGTCTCGGATCGCTGGGCGTCGCCGGTTCGGTGGTGGCGTGCCCGGCGGTCGCCACCCCGTGCCAGCGTTCCATCTCCCCGGCCAGGTCGAGATGGTCGGTGGGAGCGGAGCTCTCGTAGACACCCCAGTGGTCTCGCGGCAGCATCCACATCAGCTCGAACTCGTTGCCGTCGGGATCGGCGCCATAGACGCTCTTGGTGGCACCGTGGCTGGACTCACCGGTGTAGGCACCGGCGTCGAGGAGCGTCCGGCGGGCGGCGGCGAGCTCGTCGACGGTGTCGAGCTGCCAGGCCAGGTGGTACAGGCCGATGGCGCCGCGCCGCTTGGGGCCGCCCGCGGTTCCGACACCGAACAGCCCGAGATCGTGGTGGTTCCCCGATCGGGGGAGCCGCAGGAACGCGGCGTTGGCACGGGGTTCGCGGGCAATGGCCTCCATCCCGAACACCTCGGTATAGAAGCGGACCGAGCGCTCGAGGTCGGAGACGAAGAGCACCGCGTGGTTGAGGCGTACAGGCGATACAGCCATTGGGGTTCCTTCGGACAGGCCCGGGGCGGGATCGGATCCCGCCCCGGGCTCAGGTGAACGGTCTTGACGTGGCGAGCGGTACCCGCTCGGCGCTCGCTCAGGCGGCCTCGGCGCTGCGGATGGCGGACACCTCGAACTCCAAGGTGACGTTCTCGCTCACGAGCACGCCGCCGGCTTCGAGCGCTGCATTCCAGTTGACGCCCCAGTCCTTGCGGTTGACCGTCGTCGTTCCTTCGAAGCCGATCCGCTGGTTGCCGTAGGGGTCCACCGCGCTGCCGGTGTACTCGAAGTCGACGGTGACGGGGCGGGTGACCCCCTTGATGGTCAGGTCACCGGTGACCCGGAAGCGAACGTCACCGGTCTGCTCGACGCTGGTCGAGGAGAAGGAGATCTCCGGGTAGGTGTCCATGTCGAAGAAGTCGTTCGAGCGCAGATGGGCATCGCGATCCGCGTTGCGGGTGTCGATGCTCGCCGCCTTGATCGAAAGAGCCAGCTTCGAGTCCGCCGGGTTGGCGGCATCGAAGTAGCCGGAGCCGTCGAACTCGTTGAACGAGCCGCGCACCTTGGTGACCATGGCATGGCGGGCGACGAAGCCGATCCGGCTGTGGGCGGGGTCGATGGTGTAGGTGCCAGTCAGGGTGGCGGGGATGGTCGGGGTGCTCATGGGGCTGCTCCTTCATGTAGTGGACGTGTCGTACAACATGGATGACAGATCAACTATTCCGGCCCATAGACTCGAGCCATGAGCGAGGTCCGATGGCTCGACGAGCACGAGCAACGAGCATGGAGGGCGCTGCAGTTCATGCATCTGCGTCTCAGCGGCCGCCTGGCCGCCGACCTGGCTGCCACCTCCGAACTGTCCTACCCCGACTACCTGGTGCTCGTCGCCCTCTCCGACCAGCCCGACGGCCGCGCCCGGCTGTTCGAACTGGCCGAGGTCCTCGGCTGGGAGAAGAGCCGGCTCTCCCACCAGGTCACCCGCATGACCGGGCGGGGCCTGGTGAAAAAGGAGCGCTGCGACGGCGACCGCCGCGGCGCCTTCGTCGTGGTCACCGCACCGGGCCACAAGGCGATCGAGGCGGCCGCACCCCACCATGTGGCGCTGGTGCGCCGCTTGTTCATCGAGCCGCTCACCCCCGGCGAGCTCGACGCCATCACCACCGCCGCCGAAAAGGTCCTCGCCGTGCTCGCCGCAGAGAGACTCGGCGGCGGTCATGATGGTGCTCGTCGGGAGGAACGTCCCGCTGGATGACGTGCAGTCGGCGATGCCAGAGTCGGTGATGCCAGAGTCGGTGATGCCAGAGACGGTGATGCCAGAGACGGTGGCGAGAGGCGGCCGGGCCGTGATCCATCGGGTCCTTGCCTCCCCGACCGAGCGCCGATGAGCGGCCCGGTGACCAGCGCGGACGCAACGGCCGAGCCGCGGCGCGCCGCTCCCGAGGCCTGGGCGCTCGAGATCACCCACAGCCGGGAGAGCCGGGTCGGCGCCATCGGGGTACGCCGTGCGCTGCCCCGGCGGGGGCGGCGCACGGTCGGCCCGTGGTGCTTCGTCGACCACATGGGGCCGGCGCTCGTCAGCCCGGGGCGCGGCATGGACGTCGCCCCACACCCCCACGTCGGCTTGCAGACCGTCACCTGGCTCGTCGAGGGCGAGGCGCTGCACCGTGACTCGCTCGGCAGCGAGCAGGTCATCGCGCCCGGCCAGCTCAACTTGATGACCGCCGGGTGGGGCGTCGCCCACTCCGAGGAGGGCACCGGCACCTACGGCGGCAACCTGCACGGCGTGCAGCTGTGGATCGCCCAGCCCTCAGCCACCAGAGACGGGCCGGCTGCCTTCGAGCACCACCGCGAGCTTCCCCGCCGCGACCTCGACGCCGCGGTGGCGACCGTGCTCGTCGGCGACCTCGACGGCACCACCTCGCCGGCACGGCGCGACACCGACCACCTCGGGGTCGATCTCGCCCTTCGGGGAGGAACGACGACGGTGCCACTGCGGACCGACTTCGAGCACGCCCTCGTCACCCTCCTCGGCGCAGCCCACCTCGACGGCCAGATCATCGAGCCGGGACATCTGGCCTACCTCGGCACCGCCCGGGCCGAGATCTCCCTGGCGGCCAAAGAGCAGACGCGGGTACTGCTGCTCGGTGGCGTGCCCTTCGACGACGAGGTGCTCATGTGGTGGAACTTCGTCGCCCGGACCCGCGCCGAGATCGTCGAGGCACACCGCGCCTGGATGGCCGCCGACGAGCGGTTCGGGCGAGTCGACTCGCCCCTCCCCCGCATCGAGGTGGGGCCGCCGCCGTGGAGCCTCTGACACCGCCGAGTGCGGGTCTGCCGCCTCGAGGCGGCCACCGTTCGCGCGACGTCGTCGCCAGCTCGCTGCCGGCGAGGCCATGACGCCGAGGCGGTCCGACGCACCGGCTCCCCGGTGGCGAGGCTGGACCGGCGCCGGCACCGCATGGGACTGGCGGACCCGGTGAGCGAGTGGTCTGCCAGCTGGACGCGCCCGATCCACGACGCGATCCACGTGGACCGCTCCAAGCTGGCCTTGGTGCCCGCGGCGCGCTGTGCGCTGGGCATCGCCGTCCCGCTGGTCGTCGGCGACCTCTCCGGCCACCTTCTGGTCGGGGTGGGAGGTGCGATCGGCGCGCTGACCACGGGGATGGCGTCGCTACAGGGCACCTATCGCAGCCGGGTGAAGATCATGGCGTTCGCGGCGGCAGCCTTCGCCGTGTCGGCCTTCGTCGGAGCGACCGTCGGCCACCTGGAGGGCCCCGACATCGCGGTCACCGCCGTGTGGGGGATCGCCGCCGGGCTGCTGGTGATGTTCGGAGAGGCACCGGGCGTGGTCGGCCTCCAGGCCGTCGTCGGCCTGGTCGTCTTCTCCCAATTCTCCTTCACCCCCGAGCAGGCCGCGCTCAATGCGCTGTGGGCGCTGTGCGGCGGCGCGCTCCAGATCGTCCTCGTGGCCGTGACCTGGCCCCTCCAGCGCTTCCCGGTAGAGCGTGCTGCGTCGAGCGACGCCTACCGGCAGCTGGCCGCCCACCTCCGCTCGCTTGCCAGTGACCCGTCGGCCCTCCTCGATCCCGGCGTCCTCGACACGCTGCGGTCCGCACTCGTCGAGACCCAGCCCTGGGGCGACCGGGCCGCCGCCGCCGCCTACCGGGCGCTGGCCGACGAGGCGGAGCGGATCCGCCTCGAGGTGGCCGGCATCGCCCGGGCTCGGGCCCGGCTCTCCCACGCCTCAACGATCGCGACGCCCACGGGCCGGGCCGGCGCGCTCGACGCTGCCAGCTACCTGGAGCGCGCCATCATCGCCTCAGCCGACGTGCTGGCCGGCGTCGCCGCCGCCCTTCACGACGGGCGCAGCGTCGTCGCCGACCCTGAGGACCGCGAGCAATTTCGAGCCGCCATCGAGCACCTCCGCTCGCTGGCCGAGTCGGGCGACCCTTCGGTGCGCGCCAACCTCACCCATGCCGTCGGAGCCCTGACGGCACTGGCGGGCCAGCTTCGGTCAGTGACCCAGCTGACGGCGGTGGCCGCCGGCAACCAGCCGGTCGCACAGGGAACCACCGCCTCGGCTACGGGCCACCCTGTGCGACGCCGGTCGCGGCCGTCTCCGCTCGCCGGCACGAAACTGAGCCGGCTCGAGTCGGTGCGCGCCAACCTCACCCTCACCTCCGAGGTCTTCCGTCACGCCCTCCGGGTCGGTGTCACCCTGGCGGTGGCCGTCGCCATCTCCCACCTGTTCCCACTGGGTCATGGCTACTGGCTCCCGATGACCGCCATGATCGTCCTCAAGCCCGACTTCGCCGCCACCTTGAGCCGAGGGCTGGCTCGCAGCGTCGGCACCCTGCTCGGTGCCGGGCTCGTCACGCTGTTGCTGGCCGCACTGGCGCCGTCGCCGGCCGGCCTGATCGTGCTCACCGTGGCGCTGTATGCCATCAGCATCGCCGTGCTTCGCGCCAATTACGTCATCTACAGCGTCGGCATCGCGTCGCTCGTCGTCGTCCTGCTCGCCTTCACCGGTTCCCCGGCACCCTCCCTCGCCGCCGACCGGGCCTTCTACACCCTGCTCGGTGCCGCCCTGGCCTTGGCGGCCTACGCCGCCTGGCCGACCTGGGAGCGCACCCGCGTCGTCGATCGCCTGGCCGACCTCGTCGAGATCGATGGTCGCTACGGCGCCGCGCTTCTCCAGGCGTGGGCCGACCCGGCCAGTGCCGATCGGACGGCACTCCAGCGGCTGCGGCTGACGGCGCGCCTCGCACGCTCCAACGCCGAAGCATCCGTCGACCGCTGGATGAGCGAGCCGGCCGGTCGCCCAACGACGTCGCCGAACGCGCTCGACCCCCAGACGGCGCAAGGCATCCTCGCCGCAGTGCGCCGCTACATCTGGGGCGCGCTCGTCCTGCACGGACAGCTTCCGAGCACCGGTCCGACCCGACCCGACCTCCACCGTCTCGGCGTCGAGGCCGAAGAAGCCATGGCCGCAGTGGTCGGTATGCTGCGGACCGGGTCTGCCCCGACGGACTACCCCCCGTTGCGAGCCACCCAGGTCGCGCTCGCCGCCAATCTGATGCGCGCCTCCAACCACGCCGCCGATCCGACGCCGACGGCCGTGGACATGGTGGTCCTGAGCGAGACCGACCTCATGGTCAACGCGGTCGACACCCTCGCCCACCTCGTCGGTGTCGGTCCCCGATCGCCCGCAGACTCCTGACGCCGGGAGTCCGAGGCGAGTCGGACCGGGACCTTCTCGCACGCGACAGTGATGGCCACCGTCGGGGATCGGGAGTCGGCGATCAGGAAACGAGATGGGACGCGAGATGCACCATCACCGCGTGCTCGTAGAGAGGGTGCACGCCCTCGAGATCGAACGGACCGACAGTCGCGAGCTCCGAGATCTACGCCAGCCCGTCGTCAGCGGGACAGCCGGGTGCGCCGAAGAGCTCCTCCGATCGATTGCTCTGCGGGGTGGCGCAGCTCACTGCAGCAGGTACGACCAGCGATCGAGGGCAGCGCGGCGCTGGTTCATCGGCGGCACGTTCACCGGTGGGAACTGGTCCCGCCATTCCCAAGGACGGGTGGCGTCGATGAGCGCGCGCGAGTTGGTGAAGTCCCCGGCGGCCCGCTGCTCGGGCGTAAGGCGCGGGTCGAGAGGCGTGCTCCACGCCCGGCGGACGAAGTCGATGGAGGTCGCCGGGTCCGAGCGCGTGCACACTGCCCAGATGACCTCTTCGAGGTTCGACGGATCGATGTCCTCGTCGACCACCACCACGTACTTGCCGGCGTACGCACCAGTGTGGCACTGGGAGGCGACGTGGAGCACCTGGTGGGCGTGGCCGGGGTAGCGCTGGCGGATGGAGACCACCGTGAACATGCGGCTGCCGCCGGCCTCGTGCTGCCAACAGGCCACGACGTCGGGAACTCCTGCCTTGGCGATCTCCTCGTACAAGAGGGCGGAACGCAGCGGAGCACGATAACGCCCGAGCTCGTCGGGTGGACGCCCCGGAGGGCATCCCAAGATGATGGGGTCGCTGCGGTGGTACACGGCTTCGACGTGGAGTACCGGCTCTTCGCGCTCGCCCGAGGCGTAGTACCCGGTCCACTCGCCGAAGGGTCCCTCCGGCAGGACTTCTTCGGTGCTGGCATACCCCTCCACCACGATCTCGGCGTTGGCGGGGAAGGGAAGTCCGGTGATCGGCCCCTCGATGGTCGGCACTGGCTCACCAAGGATGCCGCCCACCCAGTCGTACTCGGTGAGGCCGTAGGGGATCTCGTTGCTCGCCGCCAGGAAGAGCAGGGGGTGCGAGCCGAACACCATCACCACCGGGCATCTCTCAGCGCGCTCGAAGTACTTCTGGCGGTGGATCCGCCCGTGCTTGCCGGGCGAGATGTAGTAGCCCAGCCGTCGTGCGTCGTGGACCATGACGCGGTAGGTGCCGACATTGACCCAGCCGTCGTCGGGATCCCGCGTGACGTCGTAGGAACCGGTGCCAAGGTATCGGCCTCCGTCACCGGGGTGCCACAGCGGTGCAGGGAAGACCGTGACGTCGACGTCGTCGCCGCGTCGCACGTTCTCCATCACCGGACCGTCCGTGACCCGGGTGGCGGCCAAAGGATCGCTGCCGAGGATGCGTTCTCGCCACACGTCGGACAGCTGGAGCTTGGTGAGACCCAGCGGCGCGTTGATGGCGAGCGCCATGCGGTCCACCGTGCCCAGGCCATTGACGAGCACCCGGTAACCCTTTTGGTAGCCGGGGATGTCGTCGAACAGGACGGCCGGCGCCCCTTCGGTGTGCTGGAGAAGGTCGGCGGCATCGCCGATCTCCTGCTCGGCCGAAGCTCCCGTGACGTGGCGCAGCTGGCCCGTCCCGTCGACCCGTTCCAGCCACGACCGCAGGTCGTAGGTCGCAGAGCGCTTCTCTTCCTTGTCGCCCATGTGCGGCGGCTCCTCTCCTTCGTGTGTCCGTCGTGCCCTCATGGGCGCGACGGTCGGCGGTTCTCCAGCGCCGCGGCGCGACGCGTCCCCCAGCTCAGAGGAGCCAGGACCAACGCTCCCTGGTGATGGCCTTCTCCTCGGGATCGGGACCGATGGGGTCGGGGAAGCGTTCTCGCCACTCCCACGGGCGGGTGGCGTCGATCACCACCCGGGAGTTGAAGCCCTTCTTGCCCGGCTCGATCGCGGGGTCGAGCGGGCCGCTCCACGCCCGGTGGATCATCTCGAAGTCGCGCTCCGGATCGGCCCGGGTGCAGATGGCCCAGATCACCTCGTTGAGGTCGGCCACGTCCACGTCCTCGTCGACTACTACGACGATCCGTCCGAGGTACGCCCCGGCGCGGCAGGAGGCGGCGACGTGCCCGGCTTGGACCGCGTGCCCGGGATAGCGCTGGCGGATGGCCACCACGTTGAAGAGACGACAACCGCCGACGCCGTGGCACCAGGCGGCCGTGACGTCGGGCACGCCGGCCCGGCGCAACTCTCGGCGGAGGTTGGCGCTGCGTAGGTACTGGCGAAAGCGGTGCGCCTCGAAGGGCGGTTTCTCAGGTGGCACCCCGAGGATGATGGGGTCCCGGCGCCGGTAGACGTGCTGAACCTCGAAGACCGGTACGTCCTGCGCACCGGTGGCGTAGTAGCCGGTCCACTCGCCGAAAGGACCCTCGAGCCGCAGCTGATCAGGGTGGAGCACACCCTCGAGGGCGATCTCGGCCCGAGCCGGGATCGGGAGCCCGGTGGCGCGCCCAGGGATGCAGTCGATCGGCCGCCCGCGCATGCCGCCCGCCCACTCGAGCTCGTTCACCCCCGGGGCCATCTCGAGACAGCTCCCCACGAAGAGGAGCGGGTCCATACCGCACACGACGACCGCCGGAAGCGGCTCGCCGCGCTCGAACGCCTTGTCGCGGTGTATGCGACCGTGCTTGCCCGGCGAGATGTAGAGCCCGGTGTGGTTGCGGTCGTGCACCATCACCCGGTACGTGCCGACGTTGACCCAGTCCGAGTCGGGATCCCGAGTGATCACGCAGTCGCCGGTGCCGAGATAGCGGCCACCGTCTTGGGGATGCCACAACGGCACGGGGAACCGAAGGAGGTCCACCTCGTCGCCCGACGCAACCACCTCGGTCACGGGGGCGGTGTCCGGGCTGTCCTCGACCATCACCACCGGGAGCGGCTCGACGGTGTCCATCTTGTGCTCCCACACGTCCATGAGGTCTCGGACGGAGATGTCCGCGGGCAGCCCGAGCGTCACCGCCAGGCGGCGCCGTTCGCCCTGGGCGTTGACCAGGATGCGCCAGCCACGACCGAAGCCCTCGAAGTCGTCGAACAGGACGGCCGGTGCCCCGTCAGTGTGCTGGAGCATCTCGGTGATCCGCCCCACGTCCCCGTCGAGATCCACGCCCTCGAGCACCCTCAGCTCACCAAGGGCGTCGACCATCGCCAGCCAGTCCCGCAGGTCCTCGTGCGACGTGCCCTCACGCACCGCCTCGATGTCGACCGGCACCGCCAGCCCGAGGTCGCCGAGCGAGCCGACCCGGACGCCGGACAGCCCCAGGTGCTCGGGCACTGCGGCGGGATCGGTGATCACGCCCGGCTCCCGTTGTTCCCGTCGGCACCGGGACTTCCGACCGCCCCGACCCCGCCGGCGGCAGTGGCGGTAGCCGCCGCGGGGCGCGGTGCCTCGAGCCACGCGGTGGAGACCGAACCGGTTGCCACGGCGACCGAGGTTGCATACCGCCACACCTTGCGTGCATGGCGTCGGCGGTCGAAGGTGGCGAGGAACCGCTCGCACTCGTAGCGGCGAAGCGGGACGACCGTCCCGAGGGTCATTGCGCGAGCGAGCGTGTCGGCGTTCTCGACGAAGTGGACCACGTCGGTGAAGAGGGCGGGCACGTCCTCTGCCACCACCACCTCACCGTGGGAGCGCAGGAGTGCCGCATGCGCCGAGCCCAAGGTGACGGCCAGCTCAGCCCCCTGCTCGTACGTAGAGATGTGCGAAGGGTCGGGATGCACGGGCACTCCCGCCGCCCACCTGCTGGCGTGGTTCTTGACCGGCACGATGGCGGCACCCTCGACCATGCTGAAGACCGTCGTGGGGTCGTGGTGGAAGTGCGCAACCGCAGCGACATCGGGCCGGGCCAAGTACACGCCGGTATGGATCGCGAGCTCGGACGGTGGTCGGCCCTCGCCCTCGATCACGGTGCCGTCGAAACGCACACGCAAGACGGTCTCTGGGCGGAGCCCAGCTCGGGGCTCGTCGACCGGCTGGACGAGCAACTCGTCCGAGACGCCCGGGACACGGGTGCTCAGATGGCCGCTGTAGTTCAGGATCGACGCATCGACCAACATGCGCGTGGCGACTGCCAGCTCTCGTCGCAGCTCCTCCAGCACATGACCTCCTCGGAACGGCCGGCGGGTCATCCCCGCCGGGGTCGGCTCGATCAGACCTTGTAATGGTCCAGGACCTGGGGGGCGAAGAGCTCCTCGGGCTCGAGGCGCCGGGCCGCGACCCCTTGCTCGTGCGCCCATCGGGTGAACGCCTCGAGCGTGGTCCGGTTGGGCTCGACACCGTAGGGCCAGGGGTCGGGGCTGATGAGCCGGCGCATGTCCGCCACCATCTCGGGGATCCACGGCAGGGGTACCCGGCTGGCCGTCATCTCCGACAGGCGCGCAACGCTCCGGCGTTTGGCCTCTTCGAACGCCGTGAGGAGGTTGGCCGCCACCCAGGGCGCCGATTCGAGCACGTCAGCTCGAATGACCGTGATGTGCATGATCGGGAAGACGCCGGTGCGCTCGACGTACTCGCGCTCGATCGGTCGGTAGTCGGGAAACAGCCGGACGATGCCTGCCTCGCCCCGCTCGAAGCTCTCGGGTGGATGGGCGGACAGCACGGCGTCGAGATCTCCCGCATGCAGCATGTCGTCGAGGCACCGGTCCGGTACCGGGGTGAGCGAGATGCCCTCGGGCAGGCTGAGGGTCACCTTCTCGGCCCGCCCAGGAGTGTTGACGCCCGCTTGGAACCACTGCACGTCCCGCAGATCGATCCCCCACTCGTACTGGAGAAGCGCCCGGGAGTAGACCGACGCCGTCTGCGCCCACTCGGGCACGCCGATGCGCGCACCAGCGAGCTCCTTCGGGGTCGTCGGTCCGTCGGTCCGCACGTAGATCGACGAGTGTCGGCACACCCGCGACGGGAAAACCGGGATGGCGACGAGGCTGGTGTCACCACCCGCCCGCAGCGCCACGTACTTGGCAAAGGAAAGCTCGGACACGTGCCACTCGCGGTAACGGAGGAAACGGAAGAAGATCTCCTCCACCGGGAGCCGGAGGACGGTGAGGTCGACGCCTTCGACCGGCACCTCCCCCGTCTCGATGTCGAGCACGTGGTCGTAGCCGCTCATGGCCAGCGTCAGCGGGATCTTCGATGCCGTCATGTCAGCAGTCCAGCGCGAACGAGCACGCCGTCGAGGCGAGACTCGAGCTCCGGCGTGGCGGGGGCCATCGGCAATCGGTGCTCGTTGCTCTTCAGCACGCCCATCCGCCGCAGCATGTACTTGACCGGGATGGGGTTGGTGTCGAAGAAGACGGCCTTGTTGAGCTCCCACAGCTCGACGTGGATCTTTCTTGCCTCGGCCAGGTCGCCAACGTCGACAGCACGCCACAGGGCGGCCACTCGGTCCGGGACGAGGTTGCCGACGGCATTCATGAGTCCGCACGCTCCCACCGCCAGCATCGGCAAGCTCAGCTCCTCCAGGCCGACGAAGACCCGGAAGTCCGGCCCGACGCGTTGGAGCACTTCGGTGACCAAGCCGAGGTCGGTCGCGGCGTGCTTCATCCCCACCAGGTTGTCCGCCCGCCGGGCAATCGCCTCGATGGTCCCTACCTCGAGCGTCACGGCTGCCCGTCCAGGGATGTGGTAGATGAGAACCGGCACGTCGACAGCGCCGGCCACCTGGGAGAAGTACTCTTCGAGCCCCCGTTGCGGCGGCCGGGCGTAGTACGGGGTCACCACCAGGACCGCGTCGGCGCCGGCGTCGACGGCCCGTCGCGACAGCTCGAGGGTGGCGCCCAGCGACTCGGTGCCCGTGGCGGCCACGACCGGGACTCGACCTGCAGCAGCCGTCACCGCGGCGCGCACCAGCTCCGCCCGCTCGTCGACCGTGAGCATGCTCGGCTCGCCGCTCGTGCCCGTGACCACCACGCCCTGCGAGCCGTTTGCTGCCTGACGGTCAACGATCGCCTCGTAGGTGGCCAGGTCGACCGCACCGTCTGTGAAGGGCGTGACCACCGGCGTGTAGGAGCCGACCAGCGCGCCCGGCGCGAGGTGCTGCACTACTCGCCATCCCTGTTCGTCTCGAAACCGCGCTGGGACCCAAGGAGACGCGGCGGGTTCTTCAGGTCCTCCTGCCACATGAGCGAGTCGTTGGAGATGTGGAACGGGCTGTCCTGGATGGTCAGCTCGTACACCGGCTCGTCGTTGGAGGCGTGATTGTGGATCGACCAGCCGGGTGCCGTGAGCATGAGGTCGCCCGCACCCCACTCGTAGCGCCGACCCGCCACCCGGCTCCAGCCGCTACCGGCAAAGAAGTAGTTGATCGCCGCCGACGCGTGCCGGTGCGGGCGGTCGACGATGCCCGGCGGCCGGATGGTGATGGTGGCGAAGAAGCTGTTGGTCGTCCCATTGGCCCGCCCGGTCGCCGGGTTGTAGAGGAGGTACAGACGCCGGCCGCGGTACTTGGGGCCGAGGGCGGTCAGCTTGTCCAGCTCGCGCTTCACCTCGGCCCACGGCCAGTGGATCGGGTGCTGTTCGATCACCTCGGGGTTTATGAGCCGCTCGTAGGACATGAGCAGCGGTCCACCCTCGCGCATGGCAAAGACGTGGGCGATGGGGTGCTCGCCAATGTCATCGGAGCCCTGGTTCCATCCAGCCGGCTCCTCGGGCGGGTGCTCATCGACGAAATGCACCCGGATCTTTTCGAGCACTGGGGCGTTCGAGTACACGAGCCGCACGTGGCGTTCGGAGGTGTCGTTCTCGTGGAAGTACGTGGTGAGCGAGGGCATGCACCAGACGTCGTACTGCTGGAAAGAGATCTTCTCGCCCCCGACGGCAGTGAAGCCAGCTCCCTCGATGCAAAAACCAACCTGTGACGAGTTGTGCCGAACCGGTGACGTCCGCTCCCCCGGAAGGAGCACCTCGAGGCTCACCCGGATCCCGGGTGCCAGCCCGAGCCCGGGCTCGTCAGAGAGCGGGTGAACGATCCATGATGCCCGCCGTCCGTCAGCCGGACGCGGGAGCGACGACAGCCGCTCGACCTCCTGGGCGATCTCCGCCTTTCGGATGATGACCGGTGGCCACGCCCCCTCCTCGACCGCCGGGTAGCTGACGTTCGAGCGGTCGACGAACCGGGCGCGCAGTGGCACCGGGTTGCCGTCGCCCTCCTGCCCACCGGCGGCGGCCGCATCGTCGGCTACCTGATGCCGCAGCTGATCCGTCATGCTCTCATCGGCCCTTCTCCTTGTTCGTTCCTGGGTTCGTTCCTGGTTCTTGCGCACCGTGGCGGTCTTGCGCACCGTGGCGGTCTTGCGCACGCCAACGCCGGGGGTCCCGCTGCTTCACGTTCACGGCGTCGGCTGCACCGGTCGCAACGCGACCGGTGCGCGGCCTCGGCGGGGCACGCTGGCCGACGGCGATCTGCCTTCCAAGCGCTCGAGGACGGCGAGCGCGAGCGCGACGTCCTCGATCCCCGAACCCATCCCTTTGAACAGGGTCACGTCGCCGGGTCGTCGACCTCCGAGACCCTCGCTCACCACCTGACCCAGGGTGCGCACGGAAGCCCACGATGCGTCGTCGTCGCCGTAGTGCTCGCGCAGCTCGCTCGACAAGGCGCGGACCTGGGGAAGGCTGTCGGTGACCACGGCGGCACATCGGCCGAGGATCGCCGACTCGAGCTCTCGGCGCCGAAGGTCGATGGCGCCGACGGCGTTGACGTGCATTCCAGGCTCGACCATCGCCTCCGTCAGGACCGGCTCGGTCGCCCGGGTGACGAGGGTGACCACGTCGGCACCGCCGACGGCTTCCTCAGCGGACCCCGTCGGATGGCAGGCGAGGCCGAGCTCGTTCTCCACCCGCCGTGCGAGATCTTCGCGGTGCGCGGGCGTGGGGCTGTAGGCGCGCACCTCTCGCAGCGCCCGCACCTGCGCGACGGCCGCCACCTGGGGCAGCGCCTGCCTTCCGGTGCCGACCACGGCCATCACGGAGGCGTCAGCGCGAGCCAGCAGGTCGGTGGCGAGGGCGGCAGTTCCCGAGGTGCGCAGCTGTCCGAGCGCGAACGCCTCGATGACCGCGGTCACCGCTCCATTGCGCACGTCGAAGAGGACGAGGACCGGGTCGGCACCGCCCGGGGTATGGGTCCACACTTTGGTCCCGGCGTAGCCGGCAGCCGGAAATGCAGCCCCAAGAGCGTGCAGGGTGGCGTGGTTGCCATAGCCGAGGAGGGTCTTGTCCAGTGCGGTGGCGGTGCCGGCGCCTTCCTGGGCGAAGCCGGCGCGCAGGGCCTCGAGGGCGACGCCGGGATCGAGGACCGAGACGACGTCATGCTCCGAGATCCACTGCGTCACGTCCATGGGCGGTCCTCCCTGTCCGTCGGTCCATGCTGCTCAGCACGGGAGGGCGACGAACAGAAACAGTTTCTTCGCAATCAGGCTACGAGTTGTCCCTTCGCGTGTCAAGCTTGCATTCGGAGCAACGGGCGGTGATCAGCGACGCAAAGGGGAACGCGACCAGACCATCAGGGAACCAGCGCCTCGACCGAAGCCCGGACGTCGAGAAGGTGGGCCACCAGGTCGTCCCATGGCTCCTTTGGTGCGCGCACCAGCGGCATGGAGACGCTGATGGACACCACTGGCCGCCCGTCCCGCTGACGCACCGCGGCGCTGACCGACCCCACTCCCGGCTCGCTCTCCCCCAAGTTGCGGGCGTAACCGGTGCGCCGCACTTCTTGGAGCTCGCTCATGAGCGCAGCGCGCGAGGTGATGGACTGGTCGGTCAGGGCCGGGAGCTTCGGCGACGGGTAGAGGCCGCGCAGGAAGTCGTCGCTCTCGCAAGCCAGCCAGGCCTTCCCGATCGACGTGCAGTGCGCCCACATCCGAGTGCCCACGCGCGAGGCGACACGTAGGGCGTTCGGGCTCTCGGCACAGGCGATGAAGAGCATCTCATTGCCCTGGAGAATGGCTGCGTGGGCCGTCTCCCCCGTCTCGTCCCGCAACCGCTCGAGGAACAGGAGAACGAGATTGCGCACCTCCATTCCCCGGACGGCCAACAGCCCGACCCGCAGCAGCGCCGGACCGGCCCGGTACACCTTGCTCTCGGGGTCCTGCACCACGAAGTCGTGGTGGACGAGCATGGCGAGCAGTCGGTGGGCCGTGGAGACCGCCGTCCCCAGGCTCGACGCCGCCTCCGAGACGCGGATCTGCTTTCGCTCGGTGACCATGAGCAGGAGGCGAAGTACGTTATCGACGGACTCGATGGGGTAGCCCGGCGATCGTGGCGCCACCGCACCGTCCGCCCGTCCACTGCTCGCCATCGGCTCATCGTAGCCAATACCTGGTGAGACACCGTTCGACGGGTGACTCGCTCGGGCGGCTGACAGGCGGCCATACCCCGCGAGCAGCCGAGCAGGCACTCCGTGAGCAGCTCCTCATCATGGAAACTTCTTCCGCTGCTCCTGCGGGAGGCCTCTCAGTCGTTCCAGTCGTTGTCCCAGTCGTTGTCGTTGGCCCCGGTCGTTGTCGTTGGCCCCGGTCGTTGTCGTTGGCCCTGTCCATCGCGATGCCGAAGGGGATCCCCCTCT
>JAJZJC010000007.1 GCA_021810205.1 Actinomycetes bacterium
TGTGCAGCGACTCGCCGGTCGCCATCGAGGACTCCGTGCTCGTCGCGCGCCTGCGCGCCGCCGGGGCCGTCGTCGTCGGCAAGACGAACCTGCCGGAGTTCGCCTGGACGGGCCACACGACCAACTCACTCTTCGGTACGACCGCGAACCCTTGGCACCTCGACCACAGCGCTGGGGGTTCGTCGGGGGGATCGGCCGCGGCGGTCGCGTCGGGGATGGTCCCGCTCGCGACTGGGAGCGACGGCGGCGGGTCGATCAGGATCCCCTCTGCGTGCTGCGGGCTGTCGGGAATGAAGCCGTCACACGGCAGGGTGCCTGCCGGCGAGCGCGGCGCCGGGTGGCTCGGGCTCTCTGCCAAAGGCGTCCTCGGACTCCACGTCGCCGACATCGCCACGGCACTCGACGTCGCCGTCGGGCCGGAGCCCACGGACCTTCGGTCCCTGCCTCGCCCCGACACGGGCTGGCGCGGCGCGCTCGGCTCGCCGACGGTCCCGGCGCGCGTGGCATGGTCGCCGGCACTCGGCTACACCGACGTCGATCGCGCCGTCCTCTCCGTGTGCGAGCAGGCGCTCGACGCGCTCGACGCGCTCGGGGTAGAAGTCGTCGAGGTGCCCACGGTGTTCGACGAGGACCCGCTCGACGACTGGCTGATCATCGTGGGTGCGTGCCTGCTGCGAACACTTGAACCCCACGAGACGAGGATCGCCGAGGTGACACACGGGCTCGCCGCGCTGGTCGAGCACGCCCGCTCGACCAGCGGAGCAGAGCTGGTGCGGGCGCTCGACCGCTGCTACGCACTGAACCGGCAGCTGGTCTCGCTCTTCCACGACGTCCGCCTGCTCGTGACCCCGACGACGGCCGGTCTCCCGCCGCCGAACGCGCTCGGGGGACGCGGGATCGTCAATGGCGTGGTCGACCCCAACTGGGTTCGCCTCACGTACCCTTTCAACATGACGCGCTCGCCGGTCGCGACGGTGTGCGCGGGCCTGACGCCCGACGGTCTGCCCGTCGGAGTCCAGCTCGCCGGGCCCCAGCACGCCGACCTCGTGGTGCTCCGTTCGGCGGCAGCCCTCGAGGCGGCCATCGGCTTCGACGTCCTGGCTCCGGCCTAGGTTGTAGCAACCTTCCAGGCTTCGATCAGTCGTTCAGCGTGACCGTCGAGAGCAGATCGGCGAACTTCCGCCTGGCCGCAGCCCGGCGCGTCGGGACGTGCTCGCTCGGAACCTCGGCAGGCTGATAGCCGCGCAGGACATGGCGAGCAACCGACTGGCGGTGGACCTCGTCGGGGCCGTCGTAGATCCGGGCGGCACGCGCGGCGCGGTACATGGACTCGAGCGGGAGGTCGGAGGAGAACCCGAGCGCGCCGTGGACCTGGATCGCCCGGTCGATGACGTTGTACAAGACGCTCGCGCCCCAGTACTTGATCATGGCGATCTCATCACGCGCGGCGCGTGCGCCCTCCCGATCGATCTTCCACGCCGCCTGGAGGGTCATGAGGCGCGCGGCCGTCATCTCGGCGAGCGAGTCCGCGACCCAATTCTGCACGGTCTGTTTCTCCGAGAGCAGCGAGCCATGGGCGTAACGCGACACGGCGCGCTCGCAGAGCATGTCGAAGGCGCGGCGCGACTGGCCCAGCCAGCGCATGCAGTGGTGTATGCGCCCGGGCCCGAGGCGTGCCTGGGCGAGACGGAAGCCCTCGCCCTCGCGCCCGATGAGGTTCTCGACGGGCACTCGAACGTCGCGGTACTCGATCTCCGCGTGATTGCCGAAGGCACCGAAAGTGGCGTGCGGATGGTCCATCACCGGGACGTCGCGCACGATCGTGACGCCGGGCGTGCCAGCCGGCACCAGGATCATCGACGCGCCCTGGTAGGGATGCACGTCGGGATCGGTCACTGCCATCACGATGAGGAAGTCCGCGACCGAGCCGTTGGTCGTGAACCACTTGCGACCGTTGATGACGTACTCGTCGCCGTCACGCACCGCGCGCGTCGAGAGCAGCGTCGGGTCGGAACCCGCCGTGTCCGGCTCGGTCATCGAGAAGCCGCTGCGCAGCTCGCCGTCGAGGAGCGGCTGTAGCCACTGCTCGCGCTGGTCTTCGCGGCCAGTCGTCTGGATCGCCAGCGCGAGCAGCTCTGCGTTGCCCGAGTCCGGCGCATTGTTGCCGAAGGCGACCGGCCCGTAGGGGGTCTGGCCGAGGATCTCGTGCATGAGCCCCAGGCGTACCTGCCCGAAACCCTTGCCGCCGAGCTCCACGGGAAGGTGCGCGGCCCACAGGCCTCGCCGTTTGACCTCGTCTTGGAGCGGGCGGAGCACCCGCACCAGGTCGTCGTTGGACAGCGACAGAGTCTCGAGCGGGACGATCTCTTCGCGAACGAAGCCGCGCATCCACTCGAGATCGGTCTCGAACTCGGGCTCGGTCGAAAAGTCCCAGGCCATGGCCGCCACCTCCGTCACTCGGTCGGGCCCGAGCGTACGGCGCACGGGCTGCGGTGACCACCTCGCCCGAGCCTGTCAGGCGCTCAGGGGCCCGAGAGCGGCCCGGCCGTCGGCAGCCCCACGGGGTCGCGCCCTGCGGCGCGCCGTGCAGGCAGCGTCACGCCCGGGCGGTCGAGGGTGGCCCTCGCAGCCGCGACCACCGCCGCGCCGACACCGACGACGACCATGACGTCGGCGATGAGCCCGTCGTGGGCGAGCGAACGCACGATGCCGATCACCGACGACGCGCCGATGAGCGACTCGGCGACGGTGATCCACACCACCGCCCGCCGAGTGATGCCAGTCGCGACCGGCGCGAGCACGACCAGACCCCACGTCACGTACCACGCCCAGAGCACCGGCCCGAGCAGCGAGACCACGAGCAGGCTGGCACCGAGCGCCTTCAGCACCCCGATGCGCGGGGAGTGCCAGAGCAGCCAGGACCCGACAGAGACCGCGACGGCTACCCCGATCACCGACAGGTCGGTGCGAACCCCGGTCAGCGTCATCGCACCGCCGAGGGCCTGGACGACGGGAGTGACGACGTGCGACACAGCGTCGACGGGAGTCACACCGGTGCTCACCTTGTCCGAGGCGGTGAACGTCAGCACCCACCCCCAGCCGACCCCCGTCACCGCCGACAGCACGCCAAGCGTGGCGGCACCGATCCCGAGCGCAGCGAGCGTGCGCCATGCCCGCGCGAGCCATCGCAAGTCGGGGGGTCCCCAATTCCAGCCGATCGCCACGATCCCGAGGGCTGCGGGAATCTTGACCCCCGCAGCGAGCGCGCACAGCACGATGCCGGGAACGGGCCCGTAGCGCTGCCACACGGCGAGACCGGCGACGAGCAGGCCCAGCATGAGCGCGTCGTTGTGCGCGCCCCCCACGAGGGTCTCGAGGACGAGCGGGCTTCCCGCGCCGAGCACCACGACGAGGGCCGGATCCCGACCGACGCTGCGCGCGAGAGTAGGGAGCCCGGCGGCGATCAGTGCCACGCCGAGCACCTCGACGACACGGAGGAGCACGAGGTCGGCGAGCACCTGGTGGTCCGAGAGATGGGCCGCGAGCGCATCGAGGGAGAGGAACGTCGGGCCGTACGGCGATGGGGTGTTCGCCCACAGCGGCCCCGCGAGGAGATTGAACCGGGTGATGCCGAGCACGCCGGGGCCGTAGGCGTAGGGATCGATGTGGAAGTTCACGAGAAGACCCTGTCCGGCGTAGCTGTAGACGTCCCGGCTGAACAGCGGCGGCGCCACGACCAAGGGCGCGCTCCAGGCCGCAATGACGCCCAGCACCTGACGTACGGGCGTGCCCGGGTGGGCTCGCAGGGCCCTGAGGAGCCGCCACCAGATGGCTGCCGACGCGCCGAGCCCCCCGTAGACGAGGAGCACTGCGATCGCGGGTGCGTGCTTCGAGTTGCTCGACACGGACCCGAGGGGCCCGGCAGGCGTGCCGAAGAACCAGGCACCAGGGAGGTGCGACACAAAGCTCGTGCCGCCCACGACCGCACCCGCCACGACCGCCACCGCCGCGAGGAGCCCGGCGGCGGCGTAGCGTCGCATCGACGGCGTCCCGACAGCACACGTATCGGTTTCGGCACCAAGGCGTCGCCTCAATGTCGCAAGCATTCGCTCACGCCCTCGTCACATCGGACCGGTTCGCGCCACATATCGCCAGCGCCATTTTGCTCTCGATGCCACCGCAGCGCCGCGCACCCGCTGCGGTCGACGGCGCCCGCCGACGGTTGCCGGAGCGTGTGTGAGGGTACCGATCTTTCCAACGGCGACGACGGGGTCGCCGGCGACATGGAGGACTCGACGTGATCCTCATCCTTGCATTCCTGTTGGTCCTGGTGTTCTTCGGACTTGGATTCGCACTGCACTTGTTGTGGATCCTTGCCGCCATCTTCCTCGTCCTCTGGCTGATCGGTTACGCGGTCGGCCGTGGAGAGAGTGCCGGCAGGCATCGCTTCTATCGCTGGTAGCGCACGGCAGCCGGGGCTCGTCAGCCCGCCGGGACCCTCGCGTCCAGCGCGGCGTCCAGCGCGCTGGCCCCTCAGGTAGCTCGCCATCGGCATCCGATGGGACCGCCCGCGCGCGCGTGGCGTGCACGGGCGGCGGTGTGCACCTGCGCTCCTGGTCACGCGACAATGGCCAGATGGAGAAGATCGGTGTGGTGGACACGATGTTCGCTCGTTACGACATGGGCAGCGAGGCGTTGGACGAGCTGGCATCATGCCCGGGGTACGGCGAGCGGTTCAGCGTCGTGCGCCGCACCGTGCCGGGCTTCAAGGACCTGGCAGTCGCTGCCAAGCGTCTCATCGAGCAGGACGGCTGTGCGATCGTGATAGCCCTGGGCATGCCCGGCAAGGCGCCGATCGACAAGACGTGCGCCCATGAGGCGTCGACCGGGATCATGATGGCGCAGTTGCTCACGAGCACCCCGATCCTCGAGGTCTTCGTCCACGAAGACGAAGAGGAGAACCCGTCGCAGCTGGTTCCCGTCTTCAAGGACCGTGCCCGGAAGCACGCGCGCAACGCCTACTGGATGCTGTTCGAGCCCGAAGAGCTCGTCCGGCGGGCCGGACGGGGTGTCCGCCAGGGATACGCCGACGCCGGGCCGATCAGCGCCTGACTCCCGCCGCACCGCCTGGCGCGCAATGCCGGCGTCGGCTTGTCGCGCGCCGGCTCCCGGCGCATAGGCTCCGGCGCTGGCAGGGTTGGACGGGAGTAAGTGATGGCAGCCAGCTGGAACTATGCCGACGTCTGGGAGGCCGTAGCGGACACCCAGCCCGAGGCACTTGCCCTCGTCCAGGGCGAGCGCCGGCACACGTGGGCCGAGATGGACCGCCGCGCGGACGGCGTCGCACAGTGGCTCCTGTCTGTCGACGTGTCGCGGCAGGACAAAGTGGCCTTGTACCTCTACAACTCCCCGGAGTACCTCGAGGGGGTATTCGGGGCAACCAAGATCTCGACCGTGCCGGTCAACACCAACTACCGCTACGCGGACGACGAGCTCGTGTACCTCTGGGACAACTCCGACGCGGCGGCAGTCGTGTTCCACGGCTCGTTCTCCGAGCGCGTCGCCCGTGTCCGCCCGCGGGTGCCGAGGGTGCGTGGCTGGCTCTGGGTCGATGACGGGTCTGGGCCCTGCCCGCCGTGGGCGACCCCCTACGAAGAGGTCGCGGCATCAGCCCCACGTCGCACCGCCGCGCCGTGGGGCCGCAGCGGAGACGACCTCGTGCTGCTCTACACCGGGGGCACCACCGGGATGCCAAAGGGCGTCATGTGGCGACAGGACGACGTGTTCGTGCGCATGAACACCGCGGGCTTCCGCAAGTACGACCTCGAGAGGGACCTCGGCGCAGTCTGCGACACACTGCGCGCCAACGGGCCGGGGATGGCGCTGCTCCCCGCGTGCCCGCTCATGCACGGGACGGGGAGCTTCACTGCGATGGAATGCCTGAGCGAGGGCGGGCGGGTGGTGCTCCTCGAAGGTCGCCACTTCGATCCCGTCGAGCTGTTCGACACGATTGCGCGGGAGCAGGTGAACGGCCTCGTCATCGTGGGCGACCCCTTCGCCCGCCCCATGCTCGAGGCCCTCGACGCCCAGCCCGAGCGTTGGGACCTCTCTTCGCTGCTCGGCATCCTCTCGTCGGGCGCCATGTGGAGCGAGGAGGTGAAGGCCGGCCTCCTTCGCCACCACCCCGGCATGTTGCTGCTCGACTTCTTCTCCTCCACCGAGGCGCTCGGAATGGGTGCGTCCATCTCCTCGGGCGCCTCGACGACGAAGACCGCGGATTTCGTGCTGGGACCAGACGTCACGGTGCTCGACGACAACGGGAAGGCGATCGCGCCCGGCTCCGAGGAGATCGGCGTCCTCGCTATCGCTGGACGGAACCCGCTCGGCTACTACAAGGACGAGCAGAAGACCGCCTCGACCTTCAAATCGGTCGACGGCGTGCGCTATTCGGTCCCCGGCGACTATGCGCAGGTGCGCGCCGACGGCTCGATCCACGTCCTCGGCCGCGGGTCGAGCACGATCAACACGGCCGGTGAGAAGGTCTTCCCCGAAGAGGTCGAAGAAGCGCTCAAGACTCACCGCGCGGTAGGCGACGCAGTGGTCGTGGGTGTGCCCGACGAACGCTTCGGGGAGATGGTCGTCGCAGTGGTCGAGCCAGCGGACGGCCAGGACCCCGGCGAAGAGGAGCTCATCGAGTACGTGAAGTCGCGTCTCGCCGGCTTCAAGGCCCCGCGACGGGTCCGCGTCGTCCCGTCGATCGGCCGCGCGCCGAACGGGAAGCTCGACTATCGCCGCCACAAGGAGGAGGCGGCGGCTTGGGCACGGACCTCTGGCGAGGAGCCCGCGCCCTGACATCGCCTGCGCCGCGGCGACGGGTCGCGAACTACGACGCGGTGGTCGTCGGAGCCGGACCGAACGGTCTCGTCGCAGCGAACGTGCTCGCCGACGCTGGCTGGCGTGTCGTCGTCCTCGAAGGCGCTCGCACGCCCGGCGGCGCGGTCTCGAGCACGACGTCGCTCGCCCCCGAGATCGTCTCGGACGTCTGCAGCGCGTTCTACCCGCTCGCTGCCGCGTCGCCCGCCTTCGTCCGCCTGGGCCTCGAGGAGCACGGGCTCGAGTGGTGCCGGGCACCGGTAGTGCTGTGCAATCCCCTTCCGGGCGGGGACGCAGTGACGCTGCACGGCGACGTCGAGGCGACCGCGGCCGCCCTCGACGCGCGCAGTGCCGGGGACGGTGCGGCGTGGCGCCGCCTCTACGGGCTTTTCGAGCGGGCCAGCGGACCGCTCCTCGACGCCCTCTGCACGCCGTTCCCCCCGGTGCGCCCCGCGACGCGCCTGTGGCGCGCGCTCGGGCCGGCGGAGGCGTTGCGCTTCTTTCGGCTCTCCCTCCTCTCCGCCCGTCGGCTCGGGGAGGAGGAGCTTGCCGACGCGGGTGCCCGGCTGCTGTTCGCCGGTAGTGCTGCCCACACCGACCTGCCCCCCGAAGCGGCAGGCGGCGCGTTCTTCGGCTGGCTCCTCGCCATGCTCGGCCAGCGCCACGGCTTCCCGGTCCCAAAGGGCGGCGCGGCGCGCCTCTCAGAGGCCCTGGTACGCCGCCTCGAGTCCAAAGGCGGGGAGCTGCGCTGTGACAGCGAGGTGATCCACGTAACGGTACGGGCAGGGCGCGCGATCGGCGTCGTCACGGCCAACGGCTCGACCGTGCGCGCCAGGCGGGCCGTGCTCGCGGACGTCTCGGGACCGGCCCTCTACGGCACACTGCTCGACGCCCACCGCCTGCCGGCGCGGGTCCCAGAGGACCTCCGACGCTTCCAGTGGGACCCCGCGACCGTAAAGATCGACTGGGTGACGAGCGGGCCCGTGCCCTGGAGCGCACCTGATGCCCGGCGCGCGGGGACCGTGCACATCGCGAGCAGCGTCGACGAGCTGACCCGCTACCACGCGGAGCTCGCCATGGGAGAGGTACCGAGCCGGCCGTTCGTGCTCCTCGGCCAGGCGGACCTCGCCGACCCGACTCGCGCGCCGGCGCCGGCGCAGGCGATATGGGCGTACACCCACGTACCGGCCCACGTGCGCGCGGATCCATTCGGCACCTTGACGGGGACGTGGGACGCACACGAGCTGTCCATGTTCGCCGAACGCGTCGAAGCACGCATCGAGCAGCACGCGCCGGGATTCCGCGCGCTCGTGACTGCACGCCGCGTGGCCGGTCCACTGGAGCTCGCCGCCCATGACGCGAACCTCGTCCATGGCGCCATCAACGGCGGCACGACCGCCTTGCACCAGCAACTCATCTTCCGGCCTCTGCCCGGGCTCGGCCGTCCCGAGACGCACCTGCGCGGTCTGTACCTCGCCTCGGCCTCGGCGCATCCGGGGGGCGGGGTCCATGGCGCCTGCGGCTGGAACGCCGCACATGCCGCCATCCGGGCGCACGAGGGGGCGGGTCGGCTGGCCCAGTTCGGCCTGGTCGCCGCCCAGCGCCGCCTGGCTCGTTGTTGAGGTACGTGCCCGAGCGGCAGGACACTCGCCGAGCCGGTCGGAGCACAGCCGTGGCGTGAATACGCCGGGGTAGTGGACGGGCGCCGGGGGTAGTGGACGGGCATCGGGGGTAGTGGACGGGCATGGCCATCCCCACTGGGCAGCGCGGCGCTTGTGGCCCCGGCGGGCCGACTCACCGCCGACGGGGCCGCCGGTTCGAGTTGAACCCGGGATGCTTCGGGCGCGCGGCGCTCTTGGGCGGCGGCGCAGCACTTGGCGGAGCAGCGCTCGGCGGACTTGGGCTCTGGGCCGCATGGCGGGTGTGGCGTGCACGGGGCATCGCACGGACCACGCGTGCGATCTGGCACGGCTGGCGCCGTGTGCGAACCGTGCTCACGGGAGGCGCCCGCCACGCGACGCGCGCCCGCCAGGCAGCCCGTCGTCGCTGACACACTGCGCCGGCGCGTTGCCCCAGCGACCCGCGTCGTCTCGAGCCACCAGCTCGTCGCCTGCCACCGCTCAGTCCCCGTCACTGCTCTGGAGCACCACGTCAGGAGTCGCAAGCGGCGCCTCGTCGCCATTGGGAGTGAACGCCTCGATGCGCGCGACATACGCGCGGGACTCGGTCATGCGCACCGTTGCGGGCTGCCGCAGCTTGCGTCTTTGCGGAACATGCTGAGGGTCCTTGCAGATGCGATACGTGATGAGGGCGATGATCACCGGCACCCCGACCGTCGCGGCACGGAACGCCCACACCGTCTGGTTCAGTGCCAGATGGAAGAACTTCGAGATGACGTCGTCACCGCTTGCCATGAACAGGACGAAGTGGAAGGTGAAGAACCCGGCGCCGATCGCCGTGTGGATCGGACGGTCCCGTGGCGCGACGAGGAGATGGTGTGTCACCTGGTTGCGCATGAACCATCCTTCGAGCCACGGCCACGCCATCATGAAGAGGAACTCGCCCAGCGGGAAGAGGACGACAGGGCCGAAGACCTCCCACGGCACCGTGTGACCCCAACCGGTCCACTCCCAGTTCGGCGTGATGCGCAGTGCCCCCTCGGAAATGAGCAGCACGTGGGCAATGTAGAAGCGGTGGATCCACAAGGTCCCGGGGTACTGGCCCCCCCAGATGAACGATGCCAAGTACGACCCGACGAAGGGGATCGACTCGCAGATCGAGTAGGCGATCCGGTTCCCCGAGCCAGCCAGGTTGTCGTTGATCATCACGTAGCCGAAGTAACCATTGAAGATCGCGAGCAACAGCATCGTCAGCCCGATCACCCAGTTGGTCTCGCGCGGGCGGCGGTAGGCGCTCGTGAAGAAGATCCGGCAGCTTCGTGGCGCTCTTCGCGCGCCCGAACCGCTTGTCGAGCCCGGCGACCGGCTTGCGCGTGACCTGGCGAGGGGTGCCGACGCGCGCTTCGACCTAGTACGTCGCGCGCTCGATCGGCCGAGGTCGATGCCGTTCGATCTCTTTACGGACGAACCGCTCCAGTGTCATCCCCGCGCGGTGACCTCCGCACGACGTGCCCGCTGTGGTGCGATGGTGTACACAGGGTCGCGAGCGGACTGGACACCCGCACGGAAGACCCCGAACCGTTCGAAGGCAGACCCGAGGAGCAGTGCCGCGCCGGCTGCGATGCCCGCACGCCGGTCCCGGCGGGCCAAAGAGGACGTGAGCGAGCCCAACGCCGTGAGCCCCACGGCCAATTTCATATAGATGCCGGCCCGCCCTTGGTGATAGGGCTCAGCCGCCATGCCCATCTCGCGCTCCATGAGCTTGGTCAGCGCGATCTCGGCGGGGCCAGCGACAAGGGCCAGGCGTCGCACCGGCTCGCACTCGGTCGGCGGTGCGGTGAGCAGTCCCCATCCAGCAGCGGCGCTCGCGCCCGAGGCGACGAACACGTACGGCATCGTGCGGTGACCCCCATGCCAGGAGGGCACCGCGGTGTTGGCGATCAGGGCGGCGGTGTACGCCGAGACCCCGGGGCCGAGCACGGCGGCGGCGGCCGTGGCAATCGCCCCGCCGGTCGGCGCGAGCCCCGTCACCTCGCTCGCCGCCGACGCCATCGCGGCCGGCGCGAAGCCGGCCAAGAGCCACGATCCGATGTTCATGGGCGACGTCACCTTGAGCACGCGCAGCATGTTCAAGAAGCGGGTCGGACGTCCCAGATCATGCACGAGTGCGGCGAGCGAGAGGCCTACAGCACCGGCAGCACCGAGCTTCGCGCCACGGGCCAGCGCCCGTCTGCCCGTCACGTGCGCCCCTGCGCCAACTGCTGCCGACGCACCGGCAAGCCCTCCCAAGAAGAGATACCCCGCGATGTCCCTGGCCGACCAGACGGGCTCGTTCAGCACGGGAAGGCCGTAGTAGGAGGCGGTGGCCGCGCCCGCGGACGACGCGATGGCTCGGGGTCCCCGCCCGTTTCCCTGTCCTCGAGGAGCCCAAGGATCCCGGACGCGCACCGCGGTCTCGGCATTGGAGGACGAGGCACCCACGTGGACGCCCGTCGTGGCCCCCCGCCCGGGCCGGACACCCTCTTGGCCTTCGCGGCCAACGTTGCTTTGGTTGCTCACTACGACCTCCTTGCGACGAAGACCGCGGCCACCGTTGCCGACAGCGCCGCAGCGGCCAGGCCCACGCGTGCCCACAGCGCAGGCAGCTCCCGAGTGCCCACGACAGGGTCCGGTGGAAGCCCATAGACCTCGGGCTCGTCGAGCAGCAAGAAGAACGCCCCGTCTCCCCCGACCCCGTCGTCGGGATCCCTTCCGTAGAGCCGCGCGTCGGACACGCCGGCCGAGTGCAGCACCGCGAGCCGCTGGTCCGCGCGTTCACGCAGCTCGTCGAGCACACCGAACTGGATCGAGTCAGTGGGACACGCTTTTGCGCACGCAGGCTCTTGACCGACCTTCAGCCGGTCGTAGCACAGCGTGCACTTCCAGACCCTGCCGTCGTCCTCCCGCTTGTCGATGACACCGTAGGGACAGGCGGGGACGCAGTATCCGCACCCGTTGCAGATGTCCTCTTGGACGACGACCGTGCCGAACTCGGTGCGGAAGATGGCCCCCGTGGGGCAGACGTCGAGGCAGGCAGCCTCGGTGCAGTGCTTGCACACATCCGACGCCATGAGCCACCGGAAGCCGACGGCACCGCTGGCGTCTCCTTCGTCGTGCGACTCGAGCCCGGTCCGGGCGACCGCGCCGGTGACCTGCCTCGCGAGCGGCTTGCGCTGCTCGATGAACGCGACGTGACGCCAGGTGTCGGCGCCGAGTCCTTGGGTGTTGTCGTAGGACATCCCGGTGAAGACGAGGCCATCCTCGGGGACGCGGTTCCACTCCTTGCACGCCACCTCGCACGCCTTGCAGCCGATGCACACAGAGGTGTCGGTGAAGAAGCCGACGCGGGGCGGAGGGTCCACGTAGCCGCGCGCCTCCGCTGCGTCTTGACCGTTGCTGAGCGGTCCAGTCCTGAGTCGCCGGTCCGCCACAGGATCGAGGATTTGGCCAGGCGTGGTGTCGGTGCTCATCTCTCGGTGCTCATCTCTCGGTGCTCATCTCTCGGTGCTCATCTCTCGGTGCTCATCTCTCGGTGCTCCCGCATGCAGATCCCCGAGCGGTGCAGCCACGGCGGTCGGTCGGACGATCGTCCGCGCGGTCCCGCTCGTGGTCGAGGGCGGCGACGGGGGGCCGTCGCGCGGAGCGCCGCGGCACCCGACGGGGCGTGCGGGCGCAACCTCGTGGGCGACCTGTCCAACATGTCGACAAGGCGTCCTCCGAGCTGCCGGCGGTTCTCCTCGCAGAGCTGTTCACGCACCTCGGTGCACACGGCGTCTTCGAACGCGACGTGCGTGCGGACGAAGCCGGAGATCTCGTCGACCAGTTCGTCGAAGCGGTCGCCTCCCTCGGCAAGGCCTCGGAGCTGATCGAGCAACCGCTTACCCTCCCTTTCTTGCTCACGCGCCATGGCGGCCATGCTCGAGCCGCCGTCGATGGTGTCCGCTACGGCCGGCCACAAGACGCGCTCCTCGGCGTCCTCGTGCACTGACAAGCGCTGGACGACGAGGTCCGCCAGCGGCTCTCGACGAGAGAGGTCACCGGGTCCTGCGCCGTCGCGGATGTGAGGGAGCGACGAGAGCTCTTGGAGGACAGCGTGGATCTCGTTGTGCTCTCTGGCGAGAACCGAGAAGACATCGGGCGAGGCGTCTTCCAGCAGTACGTCACCGCCTTCCTGTCGCTTTTGCAACTTGCGCTGCTCTTTTCCGCTGGCCATCGACGCGGCGACCATCTGGCCGTCCGACGCCGCCATGGCCTTCATCCACTCGTCCACGATGTCCGAGGACGCCGGGGAGGACGCCGGGGAGGACGCCGGCGGGTTCGGCAAGTGCTGAGTGCTCGAGCACAGAAGACCGGGACGCCGGCGGTCCTCCGTCGAAAGCACGTCGCTGCCGTCTGCGGGCACACCGGCCGCGATCAGGAACGCGAGGCCGGGGGACAGTCCCATGGCGAGGCCAATCTCCTCGTAGCTCATCCCTCGAAGAGCCAGATCGAGCACTTGGTTCCTTCTCACCATGTCCTCGTCGTCATGTTCGTCTCCTGGTGGCACCGCTCTTCCCATGCTCTTCCCATGCTCTTCCCATGCATGCTCTTCCCATGCATGCTCTTCCCATGCGCCGTGCACGGCGGACGAGAGCGGTGCGGCGGCTTGTCGCATACCCGGGTGTGGCGACGCCAATCCTCTGTGCGATGGCAGGACCCGCGCCTGGCAGCGGTGCGGGGAACACGAATCATGATCGCGTCGCCGGTGCTCGACTACCAGTTCCACGGCACCTACTTCATCGTCGCCTACTTCATCGTCGCCCACTTCCACTACACGCTGTTCGCCGGCAGCGTCTTCGGAGCCTTCGCGGGCGTCTATTACTGGTTGCCGAAGTCAACCGCCGTGATGCTCGACGAGAAGGTCGGCAAGGTCAATTTCTGGCTCATGGTCGTGGGGACCAACGTGACGTTCGGTCCCATGTTCGCCCAGGGGTACTTGGGCCTTCCCCGACGCGTCGCGACCTACTTCCCGAACCTCGGGGTCGACCCGCTCACCCTCACCTCGAGCATCGGCGCCGGCATCATTGCCCTCGGCGTCGGGGTCTTCGTCTTCAACGTCGCGAAGTCGCTCATCGTGCGTGTCCCTGCGGCCGACGACGCATGGGGAGTCGGCCAGGGCATCGAGTGGGCCACCTCGTCCCCGCCACCCATGTTCAACTTCGACGAGCTCCACTCGGTGCCGCGAGTGAAGAGCTACGCGCCGTTGCTCACCTTGCGCTGGGAGGCAGAGGACGCCGAAGCGCAAGAGGCTGCGGCACGTTTTGCCGCGACCGCCGGCCGGGGCGCGCTCGGCACCGTCGATGGCGACGAGGGCGCCGTCGGGCCGGGCGGCGACGGGGCGACGTCACCGTGAGCGCCCGGGTCGTCCGGTCGGTCAAGGGGGTCGCGAGCGGCCAGACAGGGCACAGCGGTGCGATCGTGCCCGTGGGCTGGGGCCTCTACAACGCCGTCTGGCTCTTCGTGGAAAGCGGCTTCGACGGCGTTCGCATGACCTACATCGGCACGACGTGGCGCTGTACCTCTACGCCGGCGCGGTGGCGCTCACCATGCTCTTCGCGGCGGCCATCTCCATCTCGCGCTGGCGCCATCCGATCGAACCGCGACAACGTCCGGTCTCGACGCGCGGCGACGCGGCGATCTGCGGTGCACTCGGCGTCATGTTCGGCGGGATGGCGTCCTTCTTCGGCGCGTGGTGGGCACCCTTCTCCCTCGTGATGTTCGTCATGGCGATCTGGCTCGTGATCAAGGACGCGAGCGCTCGCCACCGGAGCCCCAGCCGCTCGAACTGATCGTGACACCGGCGCCGCTGACACGGGCGCCGCTGGCACCGCCGTTGGCACCGCCGCTGTCGAGCAAGAGATCGATCCCCACTCCCCGACGGGTGTCGTCGACGACCCACTGGACGAGAACTGCGCCGAGGACCGTACCGCTCGCGACCATGCTCGAGATCCACAAGACGACCCCCGCGGTGTGCGTCGCTGCGAGCGCGGTCCCGGCGATCATCGGCCGAGGCCACACGGCGAGCGCGATGCCCACCGCCGTCTCGAGCGGCGCCCCTGCAAGGAGGGCAGCGAAGCGAAAGCCAAAGCTGCGCGGCACACCGTTTCCCGTCCGGACCCCGAACCCCGAGAAGAACAGGAGGCCGACGGCGACGAACCAGCAGTCGACGACGTCGAGCAGCCCGGGCGCACGAACGGAGTCAGCGAGGAGTGGCGTCAGGAAGAAGGCCGCCATGGAGGCGTAGTAGAGCGGCGTAGTAGAGCGGCGTAGTAGAGCGGCGTAGTAGAGCGGCGTAGTAGAGCGGCGTAGTAGAGCGGACGGACGGGCGGGTCGTCGCTTCGGGCGCACGGCGGCGCGGCGCCCGCCACGCGCCGACTGGCAGACCCACGACGAGCAGCGGCGGCGCTGCCATCATCAACAAGACGTGTTGCACCACGAGGACCGACGGTCTGCTCTGGTAACGAGCAAGCCCGGAACCCACGGCGGTGAAGACGAGCAACGCTCCGCCCACGAACGCGGCGCTGCGCCATACCGGCCAGTGGACCACCGACCCGTCGCACTCGCCCTTCCCCTCACCAGCGCGCCGGCGGGAGCCGACGCAGTACGTCGAGACGGCCACAAGATACGTCGAGACCACCACGAGCAGGACGCCGTCGGCGCCCAGGGCGAACGGCGACATGAGCGGCCAAGTGAGCACGATGACGAACGACAGCGGCCCCGACGGCGCGTCGAGGACGCCGATGAGGTGCATCGAGCTCGCGGATACCCCCCGATTGCTTCCCGCAAACGTTCGGCGTCGCGTGCCAGCGCCGTCCCGGTCGGGTAGACCTGTGAGCGTGACCGATGCCGCCGGGGAAACAGTCGACGAGAAAGCAGCCACCGCCGATGCAAAGGGACCCGCGGGAACCGCGGCCGCCGCGCAGGCAGGGGCTGCCCAGATCGGCGGCACCGAATGGTTGCGCCGGTTCTCCGATGCGCTCGGCATGCCCGCACCGAGCGAGGAGGAGATCGACGCGCTCCTCGGCCTTGCAGGGATCGCCGCGCACGCCTCCGAGCGGACGGCGGCGCCCCTGTCGACGTGGCTCGTCGGGCGAGCAGGCGTGCAGCCGGCGGTCGCGAAGGAGCTCGCCGCCCGGCTTGCCACGATGCTCTCGGCACAAGACGAGGGGTGAGCTCAGACGGCGCGCGCCGCCCACAGCGCCGGCGCACGAGGCACGCTGGTACGTTCGATCAGGTGAGGCGGGGAATGCCATGACGAAGCATCCCGTAGACCCAGTGAGCAGCGCCACCATCGCAGGTCGCGTGACCCTGGACCCCATGCCGCCAGCGAGCGGAGGCGGGACGGTGGACCGCGCCGCGCCGGTCGAGCAGGTGATGGTGACTGCCGTGGGCCCACGGACGCGTCGAGAACGTCCCGACCGGGTGGCAGGCGAAGAACCCCTCGAGATCCGGCTCGCGGGCCCCGGCACCGAGCCCGAGCCCGTTGCCGTCACCATGCGAACGCCGGGTCACGACTTCGAGCTCGCCGTCGGCTTCCTGCTCGCAGAGGGATTGCTCGTGGACCAGCGCGACGTGCGCACCGTGAAGTACTGCGAGCTCCCGGAGGGTGATCTGCAGCGATTCAACGTCGTGACGGTCACCGCGGCGCGCCCGGTGGCCGTCGGGGACCGGCGACGCCGAGTCACGGTGAGCGCCAGCTGCGGTGTATGCGGCACGGCAAGTCTGGACGAATTGAAGGACCGCTGCCCCGCAGTCCCGACCGGTGAGCCGATCAGCGTGGGAGTGCTCACGAACCTTCCCGACAAGCTGCGCCGGCGTCAGCCGGTGTTCGAGCAGACGGGAGGGCTCCACGCGGCAGGGCTGTTCGACACGAGCGGGCGGATGCTCATGGTCCGTGAGGACATCGGCCGGCACAATGCGCTCGACAAGCTCGTCGGCTGGGCGGCACTCCAGCGGCAGCTCCCCTTGTCGCACGCCGTCCTCGTGGTGTCGGGCCGCGTCAGCTTCGAGATCGTCCAGAAGGCGGCCGTGGCAGGTATCCCGACGGTCATCGCCGTCTCGGCACCTTCGAGCCTGGCGGTGGCGACGGCTCGCTCGCTCGACATGACGCTCGCCTGCTTCGTGCGAGACGCGCACGCCAACATCTACGCCGCGCCGTGGCGGGTGACCGACACATGAGCCGGGGCGACATGAGCCGGGGCGACATGAGCGATGCGCCACTCACCCATGTCGACGACCACGGTCGCGCCCGGATGGTGGACGTCACGGGCAAGGCGGTGACGCAGCGTCGCGCCCTCGCGCGATGCATAGTGCGCACCACCGACACTGCCGCGAAGTCCCTGCTCGCCGACGAAGACGCCGTCGCGTTCGCGCGTGCGGCAGGGATGCTGGGAGCGAACAGGGCACCCGAGCTGGTACCTCTGTGCCATCCGCTCCCGCTCGACGAGGTGAGCATCCGCGTGCACGTCGGCCAAGGGTCGATCGAGATCCTGGCCGAGACCGCGGTGGTGGCCCGAACGGGCGTGGAGATCGAGGCGCTGACCGCATGCGGCATCACCGCGCTGAACCTCGTGATGGTATTGCTCCCGCACGACCCGACAGCCCGCGTCGACACACTCGCGCTATGGGAGAAGTCGGGCGGACGTTCCGGGACATGGCGCCGTGGCGAGGTGCCGGCGAGCGAGGGATAGACGGGGGCGCTCGGCCCATTCGGCGGTTCGGCGTGAGACGGCACGAGGAGAGGCCGTGATGGCGAGCAGCGGACACCCACAGGCACGAGACGGACGGCACCGTGAACGACACCAGGAGCCCCCGCCACTTCACGACGCGCTGGCGGGCGGCATCGCGGTCGCGATCGGCGGCGCGAACGTCGTGATGCAGCTTGCTCGTCTCCCGGTGGGACGCGGCGTAGCCGAGAGCCGAGTCCAGAGCGGGCGCCTGGACGAACACCCGCTCAAGCGAACGCGGACTACGTTCACCTATCTGGCTGTCGCTGCAGGTGGGACCGATGAGGAGCGGCTCGCTCTGCGAAGAGAGGTCGACCGCGCGCATCGTCATGTCAGATCCACGCCTGCCGACGACGTGCACTACGACGCCTTCGATCCCGAAGCGCAGCTCTGGGTCGCCGCGTGCCTCTATCGAGGCGTGGCGCTCGGCTACGAGCTCCTCTACGGCAACCCGGACGGGCGAACTGCGGACTCGCTGTATCACGAGTGCGCGCGTTTTGCGACGACGTTGCAGGTTCCACCCTCGCTGTGGCCGCCCGACCGGTGCGCGTTCGAGGCCTATTGGGAGCGTGGGGTCGGCGCCATCGAGATCGACGAGATCACTTCGGAGTACCTCCGCCGCTTCGCGAGGCTCGGTTTCCTCCCCCTGCCACTGCGGCTCACCCTCGGTCCCCTCCAGCAGTTCCTCACGACCGGATTCCTCCCCGAGCCGTTTCGTCGGGAGCTCGGCCTTCCCTGGGGCGGTGGGAGGCAGTTCGCCTTCGAGCTCACGACGACGGCCGGGGCGATCGTGCTCCGCCATCTGCCCTCCCCCGTTCGGCGCTTCCCCTTCAACTACCTCCTATCGGACTTCCGACGTCGGCGAGCCGAGGGTAGACCGGTCGTCTAGCAACCAATTCACCGGTGGATCAGTCGCTCCGGCCGAAGGCATAGATCGCGATGCCGAGGAGAGCCGCACCGATCAGCGCGGTCAGCCCAAGCTCGACACCGATCGGCACCCTCCACCCGTTCCACGTCACCCCTCCGGCGAACAGCGCGCGGATCTGTGGCGTGGTGCGAACGTGCTCGAACACAGCCCTTCGCATCGGATCCACGATGTAGGCAAGCGGGTCGAACTTCGTGAGCACGGCGAGCCAGGTGGGCAGCGCACGCAGCGGGAAGAGCGCGCCGGAGAGGAAGAACAGCGGAAGCACGACGAACTGCATCACCACCTGGAAGGACTCGATCTGGGAGATCCGCGAGGCGAGCGCGGTCCCGAGCGCGGTGATGGCGACGGCCGCCAACAGCATTTCGCCGATCAGGGTGAGCATGAGCGATGGCGAGTACGGCACGTCGACAAGTCCCGCGAGGGCGAGCATGATGATCGCCTGGAGGGTCGCGACCGTGGCACCTCCTGCGCACTTGCCCACCACGAGCGCGCCGCGACGCACCGGCGCGACCAGCATCTCGCGCAGGAAGCCGAACTCACGGTCCCAGACGATGGAGACCGATGAGAAGATCGCCGTGAACAGCACGGTCATCGCCACCACGCCCGGGAACATGAACATCCGGAAATTTCCGGCGCCTGTACCGAGGCTCCGCCCCATGAGCGACCCGAGCCCGGTGCCGAGCACGAACAGGAAGAGCACGGGCTGGACGAGCGAGGTCACTATGCGCAGGCGGTTCCTGCTGAAGCGAATGAGCTCGCGCCGCCACACCATGGTGACGGCCCGCACGTCGTCCTGCCAGCGCCCGCCCGCCACCCTGACCGCGGCCGGCGCCGCTCGGTGCCGCTCCGCGGCACGCTCCGCGCGAAGCGTGGGGGGCGCCGCTGCTGGCGCGTCGGTCACATGCGCGCCCTGTGGCACGTCGCTCATCGCCGCCTCGCTCGGAGCCACGGGTTCGTCGCCATCCGCTCGCTGCTCGACGCCTCGGCGTCGCGGATCGTGCGGCCGGTGTAGTTCATGAAGACGTCGTCGAGCGTCGGCCGGGCGATGCTCACCGACTTGATGGCGACACCGAGCTCTGCGAAGAGGCGGGGGACGAACGCCTCCCCTTGGGCAACGTAGAAGGCGACGGCACCCTCGCTCATGGTCGCCGAAAGCGCGAACCGGTTCGAGAGCGCGTCGATGGCGGCCGCGTCGTCGTCCGTGGAGATCTGCACCCTGTCGAGGCCGATGCCTTGCTTGAGGCGTTCGGGCGTGTCCTCGACGACGATCCTCCCCTCGTCGATGATGGCGATCCGGTCGCAGTGCTCCGCCTCGTCCATGTAGTGCGTGGTCAGGAACATCGTGATGGCCTCTCGCTGGCGCAGCTCGTCTATGTAGCCCCAGATGTGCGACCGCGTCTGGGGATCGAGCCCGACGGTGGGCTCGTCGAGGAAGAGGACGCGGGGGGAGTGCAGGAGCCCCCGAGCGATCTCGAGCCGGCGCTTCATGCCGCCCGAGAAGGTGCGGACCAGCCCGTCCCGGCGCTCGAAGAGCCCGACCATGTGGAGCACGTCGGCGATGCGCTCGGCGGTCTGGTGGCGCGGCACGCCGTAGAGCTCTGCGTGGAAGCGGAGGTTCTCCTGCGCGGTCAGGTAGTCGTCGAGCGTGGTGTCTTGGAACACGAGTCCGATGCGCTTGCGCACCTCGGCCCGTTCGGTGACGACGTCGTAGCCGGCCACTCGAGCGGCGCCCGACGTGGGCTGCAAGAGGGTGCAGAGCATGGAGATCGTGGTGGACTTCCCGGCGCCGTTCGGCCCGAGGAACCCGAAGGTCTCCCCTTGGGGCACCTCGAAGCTCACGCCCCGCACCGCCTCGACGTCGCCGAACCGGCGCACCAGATCCCGGACCGAGATCGCTGGTTCCGCACGTGGAGAAGCGTCCACGCCAGCCTCCTCGGCGCCCACAGCTGGGGTGGGCGACTTGTTCGGGACAGCGCCCGCGGCGCGACGTGCGCAGGGCAATTGGCTCACCGCGGGAGCGTACCGCTGGCTCACCGCGGGAGCGTACCGCCTTCTCCCCCACTGCCTCCCTCACGCTCACCGAAAGGTTCACACCTCGTTGCCCAGGCCGCGAGCACCGTACTTACTCACTGGTAACGTGCGGTGGCCGGCCCGTCCACGGGTAAGAGCGGAGCGAAACGAGGCGCTGGTGCGCCCACCGAGACGTAGAGAGGTGCCGAATGCCCGAAGCCGTCATCGTCGCCACCGGCCGCACGCCCATCGGGCGGGCCAACAAGGGGTCGCTCGTCGACTGCAGGCCAGACGACCTCACGGCCCACGTCGTGAAGGCGGTGCTCGACAAGGTGCCGCAGGTGGAGCCCCACATGATCGAGGACCTGATCGTCGGCTGCGGAGAGCCGGCCGGTGAGGCAGGCTTCAACATCGCCCGGGTGGTCGCCGTCATGGCGGGCCTCGACGATGTCCCCGGGGTCACCGTGAACCGGTACTGCTCGTCGTCGCTGCAGGCGATCCGCATGGCGGCCCACGCGATCAAGGCGGGTGAAGGAGACGTCTTCGTCGCCGCGGGCGTCGAGACCGTGAGCCGGTACGTCCACGGCGTCTCAGATGCAGGGCCGCACAACCCGGCGTTCGCCGAGGCCGAGGCCCGCACGGTGGCGAGGTCCACGGCGGTCGGCGAGCCCTGGGCGCCGCACTCGGGGCTCGACGACGTCTACATCGCGATGGGCCAGACGGCGGAGAACGTCGCCGAGTACAAGAAGGTGAGCCGGGAGATCCAGGACGAGTACGCGCTCATGTCGCAGACTCGGGCGGTCGAGTCCCAGGCCAACGGCTTCTTCGAGCGCGAGATCATCCCGGTCACGACTCCCGACGGCACCGAGGTGACCAAGGACGACGGTCCCCGCCCCAACACCACCTTGGAGGGCCTGGCCCAGCTGAAGCCGGTCTTCCGAGAAGGCGGCACCGTGACCGCCGGCAACGCCTGCCCGCTGAACGACGGCGCCGCAGCCGTCGTCGTGATGAGCGACACCCGTGCGGCCGAGCTCGGCATCACTCCCCTCGCACGCATCGTGGCGAGCGGCGTCAGCGCGCTGAACCCCGAGATCATGGGACTCGGACCGGTCGACGCCATCCGCCAGGTCCTCGGGCGGGCCTCCATGACGATCGATGACATCGATCTCGTGGAGATCAACGAGGCGTTCGCCGCCCAGGTGGTCCCGTGCGCAGACGAGCTCGGGATCGCCTGGGCCAAGCTGAACGTCCATGGCGGCGCCATTGCCCTCGGCCACCCCTTCGGGATGACCGGCGCCCGGATCATGACCACGCTCTTGAACGGCCTCGAAGACGGTGACAAGACCGTGGGGCTCGAGTCCATGTGCGTCGGCGGCGGCCAGGGCATGGCCATGATCGTCGAGCGGCTCAGCTGATCAGCGGCGCGGGCCGCCCGCGGACGCTCCGATCACGGCTCGGGGACCCGTCGCAACAGCACGCGGTCGCGCGCTCGGCCGATGCCGGCGAAGACCATGCCCGCCGAGCCCCGCACCCGCGGTGCGGATGGCGTGTAGGGACGCGGCCGAGTCGGCCCACTCCCTCGGGTGAGGACGTTGGCGGCCGCCAGCTGGTCGAGCTCAGCGGGCGTCGTGTGATCCTCCAATCATGGCCAGCGCCCCGACGCGCGGTGCTCAGCCGCCGAGGCTCTCGCGCAGCTCGAGCAGCTCGGCACGGAGCGCGTCGACCTCACGTCGCAATTCTGCGACCGCGGCCTGCAGCTCACCGAGCACCGGCGCTCGTCGAGGCATACCAGGAGCCTCCTCGGCCACCGCCGACGCGGCGTCGGTCGGCCCCTCGCTCGTGAGGAGCGACTGCCAACGCTCCTCCTTCTGCCCTGGTCGCCGTCCGAGACTGCGCACGAGCGGCGGCGTGGCGGCCGCCAGCAGTGCGAGGTCGTGCTCCACCGATTCGACGCGCGCCATGCGCTCGGTGCGTGCCCGGAGCTCCGCTGCGGTCTGGGGGCCCCGGAGCTCGAGCACCGCGAGGACGGCGAGCTGTGGCGCGTCGATCCCGAGCACCTCGTCGAGGACATGGCGGTAGCGGACGACCGAGCGGCCGTGGGAGGGCAGCACGAATCGGACGAGGTGCTGTGCCTTCAGTGACTCGAGCGCTCCTTCGACCTCACCGTCGCTCAGGATCATCACCGGATCGCGGCTCGTCGACTGATTGCACGCCGCCGTGAGGGCGTGCAACGTCAAGGGGTACGCCTGCGGCGTCAGCAGCTGCTTTTCGACGAGGGACGCCACGACGCGCCCTTCGATGACGTTCAGCCGCTCCATGGCGAGGCAAGCCGCGTCTTCAGGTCGGCGAGCACGGTCACCGGCCCCGGGTCGACACCGACGCGCTCGGCGAGGTGGAGGGAGACGAAGTCGCCGAGGAGCGCCAAGTCGAACAGGGCGAAGACGTCAGTGGTGGCGTCGCTGCGCACGTCGATGACGTTCGTCACGACATCGCCCATCAGCCTTTCGACGAGCGAAAACCGCCGCGCCACTTTGGGATGCTCGGCGTCGTAGCGCAGTGCCACCAACGACAGCGACTTCTGGGTGACCTCGCGTCGCTGCCCCCAACCCGCCACTTCGTTGTGACAGAGCTCGGGCTGGAGCGAATGGAATGCCGGCGTCTTCGCGTTCTCGTTGATCTGGGTCTTCCAGCGGACTGCCGCCACCCCCGTCGGACCGGGCGCCCCATGGACGAGGGGGATGGTGTCGCCGATTGCCCGCGCGAGCTGCGCCGCGGCGCTGTCGGGCTGCACCAAGAGGTCGCGGCTGCTCGCGAGGTCGTCCGCGGCGCTGCGAACCATGTCGCGCATCCCCTCGAGGAGCCCCAACCGGTCGAGCACCACGAGGGGGGGTACGGCGAGGGCACCGAACGCCGCGCGCGGCTGCGGAATGTCGGCGGGCACAGGAACGAGCGATCCTTGGTCATCGCCAGCCGCAGCGGCCAGCGCGCCTGGCCCCGCGACGGTGATCACGCACGCACCTCGGCGACGAGCATCGGCCGCAGCCTCGATCGTCTCTTCGGTGTCGCCCGAGCACGACACAGCGAACACCATGGTGCGGCGTCCGACATGCGCGGGGAGCCGGTAGCCCTTCACGACGGACACCGGCACGGCGAGCCGAGGGTACGCCAAGGCGGCGAGAACGTCGCCGGCGAGCCCACTCCCCCCCATGCCGCAGACGACCACATTGGCGATCTCGTCACCTCGAAGGCATCGGTCGAGCTCGGCGCGCTCGGCGCGAGCGATGGCATCGGTGATCTGCTCGGGGAGCCCTGCCGTCGCGTCCCACATGCCGAGCGAGTCGGCGGGCGTGCCCATCCGCCCTTCCCCGGATCAGCCCGGGTTCCCGGCGGGGCCGGCGCCCGTCTCGCCCACACCGTCGCCTGCGGTGGCAGTCCGTCCGGCCGAGCCGGTCTCTGGCACGCCACCCGCGGCGGCCTTTGCCATGAGGCGGTCGTGCTCGGCGTCGGTGACGTCGGTCGACTCGTCGACGAGGAGCACCGGGATGTCGTCGTGAACGGCATACGACTTCTTGAGGCGAGGGTTGTAGAGCAGTTGCTCGTCCTCGAACCACAAGAGCGGCTGCTTGTCGATCGGGCATGCAAGCACCTCGATCAAGAGCGGGTCGAGCGGCACGCTGTTCCTCCTTCGCTCAGTTTCCGGCGGTTCCGGTCACCTGGGACACGAGGTCGAGGACTTCTCTCACGTGCCGGGCGCACGACTCCTCGTCGGCCGCCTCGAGGTTCAAACGCAGGAGCGGCTCGGTGTTGGACGGACGCAGGTTGTACCACCAGTCACCGTGATCGGCCGTGAGCCCGTCGAGCCTGTCGAGCCTCGTCCCCGCGGCCTCCTCTTGCCGGGCGACCGCGTCGACGGCGGCCGCTGGATCAGGCACCTCGGTATTGATCTCCCCCGAATCGACGTAGCGGCGGTACGGAGCCAGCAATGCGGAAAGCGGCTGGTTCGCCTTGCTCATCAGCTCGAGGACGACGAGCGCGGTGATGATCCCCGAGTCGGCGCGGTAGTTGTCCCGGTAGTAGTAGTGCCCCGAGTGCTCACCACCGAAGACGGCGTCGGTCTCGGCCATCACCTGCTTGATGAACGAGTGGCCCACCCGCGTCCGGATGCCGGTGCCGCCGTGCTCGTCGATCACCTCAGGCACGACGCGCGAGCAGATGCAGTTGTAGAGGACCGTGGCGTGGGGATGCTTTTCGAGCATCGAAGCAGCGACCAATGCGGTGGTGAGCGAGCCTGACACGGGCGCGGCCCGCTCGTCGACCAAGAAGACGCGATCCGCGTCGCCGTCGAACGCGAGCCCGACGTCCGCGCCGGTCTCGAGCACCCTGGCCTTCAAGTCGCGCAGGTTCTCGGGCTGGATCGGGTCCGCGGGGTGGTTCGGAAAGGTGCCATCGAGGTCGCCGTAGAGGACCTCGACCTCGAAGGGCAGCCCCGCCATCACGCGGGGCACGACCAGGCCCCCCATGCCGTTCGCGGTGTCCGCCACCACCTTGAGCGGGCGAAGCACCTCTCGATCGATGAAAGAGCGCGCGTGGTCTGCAAAGTCCTCGAGGATCTCCGCGTGCTCGAGCGGCGCGAGATGGTCGCCTGGCAGCGGCACGGACATGAGCTCGTTAGTCATCGCCTCGATCTCGACCAGCCCGGTCTGTCGGCCGATCGGTCGGGCCCCGGGCAGGCACAGCTTCACCCCGTTGTACGCCGCGGGGTTGTGCGAGGCGGTGAACATCGCGGCCGGCGCATCGAAGAACCCCGAGGCGAAGAAGGCGCAGTCCGTAGAGATCATCCCGAGATCCACGACGGTCACGCCTTCGGCGCGGGCGCCTTCGGCGAACGCCATGGAGAGCTCGACACCCGACGGGCGCATGTCGCGCCCTACGAGCAGCCGGGACGCCCCGGTGAAGCGGGCCGTCGCCCTGCCGATCGCCCGGCACATGGTGGCGTCGAGCTGGTCGGGGACGGTGCCGCGGATGTCGTACGCCTTGAACACGTCGCCGGTCGCACCCATGGGCCGGTCAGCCTATCCGAGCGCGCCGACGGCGCCGCTGCCACAGGGTCCATCCGGCGAGCCATACGAGCGCAGCGAACCCGGCCAGGGTCACTGCGTCGCCCAGCGCTGTCGCGGTGCTCGAGCCGTAATAGAGCGTGACGTGGTGACTCGTGGGCACCACGACCATCAGGTTCGGCGTCGCTCGCCAGGGGCCGTCGGCGCCGCGGGCGTGCCAGTTGGGGAAGTAGGAGGTCTTCACGAGGACCGGCTTGCCGAGCCTGCTCACCGAGAAGCTGACCGTGTCCGCCGTCTCGCGCACGTGGGAGACCGTCGTCGGGCGCTGCGCGATCGCAGGCGGGTCGGTGGCACGCGACGCCTGGATCCTTGGCCAGCCCGCCGGGCCGCCCGCGACGAGCTCCGTCCGCCACGCGCTGGGATCCAGGTACCAGCGCAGGGACGGACCCTGGCGAATCACGTTCTGTGGAGTGAGCTTGCCCAGCCATGTTGTCTGTGTCTGCCCCACACCGCGGAGGACCGCTGGCTTGGCCGACAGCGCAGTGACCTGTGTGGAATGTGCGACGAGGTAGATCTTCCACGTCGTCGTGAGAGGTGAGCCGTCATATGTCGTGCGCCATGGACCGCTCGTGGCGAGCAGCCGTAGTGTCGGGTCTGCAGCAGCCTCCTGCTCGACCTGCGGGCTCGCCGCCATGAAGTAGCGCACACCGAGCAGCTGGAGATGCTCGACGCCGAGTCGGACTGTCATCGGCCCGTACGGGAGCCCGACGACGGCCTCGGACGGTGAAGCGGAGAGCTCGGCCTGGTTCAAGAAGTGGTAGGGCGTCGTCGCCGACGACTCGAACAGGAGCCCCTCCATCGAGTCGATGCACCCCTTCGTCCACAGCGGCAGGAGCATCAGCGCCTCAGGGGTGCCGAAGCGGTTCTCGTTCGCGTTGTACTCCCACATGGCTCGCCCACAGCCGTACCTCCGCCCGATGCGCGACATCAGCGCCATGAGCCCGTGGTACTCGGGATAGTCGGCCTTCCCCTCGTAGCCGGTGTAGTTCCAGTTGGCCCACACGCTCACCTGGTTCGGCCCTGGGTGGATCCCGACACGCGGCAAGGAGGACGCGAGCGCGGGGACGAAGGGGGGGACCACGGCGACGAGCGCGCCCACGAGCGCGAGGCACGCACCACCGACCGCGCCGGGGGCCCACCGAGCCACTCTTGGCGGTCGCCGGTGGATCGTTGTCGCATCAATCTGCGGCCTGGCATCTCCGTCGCCGCCCGAGCCGTCCTCACCGGCCGGCGCTACCGAGGCAAGGCGCGCGCGGGCGCCGGCCAGCTCGCGGCTCGAGCGAGCGAGGCGCGCGTGCCGTGCCCTGCGAGCGAGCGCCGCGACCGCGACACCGAAGGACCATCCGACCAAGAGGTACACGCAGAGGAACCACAGCGGAAGGAAGCGGACGTTGTACAGGCTCCGAAGCGGGTCGAGGACGACCGCAGCCGCCGCCACCGCCGCCAAGGCCACGAGGACGATGCCCACACGACTGCGCAGGACCACGGCCGCCACGGCCCCGACAGCGGCGAGCACGAGTGCCCACAAGTCTGCCCTCGGGAAAAAGATGGACATGTAGGTCGTGACCTTCGAGTAGTTCATCGACGTCGAGTACGTCAGGTCCATGACGAAGGGCACCAGCCACCACGACACGAGCAGCATCCCGATGCCGACCGTCGACACCGCCCACCACAGCGTCGCTCGTCGAGCGCGCGTCCCGACCGCCGCCGAGCCGGATGTTCCCTGCGCGGACTCGGCGTGGCGTGGTGAATGACGTGGCGACGTGAACGCATCGTCGTCGCGCGGTCGCAGGCGCGCTGGGAGCAGCTCGAGCACGGTGAGCACCGCAGCGCCCGCCACTGCGAACGCACCAGGGACTGCGTGCGCGAGGAAGCAGATTGCGAGCGTGAGCGCGCTCAGCACCCGGTAGCGCCCCGTCCGCACCCCGCGCGCGAAGAGCCCGAGGAAGAGCACGAGGAACGCGACGGAGAACGAGTACGGGTACTCGCCGGCGAGCGTGGAGAAGAGGTTGCCCCCGTAGATCGTCCACGTGTAGTCGAAGAGGAACGGGAGCGTCGCTGCAGCGAGCGCGGCGGGGATCGGCGGACGCAGCCCGAAGAGCCTCCCGAACGCCCACGCCGCGACGGGTAGGAGCAGGGAACCGGCGATGGTCGCGAGCTTGAACGCGATGTCGTAGCTGATGACGTGCGCGGCAAGAGCGACGAGCACGTCGGGGAGGACGAAGTAGAAGGTGTAGTCGGGGTAGCCGTCGTACCAGTAGGGATTCCAGCCCGTGAGGTGCGGAAAGAGGTTCGTGTTGAAGTACGCCGGCATCATGTAGTGCGACCCGGTGTCGCCCCCGGTGGTCGTGGTGCTCGACAACAAGAGCGGTAGGTGCACCTGCCAGAGGACGACGGTGAGCACTCCGAGCACCACCAGTGCCGTCGCAGCGGATGGCAACCAGCGCGACGTGCGCCCCCCTGGCGGCGACGCGACCATGGCGTCGTCCTCGGACTTGCTCGTGCCCCTCGTCGGCACGAGCACCGCACCGGGCGAACGGGGAGCGCTCACGGTCCCCGGAACGGTCCCCCGAGGACCGCGCGCGCGCCGCTGCCCGCGCCCTCGGCTCCCGATCAGTGGATCACACCCCCCGTGGAGCTCACGAGCGCGAGGACCGCCACCAGGTTGAACGACGCGTGCGTCACCATGTTCATCCCGAGGCGTCCGGTCTTGTAGCTGATCAGCGCCAAGAGCATGCCGAAGGCGGCAAGACCAGCGAACTGATAAAGCTCCCAGTGCGCGAGCCCGAAGAGCACGCCGTCGACGACCACTGCGGCGGTCAGCCCGGCCGCGCGCCGACGCGTCGCTCCTCCTTCACCTGGCGTGAAGAGGCGCGCAAGCGCTTTGAGGCCGAGCCCCCGGAACAAGATCTCTTCGAAGAACGGGGCACCGCACACCGTGAGGATCGCGATCAATGCATAGCCCCACCCGTGCGACGCCCCGACGAGCTTGGTCGTCGGGGCTGTGAAGTGCTTCAAGTGCTCGATGAACGGCGAGTACAGCGCGTCGAGCACGAACTGGGCACCTACCCCGATCGGCACTCCCACCAGGTCGACAGGGCGGAACCGCACCCCGAGGTCGGCGAGAAACCGGCCCGTCCCCCGTGCGCGGCTGGCGACCCACGGCCCAGCGAAGAAGCCGACCCAGAGTCCGACGAGCGACGTGGCGACGTACCACTCGGGAGGCGCCGCCATCGTCGCGAACCGGTGGAGCTCGGCGCTGTCGCCAGCAAGCGCTGCCGCGATGGCGACGAAGGCCGTCGCCACGATCTGGCCGACGACGAAGCCGACGAGTCCCATCACGAGCCAGAACCACGCGCTCGACCTCGTGGCCGGTGGTGCGCCGGGGACGTCGAGGAAACGGGCGCCGTTCGACATCGAGGGGGAGCGCGACGGACGGGTGCCGTTCGAGCCCGAGAAGGTGGCGGCGTACTGCGATGTCCACGGCCGTGTGCTCCATCGCGGGGCTGCACGGCCCGGTGGCGGGTAGCCACCCCGTGGCGGGTAGCCGCCCGATGGCGGCAGGTCGCCCGACTGAGAGGGAACAGGCGGTGGCCAGGGACCCGGCGGTGAGGCGTACGGCTCTGGCCGGCTGCCGTGCGCGTCGCCGGCGCCAGAGCCCTCAGAAGCACGGGGTCGAGGCATGGCGTCCTCTCCGTCGGGTGGTGCGCTGTCTCCGTCGGGCGGTGCGCTCACCGGGTCACGATATCCGCGGCCCTCCTCCCGGCGGCTTCAGCGCAGGGCCATTTCCTCATGTGCATGTTCCCCATGCAGCCATGGAGGCACCACGGCCTGGAGACGGCGAACCGGGACCGTGGCGTTGGGTCGGCGGCATTCGTCGGGACGGGTGCGCCAGCTAAGGGCGCGATAAGAACCTATGGCAGATTCCCCTCACCTGCACCCCCCGGTCACCGACGGAGACGACCGGCGCATAGCATGTGCCGGTGAGCCAGCAGCGGCCTGATGGCATGCCACCGCGTTCCTCTGGGTCCGGACAAGGACCCGAACAGAGCTGGCGTTGGATCTGGGCAATCCTCATCGTTGCCGTCCTGGCGGTGCTCGTGGTGCCCTCCCTCCTTCCGCACAGCTCCGCCAAGTCGATCAATTACTCCCAGTACCTGGGCGACGTGAAGGCCAAGACGGTCAAGACGGCGACAATCGACAACACAACCGGCGTGATCACCGGGAAGCTCGCCAACGGCACCAGCTACACCGTCACGGGGCCGCATCCCGCAAGCCAGACCACAGTCGCCCTCATGCGAAAGGAGGGCGTCAGTGTCGACTATTCGAACCCGCCGACCAACATCTGGAGCGCCCTTCTCCCCTACGTGCTCTTGATCGGGCTCGCCGTACTGCTGATGGCATTCATCAGCCGGCAGGCTCGTGGGCAGATGTCAGGCATCATGTCCATCGGCCGATCAAAGGCGCGCCTGTTCAGCAGCGATCGCCCGACGACCACCTTCCAAGACGTTGCGGGCTACAACGGCGTCAAGCAGGAGATCAGTGAGGTCGTCGACTTCCTGCGCACCCCTGGCCGCTTCCGTGACATCGGGGCCAAGATCCCAAAGGGCGTCCTCCTGGTGGGCCCTCCGGGCACCGGCAAGACGCTCCTCGCCCGGGCCGTCGCGGGGGAAGCAGGCGTCCCGTTTCTCTCGGTCAGCGGGTCGGACTTCATGGAGATGTTCGTGGGCGTGGGCGCGAGCCGAGTGCGCGACCTCTTCCAGACGGCGCGCAAGCAGGCGCCGGCGATCATCTTCGTCGACGAGATCGACTCGATCGGCCGCAAGCGCGGTGCGGGGCTCGGGGGGGGACACGACGAGCGCGAGCAGACCCTGAACCAGATGCTGAGCGAGATGGACGGTTTCGACCCGGCAGAGGGCGTGGTCATCATCGCGGCGACCAACCGGCCGGACATCCTCGACCCCGCGCTCCTTCGCCCCGGTCGCTTCGACCGCCAGATCGTCGTGCCGCTCCCCGATCTCGACGAGCGGCTACCCATCCTCCAAGTGCACTGCCGCGGCAAGCGGATCGGGCCGGACGTGGATCTCGAGCTCGTGGCCCGGGGAACGCCGGGCATGAGCGGCGCCGACCTCGCCAACCTCGTGAACGAGGCAGCGCTGCATGCCGTGCGCCGGGGAAGTGCCACCATCGAGATGGCCGACTTCGAGTCGTCGCGAGACCGGGTCCTCATGGGCCAACGGCGCGAGAGCCTCGTGCTCTCCGATGACGAGAAGGAGCGCGTCGCGTACCACGAAGGTGGGCACGCCGTCCTGGCGTACGTCCTGAAGCACGCCGATCCCGTGCACAAGGTGAGCATCATCCCCACGGGAATGGCGCTCGGTGTCACGATGCAGCTGCCCGTCGAAGAGCGCCACATCCATCCGCGAGAGGACATCGAGGATTCGTTGTGCGTTCGCATGGGCGGACGGATCGCCGAGATGCTCATCTACGGCGATCTGTCGACCGGTGCATCCGACGACCTGGTGCGCAATACGGAGCTCGCGCGCAAGATGGTGCGCGAGTGGGGCATGAGCGAGGAGATCGGCCCAATGGCGTGGGGCTCCCAGGGGCAGGTCTTCCTTGGCGAGGACCTCATGCACACGAGGGACTACTCCGAAGACACCAGCAGGGTGATCGACGACGAGGTGGAGCGCATCCTCCGGACGCAAGAGGAGCGGGCCATGGAGCTCCTGACGCTCCACCGCGGCGGGCTGGATGCCGTCGCGCACGCCCTCCTCGAGTTCGAGAGCATCGACGGTGAGGAGGTCGGGCGCCTCGTGGACGAGGCCTTCGGCGGCCCTGTCCACACCGACGGCCCGAAGGCGAAGACGATCCGGTTCAAGCCCAACGGCAACGGCAGCCGGCGCGGCAACGGCGCGAAGAACGGCAACGGTCACACGCCGAGCGGCGCCCTGCCAGCGGGCGGTTTGCACCAGGGCACAGCTGCCACGCCAGCGCGGCGGGCGGAGCCCGCTCCCCTGCCGGGTGCGCAGCGGGCCCCGGCGGGCAGCTGGCCGCCACCCTGGCCCGAGCAGCAGGGTTGGGCACCGGGCGCCCCGGCGCCGTGGTCGCCACCAGGGCCGTGGGGACCCCCACAGCAGGGCAACTGGCCGCCGGGCTCCCATCAGCCGCCTCCTCCCCCGGTGCCCTATCCGCACTCCGAGTACCCCCAGGACCGAGCGCCCCGGCCCTCCGGGCAGCACCAAGCGCCCCCTGAGCACCAAGCGCCCCCTGAGCACCAAGCGCCCCCTGAGCACCAAGAGCCCCCTGAGCACCAAGCGCCCCGGCCCTCCGGGCAGCACCAAGCGCCCCCTGAGCACCAAGCGCCCACCCGCGACGCGACGCCAGCAGACTCCCCGAACCCGGGTCCACAAGGCGCCGCTCCCCAGGACTGAGCCCATCCGGCTCGCAGCCCGCCCCCGTTGAACCTGGGCTGCGCCCGGGCCGTTGCCTCCCGACGTTCAGCGCGCTCGCGCGCTCAGCGTTGCTGCACCGCGGAGAGCGCGATGACCCCAGCGGACCCAGCGGGGGTTGCCAACTCTTCGATCGCCAGGGGTCGGTTCGCGTCGACGAGCAGTGGTCCCACCCGGGCACCGAGCGTCGCGATGCCGTGAGGCGCAACATGGACCGTCCCCACCACTCGGACACCTCCACCCGTCATGACGCGCACCGAGGCGCGCCGCGCGACGGTGCCAGGGTTGTCGAAGACCACCACGTCCCCGGGAGCCCGCGCGGCTGGCGACGGCGTCGCGCTTGCCACCGTTCTCGTTGTCGCGGCCTTCCCCGAGACCGCTCCACCGGCAACGCAAGGAACGAGCCAACGCGTCGCGTACGGGCCTGACGCGACGGGCACCGGGATCCCCACCTGGCTCCCCCACTGTGGGGCGGCAGACTGCGGAGTTCCTGCGCCGATGCGGCCGACGACCACACCGGGCCCTCCGGTGGCGGTGATCTCCAGCGAGTACGCCACACCGGTGGGGATCCTGAGCTGGGAGCTCGTCTCGAGGCTCCACACGCTCGACGGCGCGACCACCTGCTCGAACGGGGCGGCTGTCCCGGTGGGTAGGCGCACGGCAACCGTCACGTGGGCCGGGACGCTCCGTGACGGATTCAAGACCGAGAGCTCGGACGCCCCACCCGCGACATCGAGCAGGTACGGGAGCTCCCACCGACGGGCGGGGGCCGGCACGCCGGGCACGAGCGCCATGCCCGCCACTCCTCCGACGTCATAGACCTGCAGCTCGGCCGCGGTGACGGCACCCGAGCGCGCCGAGACGACCGTCGCCACGTCCCGCTCGTCCTGGACGTACTGGCCGACTGTGACGGTCACCAGCCGTCCCGGGTCGACGACGATCCCCTGGTCGGGGGCGGGAGAGATGAGGCCGGAGACCGTGTGGAACGTCAGGTCCACCACTGCGAGGTTCGTCGTCGGGTTGAACAGGGAGACGAACAGCGAGGCGCCCCGCACGGTCGTCGCCTGTGCGAAGTACCAGTGCAGCGACGTCTCCGACGCACACGGGATCATCGCAGTGCCCGACGACGCGCGGAGGAGCTCGCTCGCCGTGACGCCGCCGCCGTGGACGTCCACCCGAGCGGCGAGCCACGCGCCGGCGAGGACGGTGCCGGGCCGTTCGTCGATCTGGCCGTCGGGTGGGACCACGAAGGTCCGCGAGCCCGTCTGACCCCTGCCGTCGACCACGTCCATGGTGCCCGTGACCCGTCTCGTGCTCGCATTGGCGAGCACGATCGTCGTAGTGGCCCCGGGCGTCGCAGTGTGCCCCGTGCCCCCCGTGCCTCCCGTGCAGTACCAGCTCGAGGACTGCGACCCGACTGGGGCCGCCTCCGCGGCGAGCGCAGCTGGCTGCAACGTCACACGGGGCCCGTCTGGCGCCTGGGCCGTCGCCACCCCGGCGCCGGCGGCAAGCCCGACGGCGACCAGGCCGATGCCGAGGATCCGCGCCCTGACGGAGGGGAGATGCCCGGCCGGCAACCGAGTGGCGACACGGGGATCGGAGGGGCTACTCATCGGTTGTCCCCCGCAGGAGCCGGCGACGGCAGGACCGCGTCCGTGAGCACGACCGCTTCATCGGGCGCGTGGCCGCTCGCCAACCGAGCCGGTGATGCCTCCACCGCTGACCCCGCCCGGGGCCGCCGGCGACCACGCTGCCACGACCGCAACGGCCGCCACCACCAGTCCAGGCAGCGGCGACGCCCGAGGAACGCGGCGACGAGCGCCACCCACAGGGCAAGCTCCAGTGCGCCACCGAGCGCGTCGAGCAGCGTCGCCGTCGTCGACACGACGGGAGGTGCCGCGAGATGCCGAGCCGCCGAAGCGCCGAAAGCGGTGTTCTGCAGCTCCACCAGCCCGCCGACGCTCAACGGCACTGTACGGAAGTCGCCTTGCCGCATGAGCGCGTCGAGCAGTCCGGAGGGAAGCGGGAGTGTCGGCGAGCTACCGGCTCCCGGCGTCTGGGGCGCGAGTGCCCGCACCACGACCGTGTCCCGCACGCCGAAGGGCGCGAGAAGCCGCCCGAGCTGCACCGTCTCACCGCGCATCGCAAGCCTCACGTCCCGCGCGATCGTGCGTGCCTTGCCGGGCGAGGCCTGCGGCCACACGTCGCCCAGCTGCGGTGTCCCGTCGAGCGTGATGGTGAAGGCGAGCCCGTCCCCCATCGACCACCCGCCGGCAGGGAGCGCGGCGGGGTTGCCGATCCACAGCACACGATAGGCCGGCAGACGCGGGCCGACCGGCGGCAGCTGCGCCGCGCCCGCGTAGCCCACAGATGGCAGGTCCCAGCGCCCGCTGCCTGCGGCGGCGAGCGCAGGGAGCATGCCGAGCGCGATGGCGCAGACGGTAACGGGCGCAAGTACCTGTCGCCACCCGAACCGGAAGTCCGAGAGATCTCTTTCGAGCGCGGCCACCCCGATCCCGACGCAGCCGGCGATCCCGAGTGCCACCGGCGCGAGCACCACGGCGACCGAGGGAGCGAACGCCCCAGCGAGGCCCTTTGCACCCACGAACGCCACGAGCGCGCCTCCAAGCGCCACGACCCAGAGCCGCACGGCCCACGCGAGGCGGCTCTGACGTGCCACCAGCAGGGGTGCAAACGCCGCGGCCAGGAGCAGCCACGCAAGGGGCGAAGCTCCATATGGGCCGACCGCCAGGCGCAGGATCCCGCCCCAGCCAGGTTCGGCCGACGCGCTTGCGGGGAGCCCGAACACCGACACCACGGCGCCGCCGGTACCGAGGGTACCGATCACCCACGGCGCGCAGAGGACGCACGCGACGAGCGTCGCGCCGCCCGCGACGGCCAGTGCCCGCCACGCCGAGCGACTCCCCCCGGTCACGAGGGAGCCGCTTGCGATCCCCAGAGCCACGAGGACGACGACGAGCACGATGCCGGGGGCAAACGACATCGCGACCCCCTCGATCGCCCCGACCACCAGCATGCGCCCGATGAGGGTCTGGCGCCACCCGTGTGACGGTCCCAGCCCATCGGCGTCGAACGGCGCGAGGCCCGTCGCGCGCGCCAAGTGGACGGCGAGCCACGGCGTCGCCGCGTACGCGACGAGCCCGTCGAAGCGCCCACGAGCGAGCGCGTCATAGGCGAGCGGCAGTGCCAAGTACGCGAGCGCGCCGACAAAACGCGCGCGCACCGAGCCAAACGCCCCGAGGAGCCGGGAAACCCCCCACACACCGACAGGGAAGCAGCCGAGCACCAGCACTTCTTGCAGCAGGCCCATTCGGCCGAACACGACCGTACCGAGGACCGCCAGCACGCCGAAGGCAGGACTCGCGGGTGCCGTCGTGCCCAGGCCCGTGGGCTCCCACGACGCGAACAGCTGATGCCAGGCCGACGTCCACGTGCCGAAGGGTGCGAACTGTCCGATGAGCGGGAGCGGGTCACCGATGAGATGACGCGAACCCACTACGAGCACTGCAGCGACGAGAAGCCATGCCACGATCCGGGAGCGACGGGACGCGAACAGCCGACCGGTGCGGTGCGCGCGCTCCGCGGCGCGGTACCCGAAGTCGTCGAGCTCGTCGAAGTCGGCGTCCTCGGCGAACCCGATGCGAGCGGTGCGCTGAGCCTCCCCGATGGTGCGGGCAACGGCGTCTTCGACCGTCGCACGCGCTGTCGCGGGGTATGCCGTCTGAGCGTCCCCGACCCCAGCGTCCGACGCGGGCGCGCCCACCGGATCGTGGTCGGCGTCCCGGCGCGCGCGTGCCGCCTCCATGCCGTGGGCGGTCAGGCGTGCGAAGAAGCCGGAGAGCCGCGCGCTGCCCCGGACCTGGAGCTCGCGCACGTCGGCGTCCGCGAGCACCCGTACCGCGCGCACCCCGGCGCGCCGGCGCCGGACACGAGCGAAGTTCGCGAGGTTCCACCGCCAAGCGTGGAGCACCGCTCGCGCTCGGTTCCCGTCGCCCGTCACCACCGCCACGAGGAGCTCGCCGAGTGCGAGCAGCATTGCCTGGGGGAGGACCCGCAACAGGTGCGCACGCGTGTAGCAGGCGAGCACCGCCGCGAGCTCGTTGCGGCGCTGCAGCGCCTGGAGCGAGGGAGCATCGGCGGGCATCGGGGCGCGACCGCCTCCCGCCGTGAGGGAAAGGTGGCGCACCTTGGCCGCGGGAGCGACGACCACCCGCGCTCCGGCGATGTGCGCCCGCCACGAGAGGTCGACGTCCTCGCCCATCCCGGCGACGTCGGGGTCGTAGCCGCCGAGCGCACGCAGGAGGTCAGCGCGTACAAGAGTGCACCCGCCCGGCGCGACGAACACGTCGCGCACCGCGTCGTGCTGGCCGGCGTCGATCTCGCCGTCTTGGACTCGCTCGACGACCGCGCCGGTCTTGTCGATGCTCTGGCCGACGTGCATGAGCAACAGGGGGTCGTCCCAACAGACCATCTTGGGCGACACGATGCCAGCGTTGGAGCGGAACGACTCTTCGACCATGAGATGCAACGCGTCGGGTGTCGGCGCGCAGTCGTCGTGGCAGAGGAGGAAGAACGGCGCGCCCTCCACCATCGAGAGCGCCTCGCCCACCGCCGCGCCGAACCCGCGGTTCTCGGGTAGCCGGCGCACGAACGCCTCTGGGAGCACCGTCGCGATCGTCGGGGTCGGGTCGGCGGTGCCCCCGGACACGAGCACCAACACGGACAGGCTCTCGTAGTCCTGTGCAGCGAGCGCTGCCAGCGTCTCGTCGAACCACGGACCCGGATCCGTGGTCACCACGACCACCACTACTGCGGGCGCCCGCGCGGCGGTCGCCGACCCCTGCATCATAAGGATGAGGAGGCTACTCCCCGTTGCCGATCCGTTCCCGCTGACGACGAGTGGGGCACGTGGTCCGCTGTGATGCTTGCAACTGTTTATATGCGGGTATGCTGTAGTTGTACACCGGCCACGATCCGAGGAGCTGAACATGCAGGAGAGAAAAGACCTGAGCGGCCTCGCCAGCGATGTGGCGAACAGGGCCCGGGACGCCGCCTACGTCGCAGTGGGCCTCGGCATTCTCGGCTTCCAGAAGGCCCAGGCACGCCGACGCGGCCTCGGGCCCTTCGCGGCGCGTGATCGGCACGACGACGAGCGTCTCGCCCAGCTTCGAGGCGGCATCGTCGAAGGCGCGCGGCAGTTGGCAGAGTGGGCCGACGCGACCACCCACGTGCTGAGCGAGTCGCTCGAGCCTCTCGAAGCCCAGCTCCCCGAACCAGCCCGGGAGCTGGCGGGCAAGGCGCGCGCCGGGCTGTGCGCGATCGGGGCGCAGCTGCGTCAGGTGGCCTCGCCGGGGACCTGATCCGTGGACCGCTCGAGCCCGGCGAGGACGTCGCGCAAGGTGTCGTCGAGCGGGATCTCCGGCTTCCATCCCGTGTCCGCTCGCACACGCGAGGGATCGCCGCGTACGACCGGCACGTCGATAGGCCGCACCAGCGCAGGATCGGTCACCATATGGAGCTCCACGCCGCACAGCGCCATGAGCCTGTTGGCGATCTCCGAAATCGCGATGTCGCGACCCGAGCACACGTTGTAGACGCCGCCCGGCGCGGCCCGCGCGGCGATGAGCCGGTACGCCCGTACGACGTCGCGCACGTCGGTGAAGTCACGCCGCGTCGTGACGGTACCCACCGCCAGCTCGGCTGAGCCCGCGTACCGAGCGTCGAGGATCCGGCGCGCGAGTGCCGGCACCGCGAAGGTGGGTGCCTGGCCGGGACCCACGTGGTTGAACGGCCGGACGACCACGACGTGCTGGCCGTACCCGCGCCACGCCTGCAGCGCCACCGCCTCGGCTGCCGCCTTCGACGCCGCGTACGGCGTGACAGGGCGCAACGGCACCGACTCGGTCACCGGCAGCTCGCCGGGCGCGACGGCGCCGTAGACCTCGGCCGAGCTGACCACCACCACCCTCGCCACGCTGGTGACGCGCCGCGCGGCCGCGAGAACCGCCGCCGTACCGAGGACGTTCACCCGCAGCACGTCGAGCGGGGCACGCCACGACTCCCCCACGTGGGTACGGGCCGCGAGGTGGTAGATCACGTCTGCGCTCGCCTCGTCGATCGCCAGTGCGACGGCGTCCTCGTCGGTCACGTCCGTTTCGGCATCGCGCGCGACCACTGTGTCGCCGCAGGCCTCGAGGTGCGCGACAAGCCAGCGCCCCACGAAGCCTCCGCCGCCGGTGACGAACGCGCGCACGGCCCGACCCTATGCCCCGAGCGCCATGCGGTAGGCCTCGAAGTGGCGCGACGCGCTCGCCGCCCACGTACGGGCCGCAGCAATGGAGAATCCGAGCTCGATGCGCGCCTTCACCGCAGGGTCCGTGCGCCCGGCTTCGAGCACCGAGACGAGCGCGCCTGCGAGCGCATCGGGATCCGCGGGCGGGACGAGCACCGCGGCGTCGCCCGCGAGCTCAGCCATCGCGGTGCCGGCGGTCGTCACGAGGGGCGCCCCGCACGCAAGCGCCTCGAGGGCGGGCAGTCCGTAGCCCTCGGCGAGCGACGGGTACGCCACCACTGCCGCGCGCCGCAAGAGCGCGGGGACGGCATCGTCGGGTACGTAGCCGAGGCGGACGATGCGCGCGCGATGGCGCTCGGTCTCGGCGAGCGCCACCTCGAGCGGACCACCCCCCCAGCCCGGGCGCCCCGCCACGACGAGCACGACGTCCGGATTGACGTCCGCCACCCGTGCGAACGAGCGCACCAGCGACGCGACGTCCTTCCTGGGCTCGACAGTGCCGACGTAGAGGATGAACGGACGTGCCGCGTCGAGACCGAGACCCTCGAGCACTGCCGCGTCCGCTCCGGGAGCCGGGGGCCGAGGAGCGAAGCGCCGGTGGTCGACCCCGTGGGGCGCGACGACGATCGGGACGGCGACCTCGCAGACCGCGCTGAGGTGGCGAGCCGTCGTGTCGCTCACGCACACCACGACCGCCGCGCGCTGTGCGGCGACACGGATCGCCCTGCGAAACAGCGCCACCTTGGTGCGCTCGTGCCATTCGGGATGGTCGAAGAAGGTGGTGTCGTGGACGGTCACTACGACCGGAAGACGTGCTCGCTCGGGCATCGTGTAGTGCGGAGAATGGTGCACGTCGAGGTGGCTGCGGCGGAGCAGACCGGGGAGGGCCAGCTGCTCCCATGCGAGCCGCAGGGGCCGCGCGGCGGGCGCGACGGCAGCGACCGTATCGTCGGGGGCGATCCCACGCCAGCGGGCCCCGTCGGCCCGGCGGGCCACGAACAAGACGCCCAGGTCCCGGACGTCGGCGAGCGCGCTGGCAAGCTCGAGCGCGTACCGGCCGGCACCGGCAGGCGACGCCGGCACCGCCGTCACGTCCAGGGAGATCCTCACTGCAGCTCCTCCCACCATGCGATGTGCGCCCGAGCAGCAGCTGCCCAGGTCAAGGGCGCCACGAGCTCGGCCGCACGCTGGGCGAGCTGCACACGCAAGGTCTCGTCCCAGGCGATCTGGACGAGGGCGGCCGTGATGTCGTCGACCGAGCGGGCGTCGACCACGAGCGCCGGCGGTGCCACGTCGTGCTGCACTCCGACGCTCGGCACCGCGCTGCTGACGACGACCGGGACACCCAAGGCCATCGCTTCGACGGGGGGGAAGCCGAACCCCTCCTCGAGCGGCACGTACGCGAACGCCCGCGCGCCTGCATAGAGCGACGCGAGGACCGCGTCGTCGACGTGACCGGCGAAGACGACGCCCTCGACCCCGCGGCTTCCCAGCTCGCCCCAGCCGTTCGGGCCGACTACGAGCAGCGACCAAGGACCGGGCAGCGACGGCCGCGCGGCGGCGTACGCTTCGGCCAGGCGCTCCAGGTTCTTGCGGGGCTCCAGGGTCCCCGCGGCGAGCAGGTAGTCGCCGGCGACGCCCAACCGGCGGAGAAGCAACCTCGCGCCGTCGTCGTCAGGGGGCGGCAGATGGTCTGCACCATGGGGGATCACGCGCACCTTCGTCGGGTCGGCGCCGGCAGCCACCAGGGCGGAAGCGACGGGGCTCGAGGGGACGACGAAGCCGTCGGCGTGCACCAGCGCTCGTGCGAGCGCCGCCTCGTGCCAGCGACCGCCGCGGGCCGTGGTCGCATGGGGCTGCGTGCGCCAGGCGAGGTCGTGGACGGTGACGACGAGCGCCCGCCCGCCGCGACGCAGCGGTCGACGCACCGGTGGCGCGGCAAGCGACACAGAGTGCACGACTCCCACCCCGGCAGGCACCGGCGCGAGCCCGTGGTCCCAGGCCACGGTGAGAAAGGGCGCGGGGATCCTCGAGCACCGAAGCTCGAACCCCCAGCGCCCGAGCGGGTCCGGACCTCCCCCGGCGTGCCTGCTCGCCAAGAGCGCGATGGGCGGTGCCGGGACGGCGAGCAGCCCCTGGAGAAGGCCCGTCGCGTACCGTCCCACACCGCCAGGGACCCGTCGGCGCAGCTGCTCGACCGCGAGCACCACCTCGGAGGTCACGACGTGGCCTCCGCGTGGGCATCGCGGTAGAGGTCGGCGAACCCCTCGGCGCAACGGTCCCAGCGATAGCTCGCCGCACGTGCGCGCCCGCGCGCCGAGAGGCTGGCCGCGAGCGACTTGGACGCCAGCACCGCGTCGAGGGCCTCCGCGAGGGCGCGCGCGTCACGCGGCGCGACGAGCATTGCGGCATCACCGAGCACCTCTTGGACCGCACCGACGCACGTCGAGACGACCGGGGTTCCGAGCGTCATCGCCTGGAGCGGCGGGAAGCCGAAGCCCTCGTAGACGGAGGGGTAGGCAAGGACGTCCGCCTGCTGCAGGAGCCCGGCGAGCGTCGCGTCGTCGACCCATCCGGTGAGCACGATGCGCTCACGCGCCTTCGCGTCGGCGAGCACGGTCGCGAGGTCGCCGCTGCCCCACCCCTGTGGCCCAGCGAGGACGAGCGCGAGGTCGTCGTGGCGCGCCGCGACAGAGTCGAACGCGCGCACCAGGCTGGGCAGGTCCTTCCTCGGCTCGTGGGTGCCGACGGCGAGCACGAAGCGGCTGGTCCCTCGCGGCAGATGGCGGGCCGCCGTCTCGAGGTCGGCGGGCGGCAGCGGAGGCACGCCCGGGGCGATGGCGCGCACCTTCGCCGGATCCGCCCCGAAATGCTCGACCACCTCGGCCGCAATGTACTCACAGTGCGTGTGCACCCATGCGCCGTCCGCCAGTGCGCGCCGGACGAGGTGCGGGTATACGAGCGTCGCGCGGTCGCACAGCTCAGGGAACCGCACCGTCGTCAAATCGTGGACGGACATCACGCGTGCCGCCCGTCGAGTCGGCGGCACGACGTAGTTGGTCCCGTGGACCACGTCTTTGCGACCGACGAACCACTCGAGTGCCGGCACGCGAGCGTGCCCCCACAGGAGGTGGAGCGGACGCGCGGGCATCGCCCGCTGGGCGAGCGAGATGCCTTCGGGCACCCGGTCGACGATCGCGCTCCTGCGGCGCCAGCTCACTGCGAATGCGGACACCTCGAGATCCGATCGCGCGGCGAGACCTCCGAGCAGCCCGGCACAGAAGATGCCGATGCCCGTCGGCCGTCCGAGGAGCGGGGTCGCGTCGAGCGCGACCCGAAGCTGCTCACGCACCGGTCACGCCGCCTCTCTCAGGGTCGAGCGACTCGATGACTGCGTCGGAGAGCGCTGGCCAGCGCTGTGCTGCCCACGGGCCGAACGGCTCGTCGGTGAGCACCGCACAGCCGATGCGGGCGAGCGGGTCCACCCAGAGGAAGCCGCCCGCCCGGCCGAAGTGCCCGAAGGTCGCGGGGCTGCACCGCATCCCCGTCCAGTGCGGGTGCTTGGCGTCGCGGATCTCGAAGCCGAGCCCCCAGTCGCACGGGTCCTGGCGACCGAAGCCAGGCAGCACCCCGGCAAGGCCCGGGAAGGCGACCGTCGTGGCCGCCGCCAGGGTCTCAGGGGCGACGATGCGCGGGCGTAGGAGCTCGGTGCCCAGCAAGAGGAGGTCACCGAGCGTGCCGCGCATGCCCCACGCCGGCGAGGCGTCGTCCGCCAGGCGTGCGCCGTGCATCCCCAGCGGCTCGAGCACTGCCGCCGCCACATACCGGGCGAACGGCATCTCCGCGCGCTCGGCGACGAGCTCGCCGAGCAGCTCGAAGCCAGCGTTGGAGTACACCCGCCGGGTGCCGGGTGCCGCGATCGCCTCCCTGCGGTCGGGCGCGAGACCGGACGCGTGGGCCAGCAGGTGGGCCACCGTCGAGCCCGGGGGACCCGCAGGGTCGTCGAGGGCGACCGAGCCCTCTTCGAGCGCGACCAAGACGGCGAGCGCGCTGCAAAGCTTGGTGAGCGACGCCCACTCGTAGCTGTGCTCGAGATCGCCGACGTCGCCGTGCAGCCACACGTCCTCGCGCACGTGAGCCGCGCCCGCGGCCGGCCACGTTCCGAGGATCCCAGCTGCGGCCGACCGGACCGGCCAGGTCGCGACGACGTCCAGCGCCCGCATGACCCGAGGAGCGTACCGTCGTCGTGCGGCCACCACCTCGCCACGTAGGCTGTCCGCCGTGCTCGTCGCCCTTGCCGGAGGAGTTGGCGCGGCGCGTCTCCTCGCCGGGCTCGTCCGCGTGGTCGCGCCAGGAGACGTCACCGCGGTGGTCAATACCGGCGACGACATGGTGCTCCACGGCCTCCACGTGAGCCCAGACATCGACACCGTGCTCTACACCCTCGCCGGGCTGTCCAACACGGTCACCGGGTGGGGTGTGAAGGGCGAGAGCTGGACGGTCATGACGGCGCTCGAAGCCCTCGGCGGCGAGACGTGGTTCCGGCTCGGAGACCGGGATCTCGCCACCCACCTGTATCGCACGCAGCGTCTGGGCGATGGCGCGACCCTCAGCGAGGTCACGGCCGCGCTCGCCGCCGCCCGCGGCGTGGACGTGCACGTCTTGCCGATGTCCGACGATCCGGTCCGCACCCGCCTCACGATCGCCGAGCCGGCCGGCTCATACCCCGCAGGCGCCGAGGTGGGCTTCCAGGACTACTTCGTGCGGCTCGGCCATGGCGTCGCCGTCCGCTCGGTCCACTTCCAAGGGGCAGAGGCGTCCCGACCGGCCCCCGGCGTGCTCGACGCCATCGACTCGGCCGAGATCGTGATCGGCTGTCCGTCCAACCCCATTCTCTCGCTCGGCCCGGTGCTCAGCGTGCCCGGAGTGCGCGAGCACGTTGCGCGGCGGCGCACACGCGTCGTCGCCGTGTCGCCCATCGTGGCCGGCGCGGCGCTGAAGGGACCGGCAGACCGGCTGCTGCGAGAGCTCGGTCACGATGCCTCGGTCGTCGGCGTTGCGCGGCTCTACGCCTCGTGGGCGGGGACCCTGGTCATCGACGAGAAGGACGCCGCGCTCGCCCCCAGCGTCGAGGCGGAGGGGGTCCGCGCCGTGGTCGCGCCGACGGTCATGTCGACATCGGCGCGAGCTGCCGCGCTCGCGGAGGCGGTGCTCGATGCCGCTCGATGAGGCGGGAGCGCTCCATGCCTACGCGGTGACCGGCATCGGCGAGATCCACCCCGGTGATGACCTCGCCAGACAGCTGGCCGACGCGCTCGGACCACCAGGGAGCTCCACACTGCGCGATGGCGACGTCGTCGTCGTGACCCAAAAGATCGTCTCGAAAGCCGAGGGACGGCTCGTGCCCCTGGACCACGAGGACCTCGATGCCAAAGTCGCCCTCGTCGAGCGCGAGGCACTTCGGGTGCTTCGACGTCGCGGCGAGCTCCGGATCACCGAGACCGCCCACGGCTTCGTATGCGCGAACGCCGGCATCGACCTCTCCAATGTCGGCGACGGCTGGGCGGCTCTTCTCCCCGTGGACCCCGACCGCTCCGCCCGGCGCATCCGCGGCGCGCTCGGTCGCCTCCTGTCGGTGTCAGTGGGCGTGGTGATCTCCGACACCTTCGGGCGCACCTGGCGCAACGGCGTCACCGACGTCGCGATCGGGTGCGCGGGGATCGCTGCCGTCGTGGATCTTCGAGGCTCGAGGGACGCGACGGGCAGGGAGCTCGTCGCGACCCAGGTGTGCGTCGCCGACGAGGTCGCGGCGGCGGCCGAGATCGTGATGGGCAAGGACCGAAGCGTGCCCGCGGCGGTGGTGCGAGGTGTCCCGGCCGAGTGGCGACGCGACGGCTCGGTGCGCGACGAGATCATTCGCCGCCCAGCAGACGACCTCTTCCGCTGAGCCGAGCCTCAGTGAAGCGTGGCGCCTCGTGTGGCGTCGTAACGTCGCCGGGCAGTCTCGACCACCGCGGCGACCCCGTCGGAGAGCAAGGTCCACGGACGCCACCCCAGATGGATCTGAGCCCGGCTCGGGTCCAGGCAGCTCCGAAGCACCTCACCATTCCTCGCGGGCGCGTGCACCGGGTCGGCGTCGGTGCCGGCGGCTGCGGCGATCGCATGGTACAGGTCGTTCACCGACGTCTCGATCCCCGTACCGATGTTGCAGACGAGACCGCCCCCTTTCGTCGCCGCCCGGGCGAACGCGTCGACCACGTCGTCGACGTAGACGTAGTCGCGCGTCTGATGACCGTCGCCGAAGATGTGGACCCTTTCGCCACGCACCAACGCGTCCGCGAAGATGGCAACGACACCCGCCTCGCCATGCGGATCCTGACGGGGACCGTAGACGTTGGCAAGGGCGAGGGCGCAGAACTCCAACGCGTGGAGCTCACGGTACGCCACGAGGTAGTCGATCACGGACTTCTTGGAGACGCCGTAGGGGGAGAGGGGCCGGTGCGGCTGCGACTCGCGGACCGGTAGCTCGCCCGCGTCCGACTCACCGTAGAGCGTGCCGCCGCTCGCCGCGAACACGACTCGCTCGGTGGCCGCTGCGCGGGCGCCTTCGAGAACACGGAGGCTGCCAATGACGTTCACGTCCGCATCGAGGACAGGGTCCATGACCGAGACTCGGACGTCGGCTTGGGCTGCGAGGTGGAAGATCACTTTTGGGCGCCGACGTGCGATGAGGTCGGACGTCTCGGGGAGCCGCACGTCGAGCTGATGGATGGTGAGCGACCGGCCTGCCACTGCCCGCGCCTCGGCGAGATTGGCGAGCGATCCCGTCGACAGGTCGTCGATGACGTCGACCTCGTGGCCCTCCGCGAGCAGCCGGTCAACCAGGGTCGAGCCGATGAACCCAGCACCGCCGGTGACCATCGTCCGCATGGCGGCCAACTCTTGCAGCATTTCTCCTCGCGGGCGAAGGGGCAGCGTGGTGCCGATCGTCCGGCTGTCTCAGCTGGGAACCCTCGCGCCGTCCACGATCGCCCGTGCGGCCACCGTCGCGCCGGCACCGATCACCGAGACGGGTCGCACGTCACTCCCTTCGCCGATGCGCGCGCCCGGGCCAACGAGCGATCCCTTGACCGATGCGCCCGGGCCCACGAGCGCGCCCTCCATGAGGACCGAGCGCACGACGCGCGCACCGACCGCGACAAGGCAGCCCCGGCCGACGACTGCACCTTCGACCGACGCTCCTGCTTCGACCACCGCGCCGTCCGCGACAAGCGCAGGCGGCAGTACTTCCCCTCCAACCTTGGGGACCCCGAGCGTCCAGCAGGCGGGTGCGACTTCGGTCGCGCCGGCAACGGGCGGCCCGTCGGCCCGCCTGCCCTCGAGGACGTCCCAGTGCGCCGCGAGGAACGCCTCGGGCGTCCCGGTATCGAGCCAGTACGCCGGATCGGCCAGGGCGAACAACGTGCCGTCCGCGACCATGGCGGGGAAGGTCTCGCGCTCGATCGACACGCGCCGGTCGTCTGCGATCCGGTCGAGGACCGAGGGTTCGAGCACGTACGTCCCAGCGTTGATCAGATGAGTGGGCTCCTTGCCCGGTGGTGGCTTTTCGACGAAGGCCGTGACCCGGCCCTGCTCGTCGGTGGGCACGACACCGTAGCGGGATGGATCGTCGACCGGATGCAGCGAGATCGTCCCCTCGGCACCGCGGGCTCGGTGGAAGGCCACGAGGGCATCGAGGTCCATGTCGGTGAGCACGTCGCCGTTCACAACCACGAACGTCTCCTCCACTCCCGCGTGCCGCGCGGCGAAGCGAACCGCCCCGGCAGTGTCGAGCGGTGCGGGCTCGACTGCGTACGAGAGGCGGACACTTGCCGCCTCACCGGAGGGATAGGCACGCATGAAGGCACCAGGGAGGTACCCGAGCGACAGCACCGCCTCGTCGACCCCGTGAGCTGCGAGCTTGCCCAGGACGCGCTCGATCATCGGCTGCTCGACGATTGGGAGCATCTGCTTGGGGAGCGAAAGCGTAAGCGGCCGCAGACGCGTCCCCTCGCCGCCGACGAGAACGACCGCCTTCACCCCGAGGTCACGTCCATCAGCCCGACGTGGAAGTGGTGCTCTTCGTCGTGGTCGAAGTCGTGGAGGACGGGGCGGTGGTCGAGGTGGAGGACGGGGCGGTGGTCGAGGTGGAGGACGGGGCGGTGGTCGAGGTGGAGGTCGTCGGGGTGATCGGCGACGTCGGCGTCGTGCTCGAAGAGCCCGCCGCCGCATCGAGCAGCGCGGTCACAACGCCACCGTTCGGCTTGGGAAGCGTGGTCCCGGACGGCACGAAGCCGACCGTGATGAGCTGGTCATCGGTGAAACGGAGTGTGGCCGGATTTCCGGAATAGCTGACCGGTTTCTGCTTGGCAGCGAACGCGCTCGGCCAGTACGTGACCTGGACCGTCGCCTTCTTGCCGGCGTACTTGGTGCCCTTCGCGCAGGTGGTGCCACTTCGGTAGACCGCCGACGTCGCGGCGGTCGTCTTGGTCGTCGACTTGGGGGTCTTGGTCTTCGACTTGGGGGTCTTGGTCGACGTCGGCGCCGACGCGCCGGCCGCGCTCGTCGGAAGGACGATCTCTGTAGAGCTCACCGTGAGCCCCTTGTAGGAGGAGACGAACTTTCCGAACGTGGCATTCGCTCCAGCGACGCTTGTCGTCTTGGGCGCGATGGTGATCACGCCATTACCCGAGGTGTAGAAGGACTGAGTGGTCGTGTCGACGATGTCCGCAGGCAAGACCTTCTGGGTCCACAGATGTCGAAGACCGCCGCCGCATACCACGGCGAGCCGTTCTTGGTCGGCGCGGTGGTGTTCTGGGCCGGACCGGTCTGGTACTCGTAGCGCGCGAACGCCACCGAGGCCAGGCCGAGCAGGACGATGACCACCAGCGCCGCGTACCAATTGACCGGCGCCTGACCGCGATAGGTACGCCCGCCGCCGGTCGCCGCGGCGCGTGCAACCCATTTTCCCGTCGAGCTTCTCGGCATGGCGCGCACACCCTAGCAATCGGGCACCTGCAGGCTCCCGCGCCCGGAAGTAGAGCTGACGCATCGTGCCCTGCAGTGGCGGTTCGCGCCCTTCGGCGGCGGTTCGCGCCCTTCGGCGGCAAGATGCCTCTTGCGCACGGAACCAGGGCGGTGCACACGAGGCACTGGGATCTCACCACGACGTGGTCGTTGCGACGACACGAGCTCCCCCTCGTCGGCTGAGCGCCCGGTACACGGCGGCGGTGTCGGGATGAACCCAAGAGGTCAACTCGCTGGGTGTCTGTGGAAGGGCGCGACGGCCGATCCACGTGCTTCCGACACCCAGCAGGCTGGACAGCTCCGCCATCGCCCGTTCGACGCCAGCGGGGTTGCCCTGGTGGTCCGCGGCGCGCATCACCATTCGGTACAACCGCTCGTCGTACGGACATACGGCCAGGGCGCGCCGGGCCGCCCTCTCCGCGGCCCAACCGTCCCCTTCGGCCAGTCGACGCTGCGCGAGGCGCAGGGCGACCTGCACGACGGCGTCTTCGATGGCGGCCTGCACGCCCTCGAGCACCGGCCAGTCGGGCGCTCGGAGCCCGTCGAACGGCCGCCCGCGCACCAGTGCAAGGGCCGACTCCCACGCTTTGGGTGCCGCCACGCCGGTGACAAGCGCGAGCTCTGAGAACCGCGCCCAGTCCGAAGTCACCCCGGGGCCGAGCGCGAGCCTGCCGTTGCTGCGTGGCAGGTGGTCCCGGCCGTCCGCATCGGTGCCCAAGGCCCGGCGCGCGGCGGAGACGGTCGAGTGGCGAGTGGCGTCGGCGACCGGCCGGTCCGGCCACAACGCGGCGCTCCAGACATCTGCCGGTACGCCCCCGGGGTGCATCGCGAGATAGGCCACCAGATCGAGCGTCCATGCCCTCACGAACGGGCGGCACGCGCCGAGGACATCGACGGGCCCGAGGACACGGACCACGAGCTCGGCACTCGGGAGGTTCCAACGCCCTGGGCCCCGAGGGTGCACTGCGCTCGTCCCAACGGGCGAGCCGACAGGGATGACCGCCGCGACACCAGTACCTCCCCTCACGAACGCATGCGCCATGCACGCAACGGTCGTCCCGCCGATCGATACCGCGCCCGATATCGCACCCTGAGGCCAGGGCATACCCGGACACACCCCGCGGGTGGGCGGGAGACCGTTTGCGACCGCGCCCGCCTTCCCGTGTCACCCGCCAGGAGGAGCGACGGGCCACGGCGTGCCACGGCCGGTGGTGCGAACAGTCAGACTGTTGCCGGGGGACGTAGCCCAACCGGCAGAGGCAAGGCGCTTAAACCGCCCCCAGTGAGGGTTCGAATCCCTCCGTCCCCACTCGAGTTTCGTTGAGAAGGCAAGGAACAGCGCGCACGGCGGGCCAAAACCCCCGCGCAGCCGCCGGGGGCCGGGAGCCGGGCGCCACCGGGAACGGAGCAGGGGGAGGCGAGGCCGCGGGGGAATTCAGACGGGGGACGAGCCCGAGGCGAGCCACGTGACGACGCTCTGTACACCCATGGGCTGCCTCATCAGAGTGCGCCCATCCTTGTCATCGAAACGCAGCCAAACTTCCTGGGGTGCACCATCTGGAAGGTGGAATTGGCCGGACGTGACGAGACTAATGATCCATCGCCCGCCATCAGTGGTCGTCCATCGGAGTTTTCCTGGCTGGCGCTCGGTTACTTCGACACCGCCGTATCCCTCGAGCACGAACGTGCCTTCGAAGACGTCTTCCTTCATGCGTGGAGAGCCTACGGCGCAGGGTTGACAGTCATCGACCAACTCAGGTCTCGAGACCGGGACTGTTCTAGCCATGGGCTCCCCGTCGTCCCCGCTCGGCCCTGTGTGCGCCCGTGTGGCGCCGTCGTCGCCCGTGGTAGCAGGGGTTTGGGCGCCTGCCCGGCTCCAGAGCCGACAGGGCCAGACGTGGGTGCTCTGCCGGCACGGTGGCGCCGAACGGCCCACGGGCCGACTCCCGAGCAGTTCAAGCGCTACCGGCTGAGATCGAGCACGCCCGCCGGTTTAGGGAGTTCGTCGCAGAGCTCGACAATCCAGAGATGCACCGCGTCGAGCGGGCCGAGGGATGGGGGAGGTAAAGCGGCCGCGCCCGAGGCACTGGGCTCCCCTCGCCGGGCTGGATACTCTCGCCTCCGTCCCGCGATTCGAAGGGAAAAGCATACATCGAGGGGCAAAGCAAATAGCCCCTACCTCACCCCGCCCTCCTTCGAGCGGAAGGTGGGGTCAGGCTCCCCGACGATTCGCAGTTCGTCGAACCATCGCCGCCACGCCTACTTCGACCCACAAGCCGTTCAGCAGCCGCTACCGCCTCAGCTGCAGGAGAACGGACCTGTTGACGATGTCACGCACCGCATGCCTGTGATCGTGTACGTGTACCGCCACCCGTGGCTCGACGTGATGGTGGCCTTTGTGAGGAACAGCTGCTCCAGCATTGTCGTCTGTGGCACGCTGCCTGCCTCCTGAGGCGGCAAGTTCGACGGGTCCGGCGCGGCTGTGGACGTGACCTGGTAGTTGACCCATCCGTTCACCGACCCGCGCTGCGCTGTGCAGGCGCCAGTGAATCGGCTGGCGAAGCCGTCATAGCTCCCGCTGGCTGTGATTGTCACTGTGTAGGTGTCTTTGCCGGTCGACACGACCCGGAAGCGGAACGACAGGTTGTCATTTGCCCACACCGGTCCACCCACCGACGTCTTGGTGCATGCGCCCGGCGCTGTGCTCGTGTCGGGGTGGTCAGATGTGTGCGTCACCGCCGTGACACCTCGCGAGGCGGCAGCGGCGAGAGGTGCCGCCGCGCCAATACCTAGAAGCGCAAGAGTGCAGAGCCCCGAAACTGCAACGACTGGCCGTAGCCTCATACCAGGTTCCTTTCCTCCACGAAGATGTGGGGTTCTCTCCACAACGGCGCATGAAGACACCGCCTCGACTCCCCAACCGGGAGCGCTCGAGATATACCGCTGCGAACTCTAGGATCCTCGTGGCAGAGTGTCAACCGTTTCGCGGCAGAGTGCCAACCGTTTCGGCACATCACACGGGGCGTATTGCTCGTCGCCCGTCATGCTCGCCGGGTCCCCCGGCTGATGGTCCCGGCGGGAGGCGACGTGGGCGCGCTGTTGGCACGGCGGCGCCGGGCGATGCCCAGGTGAACGGTCGAGCGCGCCAGTCACCTGGTGGCGCGCTGCTACCACGTCTCCTCGTCGCCGAGTGAGCTGCGCCTGCAGGTCGCTCGGGTCCGAACCTCCGAGGGCATGGTGCGTGGCCAGCCGTTCGAGGCGGCCCTCGGAGTCGCTGCCGAACAGCCGGCCGACCAGCATCGCATGCCTTTCGGCGAGATCGCTGGTGGGCTGATCGCGGGTCGGGCCTTGGGTCGTCGGCGAGAAGGCGCCATCGCCGAGCGACGGGCGACCACCTCGTCGAGCGCCTCGATGTACCGGTCCGTCAAGGCGGCCCAGCGGTCGGGCAGCGTGAGCAGACGCGCAAGGAAGGCAGCGGGCGAGGTCTCCTGCTCGAGTACGCGGCCGGCGCCCGTCCGGGTCCACCCGTACGCGGACTCCCACCACACGAGCTGAGGCGCGGCCGATCGAGCGAACAGCGAAGCCGGCCCGGTCAGCCACACGCGACCAGGTCAGCCGCAGCCGGAATCCGTGTCCACGCCGCTCGTCGTCCCCCCTTGGACGACCCAAACGGGTGCCCCGCTGAAGCCTGCCGTGGCGCAGCTGAGACCCGGTCCCCAGTCGCCGGCGAACGGCGGTGTGGCCGTGAAGCCAGCCCCGACGAGCTTGTCCCAGGCCGTCGCGTACGAGTAGACGCCCGACATGCCGGGTGCAAACTTCTGCATCTCGTAGGAGATGCCATCGACGGCGAACTGGTTCACGGTCCGGCTCGTCGACCAGCTGTTCCCGGTCTCGATATCCGCCCACCACACACTCGGAACCTCGTTGTGAGCTTGGGCAGTCGCCGCTGCATAGGCGAACTCACTGCAGCCGATCTCCCACGCTTTGGTATAGGTGCCCTGATCGTGCTTCGGGACCCCGGCCAGGGACGGTCCGGCATATGTCGCGCACGAAGAGGTCACATCGCGCCCGTAGGCTCCGGCGTAGCCCGTGTTGAAGTAGAGCGCCGGACCGGGCGTTGCAGAGAAATCAGAGGCCGTTCGCCATTCGCTCGAAAGGCAGGAGTTCGTCGTAAACGGCCGACCTCCGCCGAGCCCCACGATGGCGAAGCCACCAGGAGGAGTGTCGCTGCAGTTTGGCTGGCCGACGTCATAGCCAGACGAACCCGTCGGGTAGGGACTGATGGTCGAGGCACCGACTGGCCCGATCCAGCCGAACATCACAACGACGGCGACGAGGCCGCCGAGCCACGAAAGACGCCGCCACCTGAGTGCGTTCTTCATCGTCACCGTTCCTCCGCCAATGCGGTGTACGACGCGCATCGTACTACCAGCCCAGACGCTCGTCTCAGGACATGGTGTGCAGTGGCCGAGCTGAGTAGGAACCAGTGGCGAGCCGGTGAGCAAGCACGCCGGCGCTTGGTGCCATGGGGCTCCTGTCGCTCAGCCGACGATCGCCTCGATCCGCTTGAGGAGCTTGTCTTCGACCTCGAAGTTCCACGCCGTCTCGGCGACGTCGATGACGAGGAACAGATCGGAGATGAGCAACGTCTCCACGACGGCCACTCCGAGATGCTCCAACCACTTGCCGATGCCCACTCGAACCGTGAAGTCGTCCGGGCCGCCCGAGATCATGATGGTGAGCGCCCGGTCGGCGTCGACGACCCCTCGGAGGAATCCCCCCTTCTTTGCCTGCAGCACCGTTCCCTGGTCGCTCGGAGCCGAGGACTGCACCGAGAAGCCATCGGACTTCAGGTACTCCTCGATCCTTTGCTGCAGAGCGCTCAGGTCCGTTCCCTTGCCCTGGAAGTGCAGTGACTTGTCACCAAGGGTCATTCGGCCTCCTCATGGCGTGATGTGACGTCTGTCGGCATGCGATCGCCGACCGACCTGGACGCTAGGTGGCCCAGGAGCCGAAGGGGTGGCGCGGCCGGGGAGCACGCGTCGCTTGACCGAGTACTTACCGATCGACCGCGCGGTTTTCTGCGAGCTCCGGCAGTATCCTCGACATCAAGCCGCGATCCACGCCGCTGTCGGGAGACTTCGCAGTTGTCCACTCTTTCGATCGAAGCAGCCGGTGCGGCCAGCCCCGACCCCGACCTGCTGCGCCCGCTTGCCTTGTGCTTTCGCAGTGTCACGCACCGCTACGGCACCAAGACGGCTCTCGACCGATTGAACCTGGACGTCCGGCAAGGCGAGGTGCTCGCCCTGCTCGGTCCCAACGGCGCCGGGAAGTCGACGACCATCTCGGTGCTTCTCGGCCTCATCCGGCCACAGGAAGGTGCCGTCGAGGTCCTCGGTTCGGACCCGAGCCAGGCCGTCACGGACGGCCGCGTCGGCGCCATGCTGCAATCGGGTTCCGCGGTCGGCCTGCCCCCCGGCGTTCGCGTCGGCCAAGCGCTCCACCTGGTGCGGCGCCTGTACCATCGCCCCGCGCCGTTGGACAAGGTGATCGAGCAGGCGAAGATTCGCAGCCTCCTGCACGAACGGACCGATCGGCTTTCAGGCGGACAGGCACAGCGAGTGCGGTTCGCGATCGCGATCGCCGGAGACCCTGAAGTGGTCTTCCTCGACGAGCCGACGTCGGCGATGGACGTCGAGTCCCGACAGGCTTTCTGGCGAATGATGCGCGAGTTCGGCGACGAGGGCCGCACCGTGGTCTTCGCCACGCATCACTTGGCCGAGGCCGATGAGATCGCGGATCGAGTCGTCGTGCTGAACCACGGCAGAGTGGTCGCCGACGGTCCAGGCGCCACGCTGAAGGCGGCGGTGGCCACTCGGCGGCTGCGCTTCGTCTCGGACCACTTGGATCGCGCGTTGCTATCGGAGCTCGACGGCGTCACGGAGGTAGAGGTGCGCGGCACCAGCGTGTCGATCGACTCGCTCGACGCCGATGCGACCACTCGGGACCTCGTCACGCGCGACGTGCCGTTCCGTGACCTCGAGGTCACCTGCGCCGGGCTGGAGCAGGCGTTCGTAGCATTGACCTGCAAGCCGGCCAACCCATCGCCGGCCAACCCATCGCCGGCCAACAGCGCGCCAGTGGCCGGCGCGCCACCCTCCCGCGCCGCGATCGAACCGGCAGCAGCGCAACCGCAAGAAGCGCCGCGCGCGCAAGAAGCACGGCCACCGATCGGCGCACCAGGCGCACGGCGCTCTCTCGGTCTTCGGCGTGAGCGGCTCGCGCCGCTTGTGGCTTTCGCCGGCTTCGAGGTGGGAAGGCTGTTGCGCAGCTGGAAGTTCCTCGCCATCACCATCGGATTCCCGGTGATCTTCTACCTCCTCTTCTTGGGCGACCACACCGCAGGCGCCGTCGTAGACGGCGCGGTGCCATGGCGCGTCTACCTCATGGTGTCGATGTGCTCGTTCGGCGCGCTGGTCGCCGCGTTGAACGCAGGTGGTACCCGGCTGTCCATGGAGCGCGCGTCGGGCTGGGCGCGCCAGCTCCGCGTCACCCCGATTCCGGCCTGGTCGTACGTGGGCACCAAGATCTTCGCCAGCATGCTCGTCGTCCTCCCGGTCATCGCCCTCGTCGAAGTCGTGGGGGCAGGCTTCGGCGACGTGCGCCTCGGTGCAGCCGCATGGGTCGGCCTCACCCTCCTCATGTGGGCAAGCTCCCTGCCCTTCGCCGTCCTCGGAGTCTTCATCGGCTTCCTCGTCTCGACCGAGGCTGCCTTCCCGGTCGTCACTGGGCTCATGTTCGTCCTCGGGTACTTCGGCGGCCTTTTCACCCCGGTCGACCGCATGCCGGGCGCGCTCCAGGTCGTCGCACACCTGTTACCGAGCTACCACAACGACGCACTCGGCCTGGCCGCCCTCGACGGGCACACGCTCGCGTTCTCGCACTGGGCGGTGCTGATCGGCTACGCCGCGGTCCTCGGACTGGCGATCGCGTGGAAGCACCGGGCCCAAGAGGCCCGCGGCATCGCCTGACGCCGGGCGCGCCCCCTCTTCTCGTCGATCCCACAGACGGGTCGGCGTCGACAGCGGCGGCCGCATGGCGACGTCACTCGTCGAGAGGGAAGAGCGCCTCCCAAGTCGCCAGCTCCTCGTCACGTGGCGCGTCCTGCACTCCGACGGTGGGGCCGAGCATCATCGTGGGCCGGCGAGCCGGCTCCCAGGTCGGCCACGGCCCGGTCCGCGGGTTCGACGGGTCGCCTGCACGAGCGAACGCGGTCCAGGCGGCCTGTATCTCCTCCGACAGCTCGACGGCGCGCAGGCCCGATCCGGCAATCGCTGCAACCGCGGGGTCACGGACAGTGCCGAACACGAAGGGGATCTCCAGCGCGTGGCAGGCACCGAACGCGCCGCCGAGGACCGGGGACTCCCAGGTGAAGAGATAGACGAACACTCGGCCGCCGCTCGAGCGACGTGCCGCGGCGAGGCGCAGGGATGGCCATCGGAAAACGAGGTCGCTCGCGACGGCGATCCACACGTCGCGCGGCGTCACCGGTTCGCCCCGCCGCCGACGTACGGCGCGGTAGGCGGCCACGATGTCGCCGGGACGACTCGCCGGTGCGGAGTGCGCGATGCGCCGAAGGAGTCCATCCTCGTCCAACGTGGCCATCGCCGGGTCCGACATCTGGAAGAAGGCGATCTCGTCCCGGTTCGTACCGATGAGCACTTCGACACTCGCGGCATCGTCTCTCGCTGCCTCGAATGGGGCGACCGGCATCGTCTTGCCGTCCACCACCGGAAGGAACGGCAGAGGCAGCTCGCCAGGTCGCAGGGTCGCGCGCTGGACCGCCGACACAGCGTCGACGAGCGCCGCCGGCGGCAGTTTCTCGAGGCTCGGGCGGTCGAGCGAGGCGAGTCCGAGGGCTCGCGCCAGCGCGCGTGCAGCCACCTCGGCGCGTTCGGGCGTGTGGACGTAGGGCGGTCCGCTCTCGATGATCACCCGACGGAAGAGCCCCCGCGCCGCGGGCATGGCGAGCATCGACAGGATGCTCATCGCGCCCGCGGACTCGCCGAAGACGGTGACATTGCCCGGGTCTCCGCCGAACCGGGCGACGTGGTCTCGCACCCAGCGCAGCGCGGCGATCTGGTCGAGCAGCCCCCAGTTCGCGAAGCCCTCGTGATCGTCGGTCTCGAGCGCCGGGTGTGCGAGGAATCCGAGGGCACCGAGCCGATAGTTCACCGATACCACGACGACGTCGCGGCGGCGTGCCAGCAGCGCACCGCGGTAGAGCACGTTCCCCGCGCTGCCCGAGGTGTAGCCCCCGCCGTGTATCCACACCATGACCGGCCGGCGAGCGTCGTCGAGCGCTGGCGTCCACACGCTCAGGTGCAGGCAGTCCTCGCTCTGGTGCTGGGGATCACCCGGGAGCAACGAGCCGGGCGCCGCGACGGCCTGCGGCGCCAGAGGACCAGGCGCGAACGCGTCACGGACGCCGCGCCACGGTTCGGGGGGCGCCGGTGGGCGCCAGCGGAGCCCCCCGACGGGCGCCCTCGCGTATGGCACGCCGAGGAACGCCCAGACACCGTCGGACTCGAGCCCCCGTACCAGACCGCCGTCGACGCCGACCGTCCCTTCCACGGCGGCACCCTAGTGGCCCGGCTGCGGCCTCCCCGCGGTCGTTCGGGCGGGGACAGGAGGCGACGGCCGTCGAAATGGGACACGCCGTTCGAGCCGGCGCGCAAGAAACGGGAGGAGGTAGCGCACCGTGGCTTCGGGAACCCCACGCAGGTGTCCGGCCCGCCGGCAATCGACGAGGCACGAGCGCGCGCTCACCTTGTCCCCCGCCAGCAGGTACGCCGCAGCGAATCGCAAGTGGTGCCAGGCGAGGACCGTGTCGCCACGGTGACGGCCGGCCCCGGCGAGCTCACGATCGAGCATCGTCCATCCGGTGCGGTAGACGCGGTCCAGCACCTTGCTGTAGCCGCTCGGCGTATCCGCATAACAGACCAAGGGCCAGTCCAGCTTCTTCACCCTGCCGCGACGGGAGCAGCGCAACCACATGTCCCAGTCCTCGACGCCGTCGAGCGCGGGATCGAACCCGCCAACCGCGTCAAAGGTTCGCCGCGAAAGGAGCACCGTCGAAGTCTGGAACCGGTTCAGCAGCAAGAGGTCGCAGGTGGTGATCTCCGAGGTCGGCACCGATGGCGGAGGATCGTCCTCGACGAGGGTGCGCGCCCAGTCGCTCGCGATGAGAACGGTGTCGTCGTCGACGAGCGCCCATTGGCGCTCGAGCTTCGCCGGGTGCCACTCGTCGTCGGCGTCCAAGAAGGCGACCCATTCGCCGCTGGACGCCTCCACGCCCGCGTTTCGCGCGCCCGACGGGCCGGAAGGCCCCGAGGCGTCGGACTGCCCGCCCGCTCCACGACGCACGAGCCGCACCCCCGGATCGACAGCGGCTGCGACTGTCGCGGTGCCGTCTGACGACGCGTCGTCGACGACGATCACCTCATCGGGCTGCAGCCGTTGGGCAAGCACCGACCGTAGGGCCGCCTCGATCGTCCCTGCCGCGTCGTGCGCGGGGACGACGACGCTCAGGCGCATGGGCCCGTCGCGACGTCGGACCACGTGGCGACGATCGCATCGCGTGCCGCGACGCGATCGTCGAGCGGCACCGTCTCGTCACCGATGTGCTGAAACTGCTCGTGGCCACGCCCGACGATGAGCACGGCATCACCCTCGCGCGCGGCGCCCACCGCGCGGGTGATGGCACTACGGCGGTCCGGATCGACGACGACCGTCGTGCTGCGTCCGGCATCGAGCGTTCCCTGGTAGAGGGCGCGGAAGATCTGGGAGATGGGTTCGTCGCCCGGAGAT
>JAJZJC010000008.1 GCA_021810205.1 Actinomycetes bacterium
GTCGTTGCGGTCTCGCCGGCGACGAGCCGGTCGACCGCGGTCGCCTCGTTCACGAGGGCGGCCGAGAGCGCGCTCGCCTGTGCCTCGACCTCTTCGCGGCGCTCGTGCCACGCGGTCGCCACGGCGTCGAGCACCCGGCGGAACGACGGCATCCCGTGGCGATCGGTCGGGGGGAAGTACGTGCCCGCGAAGAACGGGCGACCGTCTGGCGTGCAGAACACCGACATGGGCCAGCCCCCTGCCCCGGTCATCGCCTGGACGGCACCCATGTAGACGGCGTCGACGTCCGGACGCTCCTCTCGGTCGACCTTCACCGAGACGAAGTCGTTTGCGAGCGCCTCGGCCACTCGGGGATCCTCGAAGCTCTCGTGCGCCATGACGTGGCACCAGTGGCACGCCGCATAGCCGACGGAGACGAAGAGCGGCTTGTCCTCCTCGAGCGCGCGGGCGAACGCCGCCTCGCCCCAGGGATACCAGTCGACCGGGTTCTCTGCGTGCTGGCGAAGGTACGGGCTGGATGCCTGCGCGAGCCGGTTCACCCGGTCGATCGTAGGGGCGCCCCGATAGGGTTGGCGCCGATGGAGCTCCGTCTGGACGGCAAGGTCGCACTGGTCACCGGTGCGAGCCGAGGTATCGGCCTCGCAATCGCCCATCGCTTTGCGGAGGCCGGCGCGTCGGTGATGATCTCCTCGAGGAAGCCGGACGCGTTGGAGGCGGCCGCGTCGGAGCTGGCGGGCCTCGACGGCGAGGTGGACTGGCATGCCGCTCACGCCGGTCGACCCGAGGATGCCGAGGCGTGCGTGGCCGCCGCGATCGCACGTTTCGGCGCGCTGGACATCTTGGTGAACAACGCGGCGACGAACCCGCACTTCGGCCCGATGATCGAGGTCGGTCGTGCGCAGGCGCTGAAGACGGTGGAGGTGAACCAGCTCGGCGTGCTCACGTGGTGCCAAGCCGCTCATCGGGCGTCGTTCGGCGAGCACGGCGGTTCGATCTTGAACATCGCGTCGGTCGGCGGCTTGGGCCCGGAGCCCGGCATCGGGTGGTACAACGCGACCAAGGCGGCCGTCGTCCACGTCACCCGCCAGCTCGCGTACGAGCTCGCGCCGAACGTGCGCGTGAACGCGCTCGCCCCGGGCCTCGTTCGCACCCACTTCGCACGTGCGCTGTGGGAGCCGCATGAAGAGCTGGTCACGGCCCATATCCCGCTGCGGCGCATCGGGGAACCCGACGACATCGCCGCCGCCGCGCTCTTCCTCGTATCCGACGCGGCCTCATGGATCACCGGGGAGGTGCTGGTCGTCGATGGCGGTGCCACGAGCCAGCCCGCTGGGGGCGTGGGCTAGGAGCGCCGGCACCGGCGGCTGCCCTCGTCTCAGACGAGGTCCCTGCGGCGGACCTTTCCCGAGGCAGTGCGCGGCAGACGGTCGACGACGACGAGCTCCTTGGGAACCGCCCAGGGTGGCAGGACGGCGCGGACCAGTTCGACGACATCGCCGAGGCTCGGCGGCGTGCTCGGGTCCTTCGGGACGACCCACGCGACCACGCGCTCGCCCCACTCCTCGTCGGGCCGGCGCCAGACCGCGGCCTCGGCGACGTCTGGGTGGCTGGCCACGAGCTGTTCGACGGGCACGGGCCACACCTTCTCGCCGCCCGTGGTGATGACCTCGGCGAGGCGCCCGTCCACCTGCAACGTGGCGTCGGGGCCGAGCCGGCCACCGTCGCCGGTCGGCAACCAGCCGCCACGGCCATCGGGGCCGGCGATGAAAGGATCGCTGCCGTCGCGGTACGCGCGCATCAGCATCGGCGCACGCACGAGCACTTCGCCCGCCGCACCCTCGCCGGGCCGGCCGGTGCCGATGGCCACTTCGACACCGTCGAGCGGCACGCCGTCGTAGACGACGCCCGAGCCGGTCTCGGTCATGCCGTACGTGGTGACCACGTTGGCGGGCAGGCCTCCGCCCGGTGGCGCGGCGCCCCCCAAGAGGATGCAGGTGAAGAGCGCGGGATCGATGCGCCGCAGGGCAGTCGAGACGAGCGAGACATGGGTGGGCGCGCCCCATCGGGCCATGGCCGAGACCTCGGCGGCGTCGAACCCCGGCAGCACCGTGAAGGGGGTTCCCGTGAGCAGGGCGCGGGTGACCACGGACAGACCGCCGACGTGGGAGAGCGGCAAGCACGCGAGCCAATGGTGCGCCGCCGGATCCACGCCCAAGCGAGCGGAGGTCGCGTGCGCGCTCGCGGCGACGGCGCCATGAGTGAGCACCACGCCACGAGGCGCGCCGGTGGACCCGCTGGTGGCGAGCACGAGGGCGTCGCCCTCCTCGACGGGCTCGCCGCCCTGCATCGAGACGATCTCGCCGTCGGAGCGCACGAGGCGAGTGGGCCGCAGCGCGGCCACGAGGGCCGTGGCCGCCGCGGGAGGCAGGCGCGGGTCCAGGGGCGCTGCGGCATCCCCGGTGTCCCACACTGCCGTCAGCGCGTCCACGAACCCACGCCCACCTGGCAGATCGATGGCGACGAGCTCTGGCACCGGCCGGTAGGTTAGGTGCCCGTGGACACGGTGATCTCCGGCAAGCCGCACGACCCTCTCGACGACCTGCGCGCGCTGGCGCCCCCCGAGTTCAAAGAGCAGGGTCAGTGGCGCGACATCCGCTACGAGACTGCCGAGGGCATCGCGCGCATCACGATCTGCCGCCCCGAGGTGCGCAACGCCTTCCGTCCGCAGACGCTCTTCGAGCTGGCCGACGCCTTCGATCTCGCTCGTGACGACCCCAAGATCGGTGTCGTCATCCTTCGCGGTGAGGGGGCGGACGCCTTCTGCTCAGGTGGCGATCAGCGGATCCGCGGTGACGACGGGTACATCGGCGACGACGAGGTCGCTCGACGGGGGATCGGGCGCCTGAACGTGCTGGACCTCCAGGTCCAGATCCGCCGGCTCCCGAAGCCGGTCATCGCGAGCGTCGCCGGCTATGCCATCGGCGGCGGCCACGTCCTGCACCTGGTCTGCGACCTCACCATCGCGGCGGACAACGCCCGCTTCGGCCAGACCGGTCCGAAGGTCGGGAGCTTCGACGGCGGCTATGGCGCAAGTCTCCTCGCCCGTACGATCGGCCTCAAGCGCGCGAAGGAAGTCTGGTTCCTCTGCCGCCAGTACGACGCCCAGCAGGCCCTCGAGTGGGGGCTCGCGAACACGGTGGTGCCGCTCGACGACTTGGAGGCCGAGACGGTCGCATGGAGCCGGCGGATCCTGGCGCTCTCGCCGATCGCGCTGCGCATGCTGAAGGGTGGCTTCAACGCGGCGGACGACGGTCTCGCCGGCATCCAGCAGCTGGCAGGGGACGCGACGATGCTCTTCTACATGACCGAGGAGGGACAAGAGGGACGCAACGCGTACGTGGAGCGCCGGCCGCCCGACTTCTCGCGCTTCCCGCGTCGCCCGTGACGACCGCGCCGGCCGCGCTCCCGGGCCCGGTCGGCCGCTGGGTGGCGGGAGCCCGTCCGCGCACGCTTGCGGCTGCAGCCGTTCCGGTCGTGGTGGGCACCGCGGTCGGCTGGTGGCAGCGCAGCGGGAGCGCGGCAGGCGCAGGCGTGGTCCACGGTTCGATCGTGTGGTGGCGCGCCGGCTGCGCCCTGGTCGTCGCGCTCGCGCTCCAGGTTGGCACGAACTACGCGAACGACTACTCCGACGGGGTCCGTGGCACCGACCACGGTCGGGTGGGTCCGCTGCGTCTCGTCGCGTCGGGGGCGGCGGACGCCCGGACGGTCAAGCTCGCCGCGTTCGCGTGCTTCGGCGTCGCCGGCGCCTGCGGCCTCGTGCTCGCTGCGGTGTCGAGCTGGTGGCTGGTGGCCGTCGGCGTGGCTTGTGTCGCTGCGGGCTGGTTGTACACGGGCGGGCCGAAGCCGTACGGCTATCTCGGCCTGGGCGAGCTTTTCGTGTTCGTGTTCTTCGGCGTGGTGGCGACGGCAGGGTCAGCGTACGTGCAGTCGGGCACGTTTGCGCTGTGGTGGGCGTCGGTCCCGGTCGGACTGCTCGCCACGGCGCTGTTGGAGGCGAACAACCTGCGCGACGTCGCTGGCGACCAGGCTGCTGGAAAGCGCACCCTGGCCGTGCGCGTGGGTCCGCTCTGGGCTCGCTGGCTCTACGTCGGCTCCATCGTGGCCGCGGGAGCCGGCGTCGTGGGTGTCGGGCTGGTACGCCCGTGGGCACTCCTCGCGCTCGTTGCCCTGGTGCTTGCCGTGCGTCCGGCGATGACCGTGCTCGATGGGGCCGACGGTCGAGAGCTCCTGCCGGTCCTCGCTGCCACCGCCCGCGTCCAGGTGGTCGCGGGCGTCCTCCTGGCCCTCGGGATCCTCCTGTGACGTCTCAGCGCAAGAAGTGCCTGACGATGGCCGCGCAGGTATCGGGCGCGTCGAGGTGCGCGGCGTGACCCGCTCCGGGGACGAGCGACGCCGACGCGTGGGGCATGCGCCGAGCCATGCGCACCGCGGTCTCGGCGAACCGTGCGTCGTCGGCACCGGCGAGGAGCAGGGTCGGTGCCCGGATCTCCGCGAGCCGGTCCCACAGCGGCAGCTGCTGGCCAGTCCCGGCGAGCCGCAGGCTCGAGGCGAGCCCCGCCCCCGTGTTCTGGCGGCGCTCCTCGAGGCCCGGGTCGCGCAGGCCCGCGAACATCGGCGCCGCTACCCAGCGCCGGAGGAACGACTCGACGTCGCGCTCGGCGTCGCTTGCGAGCGCGTCGTCGCGCCGGCGCCGCGCCGCCCGTGCCTCGTCGTCCTCGATGCCGGGCGTCGCGCCGATGAGGACGAGACGCCGGACGGCCTCGGGCCTGGCGAGCACGGCGTGCAGGGATATCCGGGCACCCAGGGAGTAGCCGAGCAGGTCCGCGCCGTCGCAGGCGTCGGCCAACATCGCACCGGCTTGCTCGAGCGTCGCGTGCACGCCGGCGGCGTCGCCGTGCCCGGGCAGATCGATCGGCACCAAGGTGTAGGCCGGCGCGAGGAGCTCGGCGAAGCGGCCCCACGATCTGGCGGTCTGGGTGAAGCCGTGCGCGAGCACGAGGCGATTGGCCACGCGCCGTGAGCCTACGCGCCATGAGTGCGGTGCAGGCGACGTTTGCTGCCACCTTGGTGGACGAGTGGGTACGAGCCGGCGTGACCGACGCCGTCGTGTGCCCAGGGTCACGCTCCACGCCGCTCACCCTCGCGCTCGGCCGGCGCCCCGAGCTGACCGTGCACGTCAGGCTGGACGAGCGCAGCGCAGGATTCTTCGCGCTCGGGCTCGCGCTCGCTACCGGGCGACCATCGATCGTCTGCGTGACGAGCGGTACGGCGGCGGCCGAGCTGCACGCTGCGGTCGTAGAGGCGCACCACGCCCGGGTCCCGGTGCTCGTGTGCACGGCGGACCGCCCGCCCGAGGTCCACGATGTCGGTGCCCCCCAGACCATCGAACAGGGCGGCCTGTACGCCAGCGCGGTCCGGTGGTCGTTCTCGCCCGGGGTGCCCCTCGAGGAGACGGCGGGGACCTGGCGCTCGCTCGCGGCGCGTGCCGTTGCCGAGGCGACGGCTGGTCCCCTCGGTCCCGGCCCGGTGCACCTGAACCTCGCGTTCCGTGACCCACTCGTGGGCGACCCGGACACGCTCTTGGCCGGGCGGGCGGATGGCGCACCCTGGCATCGAGTGCTCTGCGGGCGCGTGCATCCCGAGATCGTCCCCTGGCCGGGACGGCGTGGTGTGATCGTCGCCGGTGCGCACGCCGGGCCGCCCGCGCTGGTGCTCGGCTTCTCGGCATGGACGGGCTGGCCGGTGCTCGCGGACCCGCGGTCGGGAGCGCGCACGACGCACCCGAACGTCGTGGCGTCGGCCGACGCGATCGCTCGAGCGGCCCCGGCGGACCTCGTGCCCGATGTGGTCGTGCGCCTCGGCGCAGCCTGGGCGTCCAAGGCCCTCCCAGCGTTCCTGGCGGAGGCGGTCACCATCGCCGTCGATCCGTGGTGGCGCTGGGAGGACCCGGGGCGGACCGCGGGCCTCGTCCAGCGCGCCGACCCGTCCGACTGGCTCGAGGCGGCGTGCCGAGCAGCGCCGCCCGAGACCCCCGGCGACTGGCTCCCCGCGTGGCAGCGGGCGGAGCGGCTGGCGCAGGAGACGATCGACGCGGCGCTCGCGGACGAGGGTCTGTGCGAGCCGGTCGTCGCCCGGCGTCTCTTCAGCGCGCTGCCGCAGTACGCGACGCTCGTCGTCTCGTCGTCCATGCCGGTGCGCGACCTCGAGTGGTTCGCCCCGACGGTGCCCCAACCGCCGATGGTGCTCGCCAACCGGGGGGCGAACGGCATCGACGGCGTCTGCTCGACGGCGCTCGGCGTCGCCGCCGCTGGCCGCGGGCCGGTCGTGGCAGTCGTGGGCGACCTCGCGTTCTTCCACGACCTCTCCGCGCTGGTCTGCGCTTCAGACTCGCGACCGGTCGAGTGCACGATCGTCGTCGTCGACAACGGCGGCGGGGGGATCTTCGAGCTGCTCCCGCAGGCGAGCGCGCTCGAACGTGAGACGTTCGACCGGTTCTTCGGCACGCCGCAAGCGCCCGACGTCGCCAGGACCGCGGCGGGCCTCGGCTTGCCCTGCGCCGATGTGGGCACGCCCGAGGAGCTGGAAGAGGCACTGGCGGCGGCCCTCTTGCGCAAGGAGCTCTCGGTGGTGCGGGTGCGCGTCCCGGCGCGACCGGGCAACGCCGCGGTCCACGCGCGACTGCACGGCGCGCTGGATCGTGCGCTCGGATGAGCGCGGGTGGTATGGCAGGCTGGACCGCATGCCGACGCTCTCCGAGGACCTGCGCTTCCGTGGCCTCGTCCACCAGCTGACCGACGAGCAGCTGCTCGCTCGTATCGACGGCGACCGGCGCACCCTCTACGTCGGCTTCGACGCCTCGAGCGCCAGCCTCCACGTCGGCAGCCTCTTGCAGTTGGCACTGCTGCGGCGTTTCCAGCTCGCCGGCCACAGGCCGATCGCGCTCGCCGGAGGCGGGACCGGGATGATCGGTGACCCGGGTGGCAGGAGCGAGGAGCGAAACCTGCTCACCCGTGAGCAGCTCGAGGCGAACCTCGAAGGTATCCGCCCGCAGCTGGCGCGCTTCATCGACTTGGAGGACGGCCTCGTCTTGGACAACAGTGCCTGGCTGACCCAGTTGTCGGTCATCGACTTCCTCCGGGATGTCGGCAAGCACTTCACGGTCAACCAGATGGTCGCCAAGGAGTCGGTCCGCAGCCGCTTCGAGCGTCCGGACCAGGGGATCTCCTACACCGAGTTCAGCTACATGTTGCTGCAGGCCTATGACTTCTACCGGCTGTCGGAGGACTACGGCTGCGAGCTGCAGGTCGGTGGGAGCGACCAGTGGGGCAACATCACGACCGGTGTCGAGCTCATCCGGCGCGCGTCGGGAAAGCCCGCCTACGGGTTGACCACCCCGCTCGTGACCAAGGCGGACGGCACGAAGATGGGCAAGTCGGTGTCGGGCGCGCTATGGCTGGACCCGCAGCGCACGAGCCCCTATCACCTCTACCAGTATCTGCTGCAGTCCGAGGACGAGATGGCCGGCATGTACCTGCGGTACCTCACCTTCTTGTCGCACGAAGAGATCGAGGAGCTCGACCGCGAGACGCGGGAGCGGCCCCGGCGCCGCGCCGCGCAGCGTGCCCTCGCGCGGGAGGTGTGCGTGCTCGTCCACGGGCGCGACGCCACGGCCGAGGCCGAGCGCGCCTCCGCCGCACTGTTCGGCGAGGAGATCCGGGCGCTCGACGAGCGCACGCTGCTCGACGTGGTGAGCGAGGCGCCGTCGAGCCTGGTGGCGCGCGACGCCATTGCCGCCGCGCAGCTCTCGCTCGTGGACGCGCTGGCCGCAACCGGGCTCGCGTCCTCCAAAGCCGAGGCGCGACGGACGATCGGCCAGGGTGGGGTGTACGTGAACAACGAGCGGGTCGACGACCCGGACCGAAAGCTCGGCCCCGCCGACCTGCTCCACGACCGTTACGTCGTGCTGCGCAGGGGACGCCGGGACTACCACATGCTCGTGGCCGGATGACCGCCGCCCGGACAACGGCGAGCGCACGGTGACCGCCAAGGGGTGGCTCGGCGTCGTCTGCGTCGTGGTCGTGGCGGTGGGGATCGTTGTCTTCGTCACTTTGGGACACGGCGTCTCGGGCACGCCGTCGCAACGCCTCGCGAGCTGGACCTCGAGCACCACGCTCGGCCAGGACATCGGAACGCTCGAGGGCGATGGCGCGAGCGCGGCGAAGGCGGCGCGGGAGCGGAACGCCAAGGCGCTCAGCACCGTCTGCGCTGCGATGGCGAACGCCGCGCAGACATACAACGACGACCTGCCTTCCCCCAATGCCGCCGTCACCCAGTGGCTCGCCCGCGCCTACTCGCTCGAGTACGACGCTGCGGAGGCCTGCTACCGTGCCGGGATCGGCGGGTCGACGCTGCTGGCGCAGTCGCGACGCGATCGTTCAGAGGCGACGGCGCTGTTCGACGAGGTCCTGCGCAAGATCCGACAGGTGACGTCGCAGTCGGTCCCCACCACCACGACGACCGTGCCCTACGAAGGCACAACCACAGCGGTCCTGTGAGGCCCGCCGAGCTGGACGACCGGCTGCGCCGGCGCGTGCTCTGGTCGATGCCGACCGGTCTCTACGTGGTCGGGAGCAGGGCAGGGGAGGGAGCAGTCGGCGGGGCGGACGTCGTCGCGGGGGTCCGCTGGAACCTCATGACGGCGAACCTCGTCGTGCAGGTCGCGACCGCACCGAAGCTCGTCGCCGTGGCCATCGACGCCGAGGCACTGACCAACCGGCTCGTGCGCGACGGCGGCTGCTTCTCCCTCAGTCTTCTCCACCGGGGCGATCGCGCCGTGGTGCGGCGCTTCGTCAAGCCCGTCCCGGTGGACGAGGTGGTCGCCGACGCCGACGCCGTCGTGTCGATGGCGGGGGAGGCCGTTGCCGCTCATGCCACGGGCGCGCCCGTGCTGGCCAGAGCGCTCGCTTGGCTCGACTGTGAGCTCCGCCAGGTGGTCGAGCTCGGCAGCCACGACCTGTGCATCGGAGAGGTGGTGGCGGTCGGGGGTCCCGAGACAGGGACGGAGCCGCCGGCGGTCCTGCGCATGGAGGACACCCGGATGAACTATGGCGGGTAGGGCGCCGTCGCCTCAGCTCGGCCGGGGCCGGAGGTCGATCCGCAACGTCAAGACGCCGTCCTCCAGGGTGGCTTCGGCGTCGCCGATCATGGCGAAGTCCATGTAGTCGAGCTGTGCCTGCTCCCGGAAGCGCTGCCGCTCGGGGCCTTCGATCGGCGGCAGCCCTCGCTCCCGGACCGCCTTGGCCCGCTGCTGGAAGCGTGCCACCATGGCCTCGGGGTCGAACTCCATCGCAGGCATGTTAGGCATGACGGCTCGGCGGACCGCGACTGACCCAGCTCGAGACTTGCGAACGACTACACTGGGCTATCGGCCGGGCGCCGCCCTGCGCGGTGTTGTGCCGGCCCCGGTCGCCAACATGGCCCCCGGCTCGATCGGCAGATCGTCTCGGGCCCGGGCGGGCAGCAAGGGAGTGGTCGTGAAAAAGGGACGCCATCGGCGCTTCGAAGAAGCGCGAAGCCTCAAGCGTTCGGTCACCACCGCTGGGGAGCGGTGCCCCGAGTGCGGAGCCGAGCCCGAGGACGTGCACGCGTCATGGTGCCTCGCCGAAGAGGATCAGTACGACCGCATCCTCGGGTCGCTTGCGCCCTCCCACGATGACTGGGAGCGGGACCCGCTCGACGACTGAGGGTGCCTCGCGGCGACCGCGGCTTCAGGGTCGAACGGCGGGATGGGGCAGCGCCACGCGTACGCGCCTCGGCAGGTCGTCGAGGTACGCCTCGAGGGTGCGCTGCACCTTCTTGCCCGTCATGGCGGCGAGCTCTTCGGCCATCTCCTTGTAGACGGGCGTCGTGCCGACGAAGGCGTCGGCCGACTCGGTGCACCACCAGGCGAACTCCTCGCCACCTGCGCCCCAGTGGCGGCGGTCCCACTGGCTGATCGTCGAGGTGACGTGCCCGTCGTCGGCCACGTGGTCCTCGCGGCGCAACGGTAGCTGCCAGCAGACTTCCGGCTTGAGCTCGCGGGGGTGGCGGCCACGCGCGAGCGCGACCTGGTGCAGGGCGCAGCCCGGGCCGGTCCCGAACCCGGGGCGGTTCAAGAAGATGCAGGCGCCGTCGACGAGGCGGGTGATCGTCTCGCCGTGCTTGTTCGTCCGGACGACGCCCTTGGCCGAGGCGCGCTTTTTGTATTGCCACTCGTCGTGGGTCAGCTCTTCGGCAAAACGCTCCACGCGCCGGACGTCGTCGTCGTCGACGAAGTGCGCGCCGTACGAACAGCACCCGTGGACGAGCTCGGGTGCCGGTTCGGTGAGGACTCCCTGGCAGCCGCGCCCGAAGATGCAGGTCCAATTGCTCGTGAGGAAGGTCACGTCGAACACCCACGTGCGGTCTTCGTCGGGGTCTTCGAAGCTGACCCATTCGTGCACAGGCGGCGTGGCCATGGCGCGGGACCCTAGCCCCTACAATGGTCGGATGGCACGGTCTGTCGAAGAACTCATGGTGGTGAGCGTGACGCCCGAGGCGCGCCAGGTCGTGCAGGAGGCGCTCGCGCAGGAACCGGATCCCGAGCGGCTGGCCCTGTGGCTCGAGGTCCGAGGGGTCAACCAGGGCCAGTACGTCTACGACCTGTATTTTCAGGCGGCGGCCGATGCCGGCGAGGACGACGTCGTCACCCAGAGCGAGGACCTCGTGGTCGTGGTCCCTGCCGGGAGCGTGGACCGGTTGCGTGGCGCACGCCTCGAGTGGAACGGCGAGGGTGAGGGTGGCCTCGTGCTCGCGAACCCCAACGTGCCGGAACCGGACATGCCCGCGCTGCCGCCCGAGGTGCTCGCTGCAGGGACCGACGGGCCCATCGGCGCCAGGGTGACGGTCGTGCTGGACCAGGTCGTGAATCCATCCATTGCCGCCCACGGTGGTCGCGCGGATCTCGTTGCAGTCGATGAGGAGCGCGCTGTGGCGTACGTGCGGCTCTCTGGTGGCTGCCAGGGCTGCGCCATGTCCCGCATGACGCTGACCCAGGGGATCGAGACGGCGCTGCGCCAGGAAGTGCCCGAGCTCACGGGCGTGATCGACGTCACGGATCACGCCGACGGCACGAACCCGTACTACTGAGTCCTCCTCCGGCGTTTCCTCGCAGGTGGTGCAGCGGTGGAACGTCACTTGGATAGCTTTGGGCCGTGCTTCGTTTCCTGACCGCCGGCGAGTCGCACGGCAAGGCCCTCGTGGTCATCGTCGAAGGGCTCCCCGCGGGCCTTCGCGTGACCGCCGAAGACGTCGCTGAGGAGCTGCGACGGCGACGGCTCGGCTACGGCAGGGGCCCGCGGATGCGGTTCGAGGCCGACGAGGTCACCTTGCTCGGCGGCGTGCGCCACGGCCGCACCCTTGGCTCGCCTGTCGCGATCGAGATCGGGAACTCGGAGTGGGAGCGCAAGTGGACGGAGGAGATGTCGCCAGCCCCCGGCGCGCCCTCGACCGTGCTGACGGCTCCGCGTCCGGGTCATGCCGACCTCGCCGGGATGCAGAAGTATGGGTTCAACGACGCGAGGGACGTGCTCGAGCGCGCCTCGGCGCGCGAGACCGTGGCTCGCGTGGCCGCGGGCGCCCTGGCGAAGCTCCTTCTCGCGGAGCTCGGCGTCGCGATCCTGAGCCACGTCGTCCAGCTGGGTCCCGAGCGAGTGCGCAACGGCGCGCGCCCGGTTCCCGGCGACCTCACGCGCATCGACGAGTCGCCCGTCCGCGCCTTCGACGCCGAAGCTGGGGCTCGCATGGTGTCGGCCGTGAAGGCCGCCGCCAAGGACGGCGACTCCTTGGGCGGTGTCGCCGAGGTGCTGGCATACGGGGTGCCCGTCGGTCTCGGCAGCCACGTGCACTGGGACCGCAAGCTCGACGCGCTGCTCGCCTACGCGCTCATGAGCATCCAGGCGGTCAAGGCGGTCGAGATCGGCGATGCCTGGGAGGTGGCGGGGCGGCGCGGTTCGGTCGCCCACGACGCGATTCGCGTGGACCTCGACGAGCCTGGGGGGTTCGCGCGCCCGACCGTCCGTGCCGGCGGGATCGAGGGGGGCATCTCGGTCGGGGGGCTGATCGTCATGCGTGCGGCGATGAAGCCGCTCGCGACCCTGAGCCGTCCGGTGATCGAGACGGTCGACGTCGTGACCAAGCAGACCACGGTGAGCTTCAAGGAGCGGACCGACGTCACCTCCGTGCCGGCGATGGGCGTGGTCGCGGAAACGATGACCGCGTTGGTCCTCGCCGCAGAGGCACTGCGCAAGTTCGGTGGCGACTCCGTCGCCGAGGTTGCACGGAACATGGCGGGCTACTTGGCTTCGCTCGGCGAGACCCTGTCGCCGCCGCGGCGAGCATGACCCCGGCCGGGGCCGGCGCGGCCGGTTCCGACATTTCCGACCACGGCGTGAGTGATCCCGACGGCGGCGACCGCGCTGGCGCGCCGCACGTGTTGCTCATCGGCATGATGGGCGCGGGCAAGACCACGGTCGGCCGTCTCGTCTCGGCTCGCCTCGGCTGGCGCTACGTGGACTCCGACGACGAGGTCCAGACGATGACCGGGCACACGGTGAAGGAGCTGTTCGAATCGGCCGGCGAGGCGGCGTTCCGTCTCCTCGAGAGCCGGGCGCTTGCGATGGCCGTTGTGGGCAGTGACCCGACGGTCGTCTCCGTCGCCGGCGGCGCGGTGATGGATCCGGACAATCGGACGTTGTTGCGCCGCGCCGGCACCGTCGTCTGGCTCCGTGCTTCGCCAGCCACGCTCGCGGCTCGGGTGCAGTGCGCCGAGGAACGTCCCCACCGTCCACTCCTCGGGTCGGACCCGGCGGCCGCCATCGCGCGTCTCGACGCCGAGCGGCGTCCGCTGTACGACGAGCTCGCCGACGTCGTGGTCGACGTCGACCTGCTCGCGCCCGACGAGGTGGCCGACCGGGTGATGGAGATGATCCCGTGGCGGCGCTGACGACGGTCACCGTCGACCTGCCGGCGGGGGGATACGACGTCGTCGTCGGCGACGGCGCGATGCGGGAGCTGCCGGCCCTCGTTGCCGTGCGCGTGCCGGGAGCCCGCCATGCGGCGATCGTCACCGACGAGCACGTGGCGGCGCAGTCGTGGTTCGGCGCGATCGATCCAGGCATCGACGCTGCCGTCTTCACCGTTGCGCCGGGAGAGCGAGTCAAGCAGCTGGCGACCGTCGAGACGCTCTGCCGTGGTTTCGCCCGAGCGGGGATCGGCCGCGCGGACGTGGTCGTCTCGGTGGGCGGTGGCGTCGTGTCCGACCTTGCCGGGTTCGCCGCCGCGGTGTACCACCGGGGCATCGCGTACTGCAACGTGGCGACGACGCTGCTCGCCCAAGTCGACGCCGCTATTGGTGGCAAGACCGGCGTCGACCTTCCCGAGGGCAAGAACCTCGCCGGCGCGTTCTGGCAGCCTCACGGCGTCCTGTGCGACAGCGCCCTGCTTGCCACGCTGCCCGAGCGCGAGTGGGCATGTGGGCGCGGCGAGATGGCCAAGTACGCGTTCCTCGGTGTGCCGGCGCTCATCGACCTCCCGCTCGTCGACCAGATCGCCGCCTGTGTCCGATTGAAGGCAGCCGCGGTGGCCGGCGACGAGCGCGAGACGTCGGGCGGTGCGCGGGTGCTGTTGAACTACGGCCACACGTTGGCGCACGCGCTCGAGGCAGCGGCGCTCGACAAGGGACACCCCGACGCGCTCGCCCACGGGGAGGCCGTCGCGATCGGGCTCGTCTTCGCGGCCCTCCTCGCGCGGCGGCTCGGCCGCATCGGCGACGACCGGGTGGCAGCCCACCTCGAAGTCGTGGAACGCTTCGGCCTGTCGGGCGCGCTGCCGCCCAGCCTGGTCGAGGTCGATCCCGAGGAGCTGATTTCCTACATGGCGCGAGACAAGAAGGCTGCTCACGACCTCACCTTCGTCCTCGACGGGGCGCGCGGCCTCGAGCTCGTGCACGGTGTCGATCCGTCCGACGTCGACGCGGCGTACGCCGACCTGCGGGCCCTCCGGTGGGGACCGGCCGCGCCAGGAGGTCCCGCGTGCACCTGATCCTGCTCTCGGGGCCGAACCTCGACCTCCTCGGGGATCGTGAGCCCGGGGTCTACGGCCGCGAGCGGCTCGAGGACCATGTGGCACGCGCGGCGGCGACGGCCGAGTCGCTCGGCTGGACGCTCGAGCACCACCAGTCGAACCACGAAGGAGAGCTGGTCGAGGCCGTCCACGCGGCGCGCGGCCGGGCGGCCGCCGTCGTGGTGAATGCTGGCGCGCTCACGCATACCAGCTGGTCGTTGCACGACGCGCTCGGCGCGTTCGACGGGGTGGTGGTGGAGCTGCACCTCTCGAACCCCGCCGCCCGCGAGCCCTTCCGCCGCACGTCGGTCGTTGCCCCGGTGGCCGATGGGCTCGTCGCCGGCATGGGAGGGCTGGGCTACGAGCTCTCGGTGATCGCCGCGGTGCGCCTCGTCGAGGCGCGCGCGGCAGGTCCGGCGGTGCCCGGCGGGCGAAGGAACCAGGTAGAGGAGGAAGTATGAAACCCTTGGATGTCGCTTCGCGGCTCGACCGTTTGCGCGCACGCCTCCACGATGCCGGCGTCGACGCATTGATCGTGACGAACCTCGCGAACGTGCGCTACCTCACCGGGTTCACCGGGTCTGCCGGCGTGCTCGCGGTCAGCGCCGATGCGGCGGTCCTCACCACCGACGGGCGGTACCGCACGCAGTCCGCAGAGCAGGTGGCCGAGGCAGGCGCAAGCGTGGACATCGCCATCGGCCCGCTCAAGGCGCAACGCGACGCCGTCAGGGCCAGCCTCTCGGGCGCCTCCCGCGTCGGGCTGGAGGCGGACCACGTCACCTGGAGCGACCAGCGACTCTGGGCCGAGATCGTCCACACGGTCCTTCCGACTTCTGGCGAGGTCGAGGCACTGCGCGAGGTCAAGGACGAAGGGGAGATCGACCGGATGGCGCGTGCCGCGGCGATCGCCGACGCTGCGCTCGAAGAGGTGAGAGGGATGCTCGGCGAGGGCGTGACCGAAGCCGCGTTCGCACTGGCGCTCGACACCGCCATGCGGCGCGGGGGAGCGGAGAGCACCGCGTTCGAGACCATCGTGGCGTCGGGACCGAATTCTGCCAAGCCGCACCATCACCCCTCCGACCGACGCATCTGCGAAGGCGAGCCTGTCGTCGTGGACTTCGGTGCGACCTTCGAGGGCTACCGATCGGACATGACGCGTACCTTCTTCGTGGGTGGGGAGCCGCACGGCGAGATCGCCCGCGTGTTCGATGTCGTGCAGGAATCCCAGGCCCGCGGTGTCGCGTCCGTGGCGGCGGGCGTGGCGGCGAAGGCCGTCGACGACGTGTGCCGGAACGTGATCGCCGAGGCGGGCTGGGCTGACCGGTTCGAGCACGGTACCGGGCACGGTGTCGGGCTCGACATCCACGAAGCGCCGACGGTCAGCCAGCTCGGCACTGCTACCCTGGCGGCGCGCATGATCGTCACCGTCGAGCCCGGCGTGTACCTTCCAGGCACCGGCGGCGTGCGCATCGAGGACACCCTGGTCGTGACCGAGGGAGGCAGCCGCCCGCTCACGAACTTCACCAAGGCGGTCGCCGCGTAGGGTGCGGCCGACCGTGGCGCTGGGGGCCCGCCCGCCGACAATCTCGAGAGCAAGCCTGAGAGCCATGAAGGAGCGCGAATGCCCGTCTCGACGAACGACCTGAAGAACGGCATGACCCTCGATCTTCCCGAGGGGCTGTGCACCGTGGTCGAGTTCCAGCACGTGAAGCCGGGGAAGGGAGGGGCGTTCGTCCGCACCAAACTGAAGAACCTGCGCACCGGCGCGGTCGTCGAGCGCACGTACCGTGCCGACGAGAAGCTCGAGCAGGCGATCATCGACAAGCACGAGATGCAGTTCCTCTACCGCGACGGTAACGACTACGTGTTCATGGACACGGGCACCTACGAGCAGATCCAGGTGCCGACCGCCGCGCTGGGAGACGCCGCGAGCTATCTGAAAGAGGGTGACGGCGTCCATCTGCAGATGTACCGCGGCGACATCGTCGGGGTCGACCTCCCTGCAGCAGTCGAGCTGACGGTGGCCGAGACGGAGCCGGGAATCCAGGGCGACCGGGTATCGGGCGCGCGCAAGCCGGCGACGCTCGAGACGGGCCTCGTCGTCCAGGTGCCGCTCTTCGTGAACCCCGGTGAGGCGATCCGCGTCGACACCCGCACGGGCGAGTACCTGACGAGAGCCTGAGAGCCAGATTGTCCGAAGACCAGGCCACCCGCCATCAGTCGCGCGAGCGCGTGCTCGGCCTGCTCTACGAGGCCGAGATGAAGGGGCAGGACCCCCGTGAGGTCGTGGCCGCGCTCGACGTGCCCCCGGACTCCTTCGCCCAGACGCTGGCGACGGCGACCGCCGAGCGCCGAGAAGCGGCGGACGCGCTGGTCGCGGGTGCCTCGATCGGCTGGCCCATCGAGCGCATGGCGGTGGTGGACCGGCTGGTGCTGCGCATGGCAGTTGCAGAGCTTCTCGACCCCGCGGGGCCGCCGGTCGCAGTGGTGATCGACGAGGCGGTCGAGCTGGCGAAGACGTACTCGACCGAGGAGTCCGGCGGGTTCGTGAACGGGATCTTGAGCACGGTGGCTGCGAAGGTGCGGTAAGGTCGACGTCTGACCGTGAAGCGGGTCCGGTGAGGCCCGTACGGACAGGAGGATCAGTGGCGAAACGAGAGCGCAGCCACACCCGCCCGGGTGTCTTCGTCGCTCGCTCCCGGGTTCTTTCCGGCGCCGACGTGAACCGGGCGCTGGTGCGCATGGCCCACGAGGTTGCCGAGCGAAACGGCGGGCTCACCGACGTCGTCCTCATCGGGCTCCAGACCGGCGGCGTGCCGCTCGCCCGGCGCATGGCGGCGGTCCTCGCCGGGGCCGAAGGCACCGAGGTTCCCGTCGGCACCCTCGACGTCGCCTTCTACCGGGACGACATCGGGCTGCGCCCCGTGCTTCCTGAGGCCGCGACCGAGGTGCCCTGCGACCTGTCGGGCAAGGTCGTGGTGATCGTGGACGACGTCTTGTTCACCGGCCGCACGGTGCGAGCAGCGTTGAACGCGCTCGGCGACTTCGGGCGGGCGCGCGCCGTGCAGCTCGCCGTGATGGTGGACCGCGGGCATCGCGAGCTCCCGATCCGCCCGGACTACGTGGGGAAGAACCTGCCGACGCGGCGCGACGAGATGGTCGACGTCAGCGACCAGGGTGTCGCGATCGGGACGATCGAATGACACACCTGCTCTCGATCACTGATCTCGGGGCTGACGGCATCGACGAGGTGCTGCGCGTCGCCGAGGCCTTCGCCGAGGTCGAGCGGCGCCCGGTCCGCAAGGTCCCCACGCTACGAGGGCGCACGGTCGCGACGCTCTTCTTCGAAGAGTCGACGCGCACGAGGCTCTCCTTCGAGACGGCGGCGAAGCGCCTCTCTGCCGACGTGCTCTCCTTCTCGGCTGCAGCGTCGTCGGTGAAGAAGGGGGAGTCGATACGCGACACCGTCGAGACGATCGAGGCGATGGGCATGGACGCCCTCGTGGTTCGCCACGCCTCTGCCGGCGTGCCGATGCAGGTGAGCCGGTGGGTGAAGGAGTGCAAGGTCGTGAACGGCGGGGACGGCTGGCACGAGCACCCGACCCAGGCGCTGCTGGACTGCTTCACCGTGCGCCAGGTACGTGGCGAGATCGACGGGCTCCGGGTGCTCATCGTCGGCGACATCCGCCACAGCAGGGTCGCGCGTTCACAGGTCCTCGCGTACAGCGCGCTCGGTGCCTCGGTGACCCTCGCCGCGCCAGGGAGTCTGCTGCCCCCCTCGATCGAGGGATGGCCGGTCTCGGTGGTGCACGACCTCGACGAGGCGCTCCCGGATGCGGACGTCGTCTCGCTGCTGCGCCTACAGGCGGAGCGCGGCAGCGGCGAATTCGTGCCGACGCTGCGTGAGTACACCGCCGATTGGGGGCTCACCACTCGCCGGGCGGCCCTGCTGCGGCCCGACGCCGTCCTCACGCACCCCGGTCCGATGATCCGGGGCGTCGAGATCGCCGGTGACGTCGCCGATCTGCCGCAGGCTCTCGTCACGCGCCAGGTCACGAACGGGGTCGCCGTGCGCATGGCGGTTCTCTTCCTGCTGCTCGGCGGTGCCCTGTGAGCGCGATCGTGATCCGGGGCGGTGAGGTCGTGGATCGAGGCGGGCGTCGCCGTGCCGACGTCGCCGTCGACGACGGCATCGTCAAAGCCGTCGGCCCCGACCTGGCGGCCCCGGGGGGCGCGCAGGTCCTCGATGGCGCGGGGTGCGTCGTCGCCCCGGGGCTCGTCGACCTCCACGCGCACCTGCGCCAGCCCGGGAAGGAGGAGGCAGAGACCATCGAAACCGGGTCACGCGCCGCCGCGCTCGGGGGGTACAGCGCGGTCGTGGCGATGCCGAACACCGACCCACCCATCGACAGTGCTGGTGCCGCGCGAGAAGTGCTCGCGCTCGGCCGAGACGCGCTCGTGGAGGTCGCGGTGGCCGGCGCCATCACGGTCGGGCGCCGGGGGGAGCGGCTGGCGCCGATGGCGGAGCTCGCCGCCCTCGGGGTCCGCCTCTTCACCGACGACGGCACCGGTGTCCAAGACGGCGCCCTCATGCGGCGTGCGCTCGACTACGCGCGCGGCCTCGGAGTCGTCCTCGCGCAGCACTGCGAGGACGAGGATCTCGCGAGGGGGGGCGCGATGCACGAGGGCGCGTGGTCGAGCCGCCTCGGGATACCGGGTGTCACCTCGGTGGCCGAAGAGGCGATGGTCGCCCGCGACATCGCGCTCGCCCGGCTCACCGGGGCCCGGCTGCACTTCTTGCACCTTTCGACGGTCGGCTCCGTCGACCTGGTGCGGCGCGCGAAAGCCGAGGGTGTGGCGGTCACGGCCGAGGCGGCGCCGCACCATCTGGTGCTCACGGACGCCGCCTGTGCCAGCTACGACCCGACGTTCAAGGTGAACCCGCCGCTGCGTACCGACGCCGACGTCGCCGCGTTGCGCGCGGGGCTCGTTGACGGGACGATCGACGCGGTCGCCACGGACCACGCCCCCCACGCGCCCGAGGCAAAGGACGTCCCCTTCGACGAGGCACCGCCTGGGATGCTCGGTCTCGAGACGGCGTTGGCCGTCGTGCTCTCGGTCACGGACCTCACACGTGCGCTCGCATTGCTCAGCTGGCAACCGGCGACGATCGCGGGCCTCGCTGCGCGTCACGGCGGGCCGGTCGCTGAAGGTGCAGCGGCCAACCTCTGCGTCATCGACCCGGCAGTCACCTGGATGGTCGATCCTGCCGGCCTCGCGAGCCGCAGCCGGAACACGCCGTACGCGGGATGGAAGCTGACGGGGCGCGTCCGTCACACGATCGTGAGAGGAGAGGCCGTCGTGATCGACGGGGAGGCACGCCGATGACCCACCCAGCGCTGTTGGTCCTCGCCGACGGTGAGGTGTTCGAGGGAGAGGCCGCGGGTGCCGCTGCGCCCGTGGCGACGGGGGAGCTCGTCTTCAACACCGCGCTGAGCGGTTACCAAGAAGTGATGACCGATCCCTCGTACGCGGGTCAGGTCGTCGCTTTCACGTATCCGCACATCGGGAGCTACGGCGTGAACGCAGCCGACGACGAGTCGGCGCGCGTCCACTGCCACGGCGTGGTCGTGCGGGATCTCGTTCCTGAGCCGTCCAACTGGCGCGCCGAGGCGGCGCTCGACGGCTGGCTCGCCGCGCGCGGCGTCCCGGCGATCTCGGGTGTCGACACCCGCCGACTCACCCGTCACCTGCGTGACGAGGGGGCGATGCCATGCGCGTTCGGCACGGCGCCAGAGGCCGAGCTGCGCGCCGCAGCTGCCCGGGCAAAGCCGACGGACGGGCGAGATCTCGTGGCCGCCGTGACCACGCGCGTCGCCTACGTGCGCGGCAGCGGCCCCCTCCGCATCGTCGCGTACGACTTCGGCGTGAAAGAGACGATGCTGCGCCAGCTCGAACGCCTCGCAACGGTGAGCGTGGTGCCGGCGACCACCGCCGCGCAGGACGCGCTCGCGCTCGACCCTGACGGTGTGTTCCTCTCGAACGGCCCCGGCGACCCCGCCGCGCTCGGCGGCGAGATCTCCACGATCGCCGACCTGCTCGGCAAGGTCCCTGTCTTCGGCATCTGCCTGGGCCACCAGCTGCTTTGCATCGCGCTGGGTGGCAGGACCTACAAGCTGGCCTTCGGCCATCACGGCAGCAACCATCCCGTCCAGCGGCTGGTGGACGGCACCGTGGAGATCACGAGCCAGAACCACAACTACGCGGTCGCAGACGTCCGTGACGCAGACGTCACCCACGTGAACCTGAACGACGGGGTGATCGAGGGCATCCGGTGCCGGTCGGCCGCCGCCATGTCGGTGCAGTACCACCCGGAGGCGGGGCCGGGTCCCCACGACGCCAGGTACCTGTTCGCCGAATTCTTGGAGATGCTCGGATAATGCCGCGACGCGACGACATCGACTCGATCCTCGTCATCGGTTCGGGGCCGATCGTGATCGGCCAGGCCTGCGAGTTCGACTACTCGGGGACCCAGGCGTGCCGAGTCCTCATGGAGGAGGGGTACCGGGTCGTCCTGGCGAACTCGAACCCCGCCACGATCATGACGGATCCGGCGACGGCGCATCGGACCTACGTCGAGCCACTCGACCCCGAGGTCCTCACGGCGATCATCGAGCGCGAACGGCCCAGCGCGCTCCTTCCCACCCTCGGAGGGCAGACGGCGCTGAACCTCACCATGTCGCTGCTCGAGCAGGGGGCACTCGACGGGGTCGAGGTGATCGGCGCCCGTCCTGAGGCGATTCGCACCGCCGAGGATCGTGGGCTGTTCAAAGAGGCAATGACCGAGATCGGCCTCGGGGTGTCACCGAGCGGGTTCGCGCACTCCCTCGACGAGGCGCTGGCCATCGCGGAGAAGGTCGGATATCCGGTGATGGTGCGGCCGAGCTACATCTTGGGTGGGAAGGGCACCGGCATTGCAGCGAGCCGCGACGAGCTGGTGCGCCTCGCGGCCGAGGGGCTGGACGCGAGCCCCGTCAGCGAGATCCTCGTGGAGCGCTCGATCGCAGGATGGAAGGAGTACGAGCTCGAGGTCATGCGCGACCGGGCGGACAACTGCGTGGTGGTGTGCTCGATCGAGAACCTCGACCCCATGGGGATCCACACCGGTGACTCCATCACCGTGGCGCCGGCCCAGACCCTCACCGATGTCGAGTACCAAGAGATGCGGGACGACGCCTTCGCGTGCCTGCGGCGTGTGGGCGTCGAGACGGGCGGCTCGAACGTGCAGTTCGCGGTGGACCCGTCGACCGGCGAACGGCTCGTGATCGAGATGAACCCGCGGGTCTCACGCTCCTCCGCGCTCGCCTCCAAGGCCACGGGCTTTCCGATCGCGAAGATCGCCGCGCGCCTCGCGGTCGGCTACACGCTCGACGAGATCCGCAACGACATCACCCGCGCGACGCCGGCGAGCTTCGAGCCCACCATCGACTACGTCGTCACGAAGATCCCGAGGTGGGCGTTCGAGAAGCTGCCCGGCAGCGAGGCGCGCCTCGGCACCCGCATGCAGTCGGTAGGAGAGGTGATGGCGATCGGCCGCACCTTCTGCGAGTCCCTCCAGAAGGCGGTGCGCTCGCTCGAGCAGGGGAGGGCAGGACTGAACGCCGATCCGGCGGAGTCAGCGCTCGAGGAGCTGAGCGACGACGAGCTCGTCGCGCGCCTGGGCATCGGGACTCCGGAGCGCATCTTCGAGGTCGAGGCCGCGCTGCGCCGAGGGGTCCCCCTCGAAACCGTCGCAGCGGCGAGCCGGATCGATCCGTGGTTCCTCGGCCAGATCGCCCGCCTCGGCGAGGCGCGCCGTTCGCTCCAAGACGACGTGGCGGCGCTCGACCGCGCCCAATGGCGCCGTCTCAAGCGGCTCGGCTTCTCCGACGCCCAGCTCGCCTACCTGCTCGGCACCGACGAGTCCTCGGTGCGTGCGGCCCGTCTCTCGGCCGGCGTCGCTGCCACCTTCAAGACGGTGGACACGTGCGGCGCCGAGTTCGAGGCCTTCACGCCCTACCACTACGGCACCTACGAGGATGAGGACGAGATCCGACCCTCGTCACGCGACCGCGTGGTGATCCTGGGGTCCGGACCGAACCGGATCGGTCAGGGGATCGAGTTCGACTACTGCTGCGTGCACGCGTCGATCGCGTTGCGCGCGGCAGGCTACGAGACCGTCATGGTCAACTGCAATCCCGAGACGGTGTCGACGGACTACGACACCTCGGACCGGCTCTACTTCGAGCCGGTCACCGCCGAGGACGTCGCCAACGTCATCGACGCCGAACGCCGGGCGGGCGGGCGGCTGGCAGGGGTGATCGTCTCACTCGGCGGCCAGACGCCCCTGAAGCTCGCCCACCAGATCCCCGCCGATCTCGTCTTGGGCACCAGCCCCGCCTCGATCGACCGGGCGGAGGACCGCAAGCGCTGGAACGCAGTGTGCGAGGAGCTCGGCATCCCTCAACCCCCCGGCGGGACCGCCGCGACGTTCGAGGAGGCACTCGTCGTCGCGCGCCGCGTCGGCTACCCGGTCCTCGTGCGACCGAGCTACGTGCTCGGGGGACGCGCGATGGAGATCGTCTACGACGACGCCGAGCTCCGCCGGGTGATGACGGGACTTCGCCTCGAGCGAGAGGGCGGTGTCACCGCCGAGCGCCCGGTGCTGGTCGACAGGTTCTTGGAGGACGCGGTCGAAGTCGACGTCGACGCGGTGCGCGACCACGCGGGCGACGTGCTCGTCTGCGGGGTGATGGAGCACGTCGAAGAGGCGGGGGTGCACTCAGGCGACTCTGCCTGCGCGCTGCCGCCCCAGTCGTTGCCCGCCGATGTCGTCGCACGCCTAGAGGCGCACACTCGAGCGCTCGCCGACGAGCTGGAGGTGGTGGGCCTGTTGAACGTGCAGTTCGCCGTCAAGGACGGGACTCCCTACGTGCTCGAGGCGAACCCGCGGGCCAGCCGAACCGTGCCGTTCGTGGCCAAGGCCACGGGTGTGCCCGTCGCCATGGTGGCCGCGCGCGTGATGGTGGGTGCGACCCTCGCAGCGCTGCGCGCCGAGGGAGTGCTCCGTGACGTCGGCCCCCCGTCGTACGTGAGCGTGAAGGAGGCCGTGCTTCCCTTCGACCGTTTCCCCGGCGTCGACGCGCTGCTGGGCCCGGAGATGCGCTCGACGGGGGAGGTGATGGGGATCGACACCACCTTCGGTCTCGCGTTCGCCAAGAGCCAGGCTGCCGCGGGCACCGCCCTGCCGAGGTCGGGCACGGTGTTCTTGTCGCTCGCGGATCGCGACAAGCCGGCCGGCCTCGGCGTGGCCCAGCGTCTCAGCGAGCTCGGGTTCGACCTCGCGGCAACCCTCGGCACCGCGGGGTTCCTGCGCTCGCACGGCGTGGAGGTCGCTACCCTCGTCGCAAAGGTCGGCGAGGAGAAGATGGCCGCGGATGCGGTGGAGCTGATCGCGGGTGGCAAGGTCCAGATGGTCGTCAACACGCCCCGAGGACGAGGATCGCGCGCCGACGGCGTGCACATCCGCGCAGCGGCCATCGCGCACCACGTGCCGTGCATCACGACGCTGTCCGCTGCCCTCGCCGCCGTCGCCGGCATGGCCGACCGAGCGGTGCATCCGCTCGCCGTCCGCTGCCTGCAGGAGCTCCATGGCGAGCGGTGAGCCGCTCGAGACGCACGTCGCGTCGGTGGCGTTGCGGGCGCCGGTGATGACCGCTTCGGGAACGGCTGGTCACGGCACGGAGCTCGGCGCCTACGGGCCGCTCGCCGAGCTGGGGGCGGTGGTGGTGAAGTCGCTCGCTGCCTTCGAGTGGCCGGGGAACCCAGGGACGCGCGTCCACGGTGTACCCGGCGGCTCGATGGTGAACAGCGTCGGGCTGCAGGGTCCGGGCGTTGCCGCGTGGCGCGCGCGCGACCTGGGGCCGCTCCTCTCCACCGGCGCGGCGGTCGTCGCGAGCATCTGGGGGCGTAGCCCCGAGGAGTACGCACAGGCGGCGGCCGCGCTTCGAGGCGCGCGTGGGGTGGTCGCCATCGAGGTCAACGTGAGCTGCCCGAACCTCGACGGTCACCTCATCGCGCGCTCGGCTGCCTCGACCGCAGAGGCCGTCGAGGCAGCCGGGGCGGCGGGGATGGCGCGCTGGGCGAAGCTGAGCCCGAACGTGCCGGACCTCGTCGAGATCGCGGGCGCCGCGCTCGGTGCGGGTGCCGAGGCGCTGACCCTCATCAACACGCTGTTCGCCATGAGCCTGGACATCGAAGGGGTACGCCCCCCGCTCTCGGGCGGGCTGTCGGGCCCCGCGCTCCATCCCGTCGCCGTGCGCGCGGTCTACGAATGCCGCCGCGCGTTCCCCGACGCCGGCATCGTCGGAGTGGGCGGCGTCTCGAGCGGGCGCGAGGCGCTGGCGCTCCTCATGGCCGGCGCCGACGCGGTGCAGGTCGGCACGGCGACCTTCGCGGATCCCCGGGCGCCCTGGAAGGTCCAAGCCGAGCTCACTGCGTGGTGCCGCGAGCACGGAACGACCGTACGGGAGGTCGTCGGTGCGGCCCTTCGGTGACCGGGTGATCGAGGCGGTTGGGCGCATCGGGCCGCTGTGCGTCGGGGTGGACCCGTCCGCGGCGCTCCTCGACGCGTGGGGGCTCCCCGACGATGCCACGGGCCTGTCGGCGTTCTCGAGCCGCTGCATCGAGGCGCTCGCGGGTGAGGTCGCCGTCGTGAAGCCACAGGTCGCCTTCTTCGAGCGTCATGGCGCCGCGGGGATGGCCGTGCTGGAACGCTTGGTGTCCGAGGCAGCGTCGGTGGGGCTCCTCGTGATCGCCGACGCCAAGCGCGGCGACATCGGGAGCACGACGGCTGCGTATGCGGACGCCTGGTTCCGTGGACCGTTCGCGGCGGACGCCATCACCGCGACGCCCTACGTGGGACTCGGCGCGCTCGAGCCCATGACGGTGGCGGCGCAGGAGACCGGGCGAGGGCTCGTCGTGGTGGTCGCGACCTCGAACCCGGAGGGACGGGGAATCCAAGAGTCGACCGGTGCCGACGGCGTCACCGTCGAAGCGGCGCTCCTCGCCGAGATTGCCGCACGCAATGCGGCGGAGCGCGCTGCCACGGGCGTCGTGTGCGGGAGCATCGGCGCCGTCGTCGGTGCCACGCGACGCGGTCTTCGCGTCGAGACGGTCGGCGGGGTGCTGTTGGTGCCGGGCCTCGGCGCGCAGGGTGCAACGGTGGGCGACATCGTCGAAGGGTTCGGCGCGTGCCCCGCCGGCTCCGTGCTCCCCTCCACGTCACGGGGGTTGCTCAGCGTCGGGCCCAGTGGTCTGCGCGGCGCGGCGGCCCGCCTTCGCGACGACCTGGCTGCCGCCCTTGCCTGATCGCGGAGGCTACAGTCGGGCACATGCCGCAACCTCCCGCACTCACCGCCGAACAACGCCAAGCTGCGCTCGAGAAAGCCGCCAAGGTCCGTCGGGAGCGGGCAGAGGTGAAGGAGAAGCTGAAGATGGGCTCCCTCACCCTCGCCGAGCTCCTGAACCAGGCGGAGTCGGACGAGACGGTCGGGAAGATGAAGGTCGTCTCCGTCCTCGAGTCCCTTCCCGGACTCGGCAAGGTGAAGGCTCGCCGCCTCATGGCGTCGGTCGGGATCGCCGAGAGCCGCCGGCTGCAGGGGCTCGGCGCGAAGCAGCGCGCCGACCTCCTCGAGCAGACCGCCTCGCGCTGAACGTCTTCGTCCTCATCGGGCCGGGCGGTGCCGGAAAGGGCACCCTCGCGTCCGCGCTCTGCGCCCGGGTGCCGCGACTGTGGCTCAGCCGGTCGTGGACGACGCGTACCCGCCGGCGCGGCGAGGACGAGGATGCGTACGTCTGGGTGACGCCCGAGCAGTTCCGTGCCCGAGCGGCTGCGGGCGGGTTCTTCGAATGGGCCGAATATCTGGGCAACCTGTACGGCACGCCCGTTCCCGAGCCCCCGCCCGGGCACGACGTGCTGCTCGAGATCGAGCTCCAGGGCGCCGAGCAGGTGCTTGCGAAGTGCCCCGACGCGGTCGTCGTGCTGCTCCTTCCGCCCTCGATCGAGGCCCAACGCGCTCGATTGGTCGCTCGCGGCGACACCGACGACCACGTGCGGCGGCGTCTCGACAAGGGCCGCGAGGAAGTGGAGCGGGGCCGGAAGCTCGCCCGCTTCGAGGTGGTGAACCGCGATGTGGAACAGGCCCTGCAAGAGCTGGCCGATATAGTGGCCTGGACCCGAAAGGACGCTGATGGCTCGTAACACGCTGATGGACCCGCCGATCGAGCAGCTGCTCGACAAGGTGGACTCGAAGTTCACCCTCGTCGCGCTCGGCTCGGCGCGTGCGCGCCAGATCAATGCGTACTACAACAGTCTCGGCGAGGGCCTGGGTCGCATCGTGCCCCCGCAGGTCACCTCCGTCTCGGGAAAGCCGTTGTCGATCGCGTTCGAGGAGATCGCGGCCGGCAAGGTCGTCTACGAGCGCGTCGAGGAAGCAGGAGAGGGCAGCGGCGAGCAGCGCGCCCTCGAGGAGGCCATGGACGCGGCCATCTCGGGCGGCGCGTTCGGGGAGGACCCCGCAGTCGTCGACGAGGGGCCGACCGCCGGCTAGCTCCGGCACCGGCTCCGGCGGCTGACGTGCGGATCGTCCTCGGGATCTCCGGCGGCATCGCCGCGTACAAGGCCGTCGAGGTCTGCCGTCGGCTCGTCGACGCCGGGCATCACGTGACCCCCGTCATGACCGAGGCAGCGCGCCGGTTCGTCGGGCCCGCCACGCTCAGCGCGCTCGCCTCGGCACCCGTGCCAGAGGGGCTATGGACGGGTGAGACCGGTGGTGTGCCGATCCCGCACACCCGCCTGGGACGTGACGCGGACCTGATCGTCGTCGCCCCGGCCACCGCGGACCTGCTCGCGCGCTACGCGGCGGGCATGGCCGACGATCTCTTGACCGCCACGCTGCTGGCGACGCGCGCGCCGGTGGTCGTGTGCCCAGCGATGCACACCGAGATGTGGGAGCACCCCGCGGTGCGCGACAACCTCGACGTGCTCCGCCGCCGGGGCGTCCGCGTGATCGAGCCTGAGGCCGGCCGCCTGGCTGGTGGCGACGTCGGAACCGGGCGGATGGCAGAGCCCACCACCATCGTCGCGCGCGTAGTCGGGCTCGGTGACCTCGCCGGGCGCCACGTCGTGGTGAGCGCGGGGGGGACCCGCGAAGCCATCGATCCGGTGCGGGTGCTCACCAACCGCTCCTCTGGAAAGCAGGGGCACGCGCTGGCCGAGGCGGCGTTGCTGCGCGGTGCCCGGGTCACCCTCGTCACGGCGGCCGCCCTCGGCGCCCCCCACGGCGTCGATGTCGTGCGCGTCGAGTCGGCGGCGCAGATGGCGCGGGCGATGACCGCAGCCGCGGCGGGCGCCGACGTGGTCGTGATGGCAGCTGCAGTCGCCGACTTCCGTCCGAAGGCGCCCGCCGACGACAAGCTCCACGAGGTGCCCGAGCTCGTGCTCGAGCGGACTCCTGACATCCTCGCCGCGCTCGCCGCACGGCGGCGGCCCGGCCAGGTGCTCGTCGGGTTCGCCGCGGAGACCGCGGACGCGCTCGAGCGCGGACGAGCGAAGCTCGCGCGCAAGGGAGTAGATCTGCTCGTGGTCAACGACGTGTCGGCACCCGGCGCGGGATTCGACCACGACACGAACGAGGTGACGATCCTCGATACCGGAGGCGGTGCCACCGTGGTGCCGCTTCGAAGCAAAAGAGAGGTAGCCGACGCCGTCTTCGACGAGGTGGTCGCCCGGCTCCGGAAGGACACTTGATGAGAACGACGTTCACCTCGGAGTCGGTCACCGAGGGCCACCCCGACAAGATGGCGGACCAGATCTCCGACGCCGTCCTCGACGCGCTGCTGACGCAGGACCCCATGAGCAGGGTCGCCTGTGAGACGCTGCTCACCACGGGCCTCGTGGTCGTCGCCGGCGAGATCACCACCCAGACCTACGTCGACATCCCCTCGTTGGTGCGAGAGGTGGTCTGCGACATCGGCTACGACAACGATGCCTACGGCTTCAACGGGCACACGTGCGGGGTCATGGTCTCCCTCGACGGGCAGTCGCCCGACATCGCGCGCGGTGTCGACGCCGCGTTCGAGCTGCGCTCGGGCGCCGGCGGCGAGGACGTCTTGAACGCGCAGGGCGCGGGCGACCAAGGGATGATGTTCGGCTACGCCTGCGACGAGACGCCGGACCTCATGCCGTTGCCGATCTGGCTCGCGCACCGCCTCTCTCAGCGCCTCTCCCAGGTGCGGCGGGTCGGCGTGCTGCCGTACCTGCGCCCTGACGGAAAGACCCAGGTGAGCGTGACCTACGAGGGTGGTGATCCCGTCGCGATCGAGACGGTGCTCATCTCCACCCAGCACCAGCCGGGCATCGACCTCGAGACCCTCTTGCTGCCGGATCTTCAAGAGCACGTCGTGCATCCGCTCCTGCCCAAGGACCTCGACACCGAGCACATGCAATTGCTCGCGAACCCGACCGGTCAGTTCGAGCTCGGCGGGCCGCACGCCGACACCGGGCTCACGGGTCGCAAGATCATCGTCGACACCTACGGCGGCATGGCGCGCCACGGTGGCGGCGCCTTCTCGGGCAAGGACCCCTCCAAGGTCGATCGCTCCGCGGCGTACGCGGCACGCTGGGTCGCCAAGCACGTGGTCGCCGCGGGCGCCGCGCGCCGCTGCGAGCTCCAGGTCGCCTACGCGATCGGCGTCGCGCACCCCGTCTCGATCGCGCTCGAGACCTTCAGCACCGAGACGGTCGATCCTTCACGCATCGTGAGCGCGGTCGGTGAGCTGTTCGATCTGCGACCGGCCGCCATCATCAGGGACCTCGACCTGCGGCGGCCGGTCTACCGGCGCACCGCGGCGTACGGTCATTTCGGTCGCAGCGACAAGGAGTTCACCTGGGAGCAGACCCCGAGAGCGGACGACCTGCGCCGGGCGCTCGGCCTCTGATCGTCCGCGTCGCACCGGACGTCCCCGCCGTGGGGGCGCGGTTCGACTACGTGGTGCCCGAGCGCTGGCGCGACCAGCTGCGAGTGGGCGCCCGCGTGCGCGTGCCGTTCCACGGACGACGGGTGGCTGGGTGGGTGACGGCGCTCGGTACCGAGCCACCACCCGGTGTCGTGCTGCGTGAGATCTCGAAGCTGAGCGGCTACGGGCCCCCGGCGACGGTCCTCGCGCTCGCCGAGTGGGCGGCGTGGCGGTTCGCGATGCCGGTCACGACGCTGTTGCGCGCGGCATCGCCGGCACGAAACGTCTGGGATCTCCCGCGGCCGCCGGGTGGTGTCGCCCGCGCGCCTGGTGACGGACGAGCCGCCGGAGTGACGCTCCGGCGGCTGCCGCCCGCCCGCGATCTGCTCGGCGTGGTCCTCGATGCCATCGAGGGCGCGGACGGGCCCGTGCTCGTGCTCACCCCGAGCACGGGCTGGTCCGAGCGGCTCGCGGGCCGGCTGCGCGGACGAGGGCTCGACGTCGCGTCGTCGTGGGAGGAGGCCGCGTCCGGCTGGCCCGTCGTCGTCGGCTCGCGCGCTGCGGCGTGGGCGCCGGTGCCGGTGCTCGGCGCGGCGGTGGTGCTCGACTGCCACGACCTGCACGACCGCTACGACGCGACGGATGTCGTCGCCGAGCGCGCCGCGAGGGACGGCGCGCCCTGCACGCTGGTCTCGCCGTGCCCGACCGCGGTGCAGCGCGTCCGCTATGGCCCGGTCGTCACCGAGGAGCGCTCGGCCGAGCGTGTCGGTTGGGCGGCGCTCTGCGTCGTCGACCGCCGTGTCGCGGATCCCCGGACGGGACTCCTGTGCGAAGAGCTCGTCGAGCTCGCCCGCCGGGTCCGGCCCGAGCGGCTCGTCTGCGTGCTGCACCGGACCGGCCGCGCGCGTCTGCTCGCGTGCGGCGCATGCGGTGCGCTGGCTCGTTGTGAGCGTTGTGGTCGACCGGTCGAGATGATCGACGACGGGCTCTCGTGCCGCAGCTGCGACGCCGTCCGGCCGCTCGCGTGCGCCTCGTGCGGTTCGGGGCGCCTCAAGGTGCTCCGCCAGGGGGTGAGCCGGGTGCGCGAGGAGCTCGAGGCACTCCTGTCGGTGCCTGTCGGCGAGGTCACCGCCGGCACGGGGGACGTGCCGCCCACGCAGGTGCTCGTGGGGACCGAGGCGGTGCTCCACCGGGTGCGGCGAGCGGCGGCGGTCGCGTTCTTGGACTTCGACCAGCACCTGCTCGCCCCCCGCTTCGGCGCGGCGGAAGCGTCACTCGCGCTGCTCGCCCGGGCCTCAAGGATCGTGGGCGGTCGCCAGGGCACCGTCCTCGTCCAGACCCGCTTGCCCGACCACGACGTGGTGCGGGCGGCGGTTGCCGGCGACCCGGGGCTGTGCACAGAGCTCGAGCTGCGGCGCGAGCTGTCGCTGCCGCCGTTCAGCGCGCTCGCCACGGTGCGCGCTGAGGCCGCCCCGGTGCTCGACGGGGTCGAGGTCTCGCCGCTCGGCGCCGGGCGCTGGCTCGTGCGCGGGCCAGACCACCGTGTCTTGTGCGACGCGGTGGCGCCGCTCCACGGTGGGGTGAGGATCGATCCGGACGACGTCTAGGCTGTCATCGATGCTGCCGATCCGTCAGTACGGGGACCCTGTGCTGAAGCAGGCGACGCGCGAGCTCGATGAGATCGACGGACGCGTCGCCAAGCTCGTCGACGACATGCTGGACACCATGTACGCGGCGCCTGGTGTGGGGCTCGCGGCCAATCAGGTCGGCGTTCAGCGGCGCTTGTTCGTCTACGACATCGGCGACGGGCCGCAGGTCATCATCAACCCGCGGGTCATCGAGACCTCGGGGGAGTGGACCTTCGAGGAGGGTTGTCTCTCGGTGCCCGGCCTCAGTTGGCAGATCGTTCGGCCGAACCGGATCCACCTCGTCGGTCTCGACCTCGATGGCAACGAGCTCTCGATCGAGGCGGAGGAGTACCAAGGGCGCGTGCTCCAGCACGAGGTGGACCATCTCGACGGCGCCTTGCTCATCGACCGCCTGGACGAGGACCAGCGCCGCGACGCGCGGCGCATCCTGCGCGCGCGCGCCGCGGCCGCAGCCAGCTAGCCCGCCCGCCTGGGCGCGAGCCACCGCCACTTCCCGGGGCCGTCGGTCAATCATCGACGCGCCGCACCCCGCCACGACGCAGCGCGGATCTCGCATCATCAACGCCGGCTCCTCGCGCCGCGGCACGGTACGGCTGGTCGAGGTGACGGTCGTGATGGGTGCGCCGTCTTGGACGGGCCGGATCCACGCGGCCGTGCGATCCTGGAGCGATGCGGCTCGTCTACCTCGGGACCCCTGCGCTCGCGGTCCCCCCGCTGCGCGCGCTCGTCGACGCGGGCCATGACGTGGTGCTCGCCGTCTCCGGGCCCGACCGACGACGGGGCCGTGGCCCGGCGCGCTCGGCGAGCCCGGTGAAGGCCGAAGCCGAGCGGCTGGGCATTCGTGTGGCCACCAAGCTCGAACAGGTGCTCGAGGCGGACGCCGCGCTGGGGGTGGTCGTCGCCTACGGGCACCTCGTGCCGGCGGCCGTGCTCGCCCGGCTCCCGATGCTGAACCTGCACTTCTCGCTCCTGCCCCGCTGGCGCGGCGCTGCACCGGTGCAGCGGGCGATCCTGGCAGGCGACGAGGTGACGGGCGTCTCGATCATGGCGCTCGTCCCCGAGCTCGACGCTGGGCCGCTGTACGTGTCGGCGCCCGTGGTGATCGAGCCCGGGGAGCACGTGCGGCCGCTCCAGGACCGACTTGTCGAGGTGGGCACCCGGCTGCTCGTCGACGTTCTCGGGGGCCCGCTCCCTGTGCCGCGTCCCCAGGAGGGAGAGGTCACCTACGCCGAGAAGCTGGCGCCCGCGGAGCTCGAGCTCGACTGGCGCCGTCCGGCGGTCGAGCTCGAGCGGGTGGTGCGCCTCGACGGCGCCTGGACCACCTGGCGGGGACGGCGGCTCCGCGTCCTCGACGCCGAGGTGGTGCCCACCCCCGCCGGCGCAGCGGCACCCGGCCAGCTCGCCGCCGACGTGGTCGCGACGGGCGACGGTGGGCTCCGGCTGCGCGTGGTGCAGCCGGAAGGCAAACGCCCCATGCGAGCGGTGACATGGCTGCGCGGCGCACGTCCCGGGTCGGGGCAGGGGTTCTGAACCGGTTCCCGTAGGCTCGTCGTCGTGGCACGGGACCCAGGCCGGATCGGCGCGTTGAAGATGGCGCCGTCGCTGCTGTCCGCCGACTTCGGCGGGCTTGCCGAGGCTGTCGGCGAGGTGGCGGGCGTGGCCGACTGGCTCCACGTGGACGTGATGGACGGCCACTTCGTCCCGAACCTCACCATCGGCCCCCCGGTGGTCGAGTCGCTGCGCCGCCACTCGGGCCTCTACTTCGACTGCCATCTCATGATGACGGACCCGGGCAGGTACCTCGAGGCGTTCCGGGACGCGGGCGCCGACGGCTGCACGGTCCACGTGGAGATCGGCGGGACCGCGGGTCTTCTCGGCACCTGCCGGGCCCTCGGAATGCGTGCAGGGCTCGCCGCGAACCCCGACACTCCCTTCGAGGTGATCGAGCCCTTCTTGGGTGATCTCGACGTGGTGCTGTGCATGACCGTGTTCCCCGGCTTCGGTGGCCAGAAGTTCATGGCCGAGGTGCTGCCCAAGATCGAACGGGTGCGCAGGGCGATCGACGAGCACAGGCTCGGCGTCGACCTCGAGGTGGACGGTGGGATCGACCCGGAGACGGCGCCGCGGGCAGCGGCCGCGGGCGCCAACGTGTTCGTGGCTGGCTCGGCGATCTTCGGCGCCGCACGGCCCTCCGAGGCGACGGAGGCCATTCGGGCCTCGGCAGCCTCGGTAGAATCGGGCCTCCCATGACCGCTGACGACCCATCGATGATGGCCCGCGCGCTTGCCGGCGCAGCGGCGGTGCGCGGTCGGACCTCGCCGAACCCATGGGTGGGCGCGGTGCTCGTGACGGCGGGGGGCACCTACGAGGGTGCGACGGCACCGCCAGGCGGAGCGCACGCCGAGGTGGACGCCCTCGCCCGTTGCGAGGCGGCCGGCGACAGCACCGAGGGCGCCACGCTGTACGTCACCCTCGAGCCCTGCGCCCACCAGGGGCGCACGCCGCCGTGTGTGGACGCGATCGTGGCAGCGGGCATCGCGCGGGTCGTCGTGGCCCTGTCGGACCCCGATCCGTTGGTGTCGGGGCGCGGGCTCGCGGCGCTCCGAGCCGCTGGCGTCGAGGTGTGCCTCGGCGTCGGTGCAGACGCCGCGGCGTCCCAGCTTGCGCCATACCTCAAGCACCGCCGTACGGGCCGACCGTGGGTGGTCTTGAAGCTCGCCGCGACGCTCGACGGGAGGATCGCCGCGCCGGACGGGACCAGCCAGTGGATCACCGGCGACGACGCCCGGCGAGACGTGCATGCCCTGCGCGCGGCATCCGACGCGGTGCTCGTGGGTGCGGGCACGGTGCGCGCGGACGACCCGGCGCTCACCGTGCGCGAGGTGCCCACCGAGCATCAGCCGCTGCGGGTCGTGCTCGGCAAGGCTCCGGCGCACGCCCGGGTCCACCCGGCGCTCGAGCTCGACGGCGACCTCGAGGGGATCCTCGAGTACTTGGGCGGCATCGGCGTCCTCCAGCTGCTGGTGGAAGGCGGTGCGCGGGTGGCCCACGACTTCTTCGAGGCCGGGCTCGTCGATCGGTACGTGCTGTACTTCGCGCCGGCGCTGTTCGGCGGCGACGACGCCCGGCCGCTCTTCGACGGGAAGGGAGCGCGCACCATGGCAGAGCGATGGCGCGGGAAGATCGTGTCCGTCACCCAGCTCGGCGAGGACCTCCGCGTCGAGCTGGAGCCCGCCGACGAGGTGGTCTGCTGATGTCGCTCTCGAGTGTCGAAGAGGCCATCGACGCGGTCCGCCGTCTCGGCATGGTGGTCGTCGTCGATGACGAGGACCGCGAGAACGAAGGCGACCTCGTGATGGCGGCGGAGGCCGCCACGCCCGATTCGATCGCCTTCTTCCTCGCGCACACGTCGGGAGTGATCTGCGTGCCGGTGCTGCCCGAGCGCGCCGACGAGCTCGATCTGCCCCTCATGGTGACCGACAACACCGAATCACAGCGCACCGCCTTCACGGTGAGCGTCGACGCGCGCACTGGCACCACGACGGGGATCTCCGCGGCCGACCGTGCCGCCACCATCGCCGCGCTGATCGATCCGGCGACGCGCCCGGCGGACCTGAATCGGCCGGGGCACATCTTCCCGTTGCGCTACCGCCACGGCGGGGTGCTCACGCGCGCGGGGCACACCGAGGCGACCGTCGACCTCGCCCGAGCGGCCGGGCTCACTCCGGCGGGTGTGCTCTGTGAGATCGTGAGCGAGGACAAGGCCGAGATGGCGCGCCTTGGCGAGCTCGAGGGGTTCGCCAAGCGCCACGGCCTCCCGCTCATCTCCATCGCGGATCTCATCCGCTACCGGCGGCGCACCGAGAAGCTCGTGCGGCAGGTGGCCGAAGCGCGCATCCCCGCTCCCGGTGGCGACTACCAGGCCTATGTCTACGAGTCGCTCCTCGACGGCGAGCAGCACCTCGCGCTCGTCAAGGGCGAGATCGGTCCCGACGAGCTGGTGCGGGTGCACTCGGAGTGCCTGACGGGCGACGTGTTCGGCTCGTTGCGCTGTGACTGCGGCCCGCAGCTGCATGCGGCGATGGACGTGATCGACCGCGAGGGCCGTGGTGTCGTGATCTACCTGCGCGGGCACGAGGGCCGTGGCATCGGGCTCGGCCACAAGATCCGCGCGTACAGCCTCCAAGAGCAGGGGCACGACACCGTCGACGCGAACGTGGCCCTCGGGTTCCCAGCCGACACCCGGCAGTACGGCACGGGCGCGCAGATGCTGGTCGACCTCGGGGTCACCACCATGCGCCTCATGACCAACAACCCTGACAAGTACGGCGGGCTCGAGGGCTTCGGCCTCGAGATCACCGAGCGCGTGCCGTTGGAGTCGGTGCCGAACCCCGAGAACCTCACGTACCTTCGCACCAAGCGCGATCGGATGGGGCATCTCTTGGAGGGTCTCGACGACCCGGCCGGCAATCGCTGATGCCCGACGAGGCGGTGCTCCCCGACGGAGCGGTCGAGTCGCTCGCGGGCCGGGTCGGCAAGCTCTTGGCCGGTGACGACGCGTCGGGACGAGGGCTCCGCGTCGGGATCGCCTGCGCCCGGTTCAACGGAGGGATCACCTGGCGACTCCTTGCCGGCGCCCTCGACACGCTCGGCGAGCTCGGCGTCGATCGGACGGACGTGACCGTCGCGTGGGTGCCCGGTGCCTTCGAGCTCCCGCTCATGGCGCAGGCGCTCGTGCGCGCCGGCGCCGACGCTGTGGTCTGCCTCGGCGCGGTGATGCGCGGGGAGACGAGCCACTACGACATCGTCGCCGCAGAGTGCGCGTCGGGCATCCAGCGCGTGGCGCTCGATACGGGCACGCCGGTCGCCTTCGGGGTCCTCACGACCGACACGCTCGACCAGGCGCTCGCACGCAGCGCCCAGGACGGCGCGAACAAGGGGCGGGAAGCCGCGGCGACCGCGCTGGCCATGGCTCACCTGGTGAGGAGCTGACCGATGCTGCGTGTCGTGCTGCCCAAAGGCTCGCTGGAGAAAGCGACGCTCGAGCTCTTCGAGGCGGCCGACCTCGCGGTCGTCCGCACGTCGGACGTCGACTACCGCGCCCGCATCGACGACCCGCGCGTCGACGAGGTGCGGATCCTGCGGCCCCAAGAGATCCCCGTCTACGTCGCCGACGGGCTGTTCGACCTCGGGATCACGGGGCGAGACTGGATCGAAGAACGCGGCGCGGACGTGATGTCCCTCGGTGAGCTCGCGTACTCCAAGGCCACGAAGAACCCGATCCGGGTGGTCCTCGCGGTGGCAGGGGACTCGCCGTACCGGACGCTTGCGGACCTGGCCGGGGCGAGCGGCCGGCCGTTGCGCGTGAGCACCGAGTACCCCGAGCTCACCCGTCGGGCGCTCGTCGCGCACGGCGTCAAGGCCGAGATCTCCCTCTCCTACGGCGCCACGGAGGCGAAGGTACCCGAGATCGCCGACTGCGTGGTCGAGATCACCGAGACGGGACGGGCGCTGCGCGCCGCGGGGCTCCGTGTGATCGACACGATCCTCGTGTCTCGCACCGAGCTGATCGCCAATCCTGACGCTGCCGCGGATCCCGTGAAGCGCCACGCCATGGACCAGCTGCACACCCTGCTCGTCGGAGCCCTCGAGGCGCGTGAGAAGGTGCTCGTCAAGCTGAACGTGCCCGCCGCCCAGCTGGACGAGGTGGTCTCCGTCCTGCCTTCCATGCGATCACCGACCGTCTCGGAGCTCACCGGCGACCGGGGTTTCGCCCTCGAGACGGTGGTTGCCAAGTCCGAGATCAACACGCTCATACCGGCGCTCAAGGACGCGGGCGCGACCGACATCCTCGAGCTACCGCTCTCCAAGATCGTCCATTGACGGACGGCGTACGCGTCGGGTCGGTGTCCGCGTTCGACGAGGCCCGCGGGCTCGGGGAGGTGGCCGGCGCGGGCGGCGAGGTGTGGCCCTTCCACTGCACCGCCGTCGCGGACGGCTCGCGCCGGATCGAAGTGGGAGCACGGGTGGCCTTCTGCGTCGTCCCGGGCCATCTCGGCCGGATGGAGGCGCGCGAGCTCACCAAGGTGGGCTAAGCGCCGTCCGCAGTGGTGCCGCCGGTGGGCGCCGCCGAGATCTGGACGAATGCGAGCCGGATCTGGGCGAGCGCGTCCCGCAAGGCCGGGTGCGCGTCGCCGAGGCGCTCGCCCAGCCCGTCGACGAGGAACCCGAGCGCGTCGATCGCGGTCCTCGCCTGCTCGAGCCTCGGGGGAGACTCCGAGAGGTAGACGGCGGCGAGCTCGAAGAGCCCGTAGCAGTGGTTGGCGACGATCACGTCGACCGGGGTGTCGGCCAGCTGACGCCGCAGCGCCTCGAGGTCTTCCTGGCCGGCACCGGGACCCGACCCGTCCGGGCCCGACGAGCCGGCACCGGGACCCGACCCGTCCGGGCCCGACGAGCCGGCACCGGGGGAGCCGAGTGCAGCCCCGCGGGGCTGGGTACCACGTTCGTCACCGACGGGATGCTCCCCTGACGGAGTCCATAAGCTCATGCTGGTAGCCTATGCAGCCGAGAAAGCGGGGCTCTCGGTCGACGGGCCTCCACCCGGCCACTGTCGGTGCGTCCGGGTCGATGTGGCATCGCCCGGTCGGGCGTGGCTCCGCTTACGATACGGCCGCGGAAGGACCGCCGGCCCGACAGAGAGGACGATGCCGAATAGTCACCGCCACTGCACCTGAGCACCGGATCAACGATCGAATTCGGGCGCGCGAGGTCCGCCTCGTCGATCCCGATGGGCAGCAGCTCGGGATCAAGCCCCTGCCCGAAGCGCTCACCATCGCCCGAAGCCTCGACCTCGACCTCGTCGAGGTCGCGCCCATGGCCAATCCGCCCGTCTGTCGGATCATGGACTATGGCAAGTTCAAATTCGACGAGGCGCAGCGAGCCAAGGAGAGCCGGCGAAGGGCCGTCCACGTCGGGATCAAGGAGATGAAGTACCGGCCCAAGATCGGGCCCGGCGACTTCGAGACCAAGACCCGGCAGGTCGCCAAATTCCTAGAAGACGGCCACAAGGTGAAGATCACGATCATGTTCCGCGGTCGCGAGGTCTTCCACCCCGATCTCGGCAAGAAGATCCTGGACCGCATCGCCGAGCAGATGGACGGCGCGGCCAAGGTCGAGGCCGAGCCTCGGCTCGACGGCAGGAACATGGTGATGGTGCTCGCGCCGGACAAGCGGGCGAAGCAGTCGGCAGCCGCGCGGCAGCGGAACCAGGACGCCCACGAAGAGGAGTAGCGAGATGCCGAAGATGAAGACGGACCGGGGGGCGGCCAAGCGCGTGAAGATCACGGGCACCGGCCGGCTGCGGCGGCGCCAGCAGAACCGGTCGCACCTCTTGGAGAAGAAGAACAGCGTGCGGACGCGACGTCTGTCGCACGAGACCGACTTTGCATCCGGTGACGAGCGGCGCATCCGGCGCATGCTCGGCATCTGAGGAGGACAGATGGCACGAGTCAAGCGCGCGATCCACGGCCGCAAGCACCACCGGGCGGTGCTCGAGCAGGCCAAGGGATACTACGGCGACAAGAGCCGGACCTATCGCGCCGCGAACGAGCAGGTCATGCACTCCCTGCAGTACGCGTACCGCGACCGACGCGCTCGCAAGGGCGACTTCCGCAAGCTGTGGATCCAGCGGATCAATGCCGCGGCCCGCACGCACGGCATGAGCTACTCCAGGTTCATCGCCGGGCTGCACGAAGCCGGCGTCGAGGTGGATCGCAAGGTGCTGGCCGATCTGGCTGTCAGCGACGACGACGCGTTCGGCGCGCTCGTGGCGGTCGCGGGCCGGGCGCTGGCAGCGTCCTGACGCTCGCGTACTCGCACCAGCGGGTACGCCGTATCCGGCGGCTCCTGCACCGCCGGGCGGCTCGCTGGTCCGAACGGGTCTTCGTCGCCGAAGGCAGCGAGGTCATCCGCACCGGCCTCGAGGCCGGTGCGGTGCCCGAGTCGGTCTACCTCTCGCCCGACGGTGTCGCGGACCCCGACGTCGCTGCCCTGGCGGCCGTCGCGGCCCAGGTGGGTGCACGCGTGCTCGAGCTGGCGCCCGGGGTACTCGAACGGGTCGCCGCCACCGTGACGCCCCAGCCTGTGCTCGCGGTCTTCCCGATGCTCGACGTGCCCGTGGTTCCCGCAAGCGGGCGTTTCGTCGTCGTGATGGCCGATGTCCGTGACCCCGGCAACGCCGGCACCGTGCTGCGCAGCGCGGACGCGTCGGGCGCCGACGCGGTGGTGTGCTGCGGGGGCACGGTCGACCCGTACAACCCCAAGACCGTGCGTGCCTCGGCCGGCTCGCTCTTCCATGTGCCGATCGTGGTGGAGCGCGACGCGGCGGCGGCACTCCACGCGCTCTCGGGTTACCGGCGCGTCGGCGCCGTGGTGCGGGGCGGCGAGGACTACACGGACTACGACTGGACCCAGCCGAGCGCGCTCGTCCTCGGCAACGAGGCTGCGGGGATTGGGGGCGAGCTCGCGCTCGACGCCCGCGTGGTCATCCCGATGCAGGGGCGCGCCGAGTCGTTGAATGTCGGCATGGCATGCGCGGTGCTCTGCTTCGAAGCTGCGCGCCAGCGCCGGACTACGATGCCCCGATGACAGTGCCGGCCACAGTGGCGCGCATCGAACGCGAGGCTGCCGACGCGCTCGCCGGCGCGGCGAACGTCGAGGAGCTCCGCGGCGTAGTGACCATGGTGCTCGGCAAGCGAAGTCCGATCGTGCGCGTACACCGCGAGCTCGGTGCGCTCGACCCCGACGCTCGTCGCACGGTCGGCAAGCAGCTCCACGACACGCGCGAGCGCCTCGAGGCGCTCGCGGCCGAGCGCCTCGAGGCGCTCGCCGGAGCGGCGCGTGCCGCGCGGCTCGAGGCCGACCGCCTCGACCTCACCGAGGTGGGCGCCGTCGTCTCATCGATGTCGCGCGGCCATCTCCATCTCGTCGACCAGACGCGCCGCGCGCTAGAGGACGTGTTCGTGGGGATGGGCTTCGAGGTCGAAGAGGGCCCCGAGACCGAGACCGACTGGTACAACTTCGTCGCGCTGAACATCCCGCTCGCGCATCCGGCGCGCAGCATGTGGGACACCTTCTTTCTCGACGTGGGGGAGCCCGAGACCGTCCTGCTCCGCACGCACACCTCGCCGGTGCAGATCCGGCTCATGGAGCGCCACGCGCCGCCGTTCCACGCGGTCATGCCCGGTCGCACCTTCCGGCGAGAGACGCGTGACGCGAGCCACCTCGCCGTGTTCCACCAGCTCGAAGGGCTCGTCGTGGACCACGGGATCACCTTCGCCGACCTCGCCGGCACCGTGGAGACGTTCGCCAACGCCTACTTCGGGCCCGACATCCACACGCGCCTGCGCCCGGGCTACTTCCCATTCACCGAGCCGTCGGCGGAAGTCGACGTCACCTGCACCATCTGCCGCGGCGAGGGGTGCCGGACCTGTTCGCACACCGGATGGCTGGAGCTCGCAGGGTGCGGCATGGTCGACCCCGCGGTCTTCGACGCGGTGGGGATCGACGCAGAGGAGTGGACGGGCTTCGCGTTCGGGTTCGGTATTGACCGGTGCGCGCAAATGCGACACCAGCTCGCGGACCTGCGGTTGCTCGACGAGAACGACGTCCGGTTCCTGAGGCAGTTCTGATGCGCGCGCCGCTCAGCTGGTTGCGCGACTTCGCACCGTTCCCGAACGACATCCCAGCGCTCGTCGCCACCCTCGACGATCTCGGCCTCGTCGTGGAGCGGGTGGAGCGCGTCGGCGAAGGGATCGGCGACGTCGTCGTCGCTCGAGTACGCGACATCGCGCCGATCAAGGGGGCCGACCGGATCCGGCTGGTCACGGTCGAGACCGGCGACGGGGCGGTCGAGGTCGTCTGCGGAGCGTGGAACTTCACAGTCGGTGACCTCGTGCCGCTCGCGCCCGTGGGCGCGGTGCTCCCCGGCGGCCTCGAGATCGCTCGCCGAAAGATGAAGGGCGTCGTCTCCAACGGCATGTTGTGCTCGGGGCACGAGCTCGGCCTGTCCGACGACCATGAGGGGATCCTGGTCATGGGCGACACCGACGGCGTCCGACCCGGGATGGCGCTGGCCGAGGCGCTTGGCGTACAGCCCGACGTCGTCTTCGACATCGCCGTCGAGGGCAACCGGCCCGACGCGTGGAGCATCGCGGGGGTGGCGCGAGATCTCGCCGGGAGGCTCCACCTCCCGTTCACCATCGGCGAGCCGACTCCGCCGCCGTCGCTCGGCGTGCCGGTGGGCTCGCTCGCGTCCCTCGAGATCGAGGACCCCGACATCTGCCCGCGCATGGTGGTGCGGGTGCTCGAAGAGGTCTCGGTGCGCCCGTCACCCCGCTGGCTCGCCCGCAGGCTGGTCCTCGCCGGCATGCGTCCGATCAACAACGTGGTCGACGCGTCGAATTACGTCATGGTCGAGCTCGGCCAGCCCACCCATCCCTACGACCTCGATCGGCTGGCAGGCGCCGGGCTGCGCGTTCGCCGCGCTCGACCCGGCGAGCAGCTCGTGACGCTCGACGGAGTCACCCGCACCCTCGGCGTGCGCGGGCGTGGGCTCGCGGACAGCGGTGAGGACTGCGTCATCTGTGATGCCGTGGGGAACCCCGTCGGCATCGGTGGGATCATGGGCGGCGAGTCGAGCGAGATCGGCGACGCGACGACCCGGGTGCTGCTCGAAGCCGCGTACTTCGCGCCGATGGCCATCGCCCGGACCTCCAAGCGCCTCGGGCTGCGCACCGAAGCGTCCGCGCGCTTCGAGCGGGGGAGCGACCCCTGGGGCATCGACCGCTGCGTGGCGCGCTTCTGCGAGCTCGTTGGCGCTCCGGTGGCCGACGGCAGCCTCGACGTGCGTGGCGAGGTGCCGCAACCCTTCCGCTTGCGAGTCCCGACCGCCCGCGTGGAGGGCCTGCTCGGAGTCGCCCTCGCCCCGGACACGGTGGCATCGCTGCTCGAGCCGATCGGCTTCGGCTGCGCGCCGGCGGACGGTTCGATCGACGTGACCGTGCCGACCAACCGCCCAGACGTGCGTCGAGGGCCCCACGGTGTCGCCGACGTCGTCGAGGAGATCGCCCGGACCTACGGGTACTCGAGGATCGAGCGCCGCCAGCCTGCCTGGCCGCAGCCGGGCCGCCTCACCGCGTACCAGCGCGAGCGACGGCTGCTCGCGGACACCTTCTGCGGGCTCGGGGCGCTCGAGGCGTGGACGCCGACGCTCGTCGACGATGCCGACCACGCCCTCATGGGACTGCCCGGCGCCGCCGTCGCGGTCACCAACCCGATCGTGAAGGAAGAGGCGTGGCTGCGCCGTTCGTTGCTGCCCGGCCTCGTCCGGGCCCTCGCTCGCAATGCGAAGCGGCGCGAGGCCGCGGCGCGGCTCTTCGAGATCGGCACCGTCTTCTCGCACCCCGACGAGGCGGGCCGCGAGGCGCGTGGGGGAGCCGACGGCTCGGTGCCCGCGATGCTGCCCGGCGAGCGTGAGCTGTGCGCAGCGGTCCTGTTCGGCGAGGGCGACGATGCCAGGACCGCGGTCGGGGCGTGGCGGGTGGTGGCAGCGGCACTCCGGCTTGCCGCGGTCGACCTCGTTGCCGATGGCAACGTCGCTGGACTGCACCCGACGCGGGCGGCCGTGCTGGTCGCGTCGAGCGGCGAGCGGATCGGTGCGCTCGGCGAGGTCGACCCGGACGTCGCCGCAGCCCTCGGGATCGACGGCGTGCGGGTGGGCTGGATCGAGCTCGACCTCGCCCGGCTTCTCGACCCGGCGGTCACCGCGCGGCGTCCGGAGGCCGCACAGCCGATCAGCCGCTTCCCGTCCTCCGACGTCGACCTCGCGTTCGTCACGCCCGAAGGCGTCCCTGCCGCGGCGGTCGAGGCCGTGATCGGGCGCGTGGCGGGGGAGCTGCTCGAGTCCGTGACCCTTTTCGACGTCTACCGGGGCCCGGCGGTGCCCGAGGGGACCAGGAGCCTGGCGTACCGGTTACGCTTCTGCGCGCCCGATCGCACCCTCACCGACGAGGAGGTCGGTACGCTGCGCCAGGCGATCGTCGACGCCGTGGCGGCCGAGACGACCGCTACCTTGCGCCAGTAGGCGTGCCGCTTGCATGTCTATGCGCAGGTGCGTATAAGATTGCACTCGTGCATGCGTGCTCCCATGGCCAGGGGAACCTCCGATCCGCCGGCGTTGTCGGCGCATCGGGGTATGCCGGCACGGAGCTCCTTCGCCTGCTCGCAGGCCACCCGAACCTCGAGGTGGTCGTGGCCGCCGCCGGGGGCGCGGCTGGGACCCCTGTCGCGTCGCACACCCCGTCGCTTGCGGCCGCCTACCCGTCGCTCGACTACGAGCCCATCGACGTCACACGCCTCGCGGGACTCGATGTGACCTTCCTCGCCCTCCCGCACGGCGAGTCGCAGCGGCTCGTCCCCGAGCTGGGCACGACGCTCGTCGTCGACCTGGCCGCCGACTTCCGGTTGAAAGATCCGGCGCTCTACCCGCAGTGGTACGGCAAGGAGCATGCTGCACCACACCTGCTCGCAGACTTCGTCTACGGCCTCCCAGAGCTGTCCCGCCACGAGCTGCGCCTGACCCACCGAGTGGCGGTGCCCGGGTGCTATCCGACTGCGGCCGCCATCGCGTTGGCGCCGTTCACCCGCGCCGGGGTGCTGGACGGCGCGGCGGTGATCGTGGACGCGGCGAGCGGAGCGTCGGGAGCGGGCCGGGCGCCCAGCGACACGCTGCACTTCGGCACCGTCGACGAGGACTTCCGCGCCTACAGCCTGCTCACGCACCGTCACACTCCCGAGATGGAGCAGGTGCTCGGTTGCAGCGTCGTGTTCACGCCCCACCTCGCGCCGATGACGAGGGGCATCCTCGCGACGTGCTATGCGCGTCCTGCTCGGCCGCTGTCGTCGGCGGACGCGATGGCTGTCCTCCACGAGGCCTATGACAGCGAGCGTTTCGTCGTGGTGACCGACGCGCCACCGTCGACGAAGGCGACCTCGGGCTCGAACTGCGTCCACGTGCACGCTGGCGTCGACGAGCGCACCGGGTGGCTGCTCGTCGTGTGTGCCCTCGACAATCTCGTAAAAGGAGCGGCGGGGCAGGCGATCCAGTGCGCCAATCTCGCCCTCGACTTCGACGAAGGTCTCGGTCTCCCGATCGCCGGGGTGTTCCCGTGAGCGTCACCGCGGCGCGTGGGTTCGTGGCCGCCGGCGGAGCGATCGGTATCAAGTCTGGCGGTGTGCCCGACCTCGCCGTCGTGGCGACGGCCCACGGCCGGGCGGTGCCGGCCGCCGGCGTGTTCACGCAGAACCTCGCGGCTGCTGCGCCCGTCCAAGTCAGCCGGGCGCACCTCGCGGCGACCGGGGGGAGTGCCGCCGGGGTGGTGCTCTCGTCGGGCAACGCGAACGCGGCGACCGGCCCCGCCGGGGTGGAAGCGGCCGAGGCGCTCTGCCGACTGACCGCTGTGGCCATCGGCGCGTCGACCGAGGAGATCCTCGTCTGCCAGACCGGGCTGATCGGTGTGCCCTTCCCGGCGGGGGTGCTCGACGCAGTCCCTGCGGTCGTCGGTGCTCGCGCTGGGGGCGCCGTCGCCGGCGCCGCGGCAGCGACCGCGATCATGACGACCGATACGGTGCGAAAGGAGGCCGTCACCACGGTTGGCACCGCCGGCGGCACCGCCGGCGGCCCGTGCATCGTCGGCGGCATGGCCAAGGGAGCGGCGATGTTGGCGCCGAACATGGCGACCATGCTCGCCGTCCTCACCACCGACGCCGAAGCGGACGCGGCGACGCTCCACAGGGTGCTTCGTGGCGCCGTGCGAGCCTCGTTCAACGAGATGACGGTGGACGGTGCCACCTCGACCAACGACACGGTGTTGCTGCTCGCAAGCGGGCTCGCGGGACCCGTCGAGACCGACGCGCTGGCCGGCGCGGTGGCACTCGTCTGCAGCGAGCTCGCCGCGGCGATGGTGGCGGATGCGGAAGGCGCGACCAAGGTCGCCCGTGTCACGGTCAGCGGTGCCGCGAGCGATGCCGAGGCGCATCGCGCCGCCCGCAAGGTGGCGAGCTCCCTGCTCGTGAAGTGCTCGCTCAACGGCGCGGACCCCTACTGGGGGCGCGTCGTGAGCGAGCTCGGCTCGGCAGGGGTGGGCTTCGACCTCGACCGTGTGTCGGTGCGATACGGCGGCATCGAGGTGTGTCGGGCCGGCATGGCTGCGGGCCATGACGGAGCGGCTGTCGCCGCGCACATGGCGGGACGCCATGTGGAGATCTCCTGTGACCTCGGCCTCGGCAGTGGCCGGGGCGCGGTGCTCACGACCGACCTCGGCTACGGCTACATCGACGAGAACCGGACGACGTCGTGACGGCCCCGACCGACCGTGCCGCGATCCTCATCGAGGCGCTTCCGTATATTCGCCGCTTCCACGGCGCGACCGTCGTAGTGAAGTACGGCGGGAATGCGCTCGCCGGCTCCGAGGTGGCCTCCTTCGCTGAGGACGTGGTGCTCTTGCACAGCGTCGGGATCAAGCCGGTGGTGGTCCACGGTGGCGGACCGCAGATCGGCGAGCTTCTCGATCGCCTGGGCATGCAGAGCGAGTTTCGCGACGGGCTCCGGGTGACCGACGCCGAGACCCTCGACGTGGCCCGCATGGTGCTGGTCGGAAAGGTGAACCGTGACATCGTCTCGGCGATGAACGTGCATGGTCCGATCGCGGTCGGGCTTTCCGGCGAGGACGCGAAGCTGATCACCGCCGCGCCCCATTCAGTGGAGCTCGGCTTCGTGGGCACGGTCCTCGCGGTCGATCCCTCGATCCTGCGCCGCCTGCTCGCTGAGGACCTCGTGCCCGTGGTGGCGACGATCGGCGCCGACGAGACCGGCCAGGCGTACAACATCAACGCGGACACCGTCGCCGGTGCGATCGCTGCCTCCCTCGACGCCGAAAAGCTCGTCTTCCTCTCCGACGTCGAAGGCGTCCGGGAAGACCCCTCCGACGCGAGCTCGTGCATCCGGCGGCTCAGTGCCGACCGCCTCGCCGAGCTGCTCGAGTCGGGACGGGCGGCGGGCGGCATGATTCCCAAGGCCGAGGCATGCGTGCGGGCGGTGCGGGCGGGTGTACGCCGGGCGCACATCCTCGATGGCCGCATCGAGCATGCCATCCTCCTCGAACTCTTCACCGACGGCGGTATCGGCACCATGGTGATGCCATGACGCTCATGCACACGTACGCGCCGCCCGCTGTCGTCTTCGCGCGGGGCAGCGGCAGCGAGCTCTTCGACACCGCGGGACGGCGGTACCTCGACTTCGTCTCGGGGCTCGCAGTCACCTCCTTGGGTCATGCCCACCCCGACGTCGCGGCTGCGCTCGTTGCGCAAGCTGGACGGCTGTGGCACACCTCGAACCTCTATGGCAACGAGCTCGCGCCCGAGGTGGCGGCGACCATTGACCGCCTCATCGGGGGCGGGGGAGAGGTGTTCTTCTGCAACTCGGGGGCCGAGGCCAACGAATGCGCCCTGAAGCTCGCCCGCAAGTGGGCGGGCCCTGGTCGCCACGTGGTGGTCGCCACGTGGGACTCCTTCCATGGACGGACGCTCGCCACCCTCCACGCGACCGGCCAACCCGCCAAGCACGCACCGTTCGCGCCTCTACCCGAGGGGTTCGTCCACGTCGCCTACGACGACCTGGACGCGATGGACTCGGCGCTGGACCCTGCGACCGTCGGCGCCGTGCTCGTCGAGCCGATCCAGGGAGAGGGTGGCGTGATCGTCCCCTCCTCGGACTATCTGGCAGGGCTGCGGCGTCTGTGCACCGAGCGCGGGGTGCTGCTCATGTGTGACGAGGTGCAGACCGGCTTCGGCCGTACGGGACGTTGGTTCGGGTTCCAGTCCGGGCCGTTGCGCCCCGACGTGGTGACCATGGCGAAGGCGCTGGGTAACGGAATGCCGGTCGGCGCGTGCTGGGCGAGGGCGGAGGTGGCCGCGGCCTTCTCCCCAGGGGACCACGCGACGACCTTCGGCGGGCAGCCGCTGGCGATGTCTGCGGCGCGAGCGACGCTCGAAGTCATGGAGCGCGAGGACGTGTGCCGACGGGCACAGCATGCCGGCGCGCGCCTTCGCCAAGGGCTCGAGTCTCTTCCGGGCGTGCGCGAGGTCCGTGGCGAGGGCCTGCTCCTGGCCGCGGTGCTGACCGAGGGTCGCGCGGCCGAGATCGCGAGCGCGGCGCTCGCCGAGGGCTTGCTCGTGAACCCCGTTCGCTCCGACGCCCTCCGACTGGCGCCGTCGCTCCTCGTGAGCGACGCGCATGTCGACGAGGCCGTCGGCGTGCTCTCCGAGGTGTGCGCGCGATGAAGCTCACGCGCAACCAGCGTCAGCACCGCATCGCGCAGCTGCTCGAGCGCCACGCGGTGGGGAGCCAGGGGCAGCTCGTCGAGCTGCTGGCGGCCGAGGGTGTGGAGGCGACGCAGACCACCGTGTCGCGCGATCTCGACGACCTCGGGGCGGTGAAGGTCCGGGTCGCGGGCGGCGAGACCGTCTACGCACTGCCCGAGCTCCCGATCCAGCAGATCGCGCCCGTCGACCACCTACGACGGGTGCTGGGGGAGTGGGCAGTCGAGGTGACGCCCGCGCAGAACCTGGTGGTCCTGCGCACGCCGCCGGGGTGCGCCCATGTCGTAGCATCGGCGCTGGACCGAAGCGCCCTCGAGGGCGTGGTAGGGACGGTCGCTGGGGACGACACGCTGCTCGTCGTGGTGGCAGAAGAACCGAGCGCCCGCCAACTGGCGGAGCGCCTGAGATCGTTCGCCGGGCTCGGTCCCGCGCGAGCCGAGGAGGATTGATGCGACGCATCGTGCTCGCGTACAGCGGTGGATTGGACACGTCGGTCGCCGTGCGATGGCTGACTGAGCAAATGGACGCAGAGGTGATCGCGGTCGCCGTCGATGTCGGCCAGGAGGCGGATCGTTTCGCCGAGGGTTGGGACACGCTGCGTGACCGGGCGATCGCGGCAGGTGCGGTCGAGGCCGTGGTGGTCGACGCTCGTCAGGAGATGGCGGAGGAGTACTGCTTCCCGGCGATCCGGGCGAACGCCCGTTACGAGGGCAAGTACCCACTCGTCTCGGCGCTCTCGCGCCCCGTCATCGTGCATCACCTCGTGCGGCTCGCGCGCGTCCACGGTGCCGACGCGGTCGCGCACGGCTGCACCGGCAAGGGAAACGACCAGGTCCGCTTCGAGGTGGGGACCCGTGCGCTCGCACCGGACCTCGAGGTGATCGCGCCAGCCCGCGTCTGGGGCCTGAACCGCGAGCAGTGCGTGGAGTACGCGGCGAAGTGGAACATCCCGATCGAGGTGACCAAGGAGAAGCTCTACTCGATCGACGAGAACCTATGGGGCAAGTCCATCGAGTGCGGCGTGCTCGAGGACCCTTGGGCGGAGCCGCCAGAGGACATCTACACGATGACCGCGCGCACGGCGACGTCGCCCGTAGAAGTGGTGATCGGATTCGAAGAGGGCGTGCCCGTCTCGCTCGACGGGGACCGACTCCCAGGTCATGAGCTCGTCACCCGCATCGGGCGGCTCGCGGGTGCCACGGGGTTCGGCCGCCTCGACATGGTCGAGAACCGTCGCGTCGGCATCAAGAGCCGTGAGATCTACGAGTCCCCCGGGGCTCTGGCCCTCTTGCTCGCGCACGGGCATCTGGAGGACCTCACCTTGGAGCACGATCTCGCCCACGAGAAGGCGCGACTCGAGCCGCGGTGGGCGGAGCTGGTGTACGACGGCTACTGGTTCTCACCCTTGAAGCAGGCGCTCGACGCCTTCATGATCGAGTCGCAGCGCCACGTCACCGGCGAGGTGCGCGTGCGGTTCGAGCTGCCCGGCACCGGAGTGGTCACGGGCCGTAGGAGCCCTGTGGCACTCTACGACCGCGGGCTCGCCACCTACGACGCGGGCGACACGTTCCGTCACGAGGACGCCGAAGGTTTCGTGCGCCTGTGGGGCCTGGGCGTGGCGACGTGGGCCGCGCGCCAGGGCGGCCACCCGTGACGCTGTGGCAGGGCCGCTTGGGGGACGGCATGGCCGAGGCGGTCGCCGACCTGTCGGTGAGCGTGGGCTTCGACAAGGAGCTCGCCGCGGATGACATCGAGGGGTCCCGCGCCCATGTGCGCGGGCTCGGACGCGCCGGCATCTTGGAAAAAGAGGAGGTCGAGACGCTCTTGGAGGTCCTGGCGACGGTGGGAGCGGAGCTCGCCGAGGGCCGGCTCGAGTTCGCGCCCGGTGACGAGGACGTCCACACGGCCGTGGAGCGCCGGGTCACCGAGATCGCCGGCGAGCTCGGCGCCAAGCTCCATACCGGACGGAGCAGGAACGACCAGGTGGCGACGGACCTTCGGCTGTGGTGCCGTCGGTCGCTCGCTGTGCTCGCTGGCGACGTGCTGGCGCTCCAAGATGTGCTCCTCGGACGTGCGCGGGAAGCGGGGGACGCCTATCTTCCCGGCTACACGCACCTGCAGCGGGCGCAGCCCGTGCTGCTCGCACACCACCTCCTCGCGCACGGCTGGGCGCTTGCACGCGACGTCGATCGGCTGACGTCGACGATCGACCGGCTCGACGTCTCCCCGCTGGGCGCGGGGGCGCTCGCCGGTTCCTCGCTGCCGCTTGACCCCGACTTCGTGGCGGATCAGCTGGGCTTCAGTCACCGGTTCGAGAACTCGCTCGATGCCGTCTCCGACCGAGATTTCGTGGCAGAAGGGCTCTTCGACATCGCGCTCTTGGGCGTCCACCTGTCGCGCATGGGTGAGGAGATCGTGCTGTGGTCGAGTGACGAATGGGGGTTCTGCACGCTCGACGACGCGTATGCGACGGGCAGCTCGATGCTGCCGCAGAAGAAGAACCCCGACGTCGCAGAGCTCGCGAGAGGCAAGGCCGGCCGCCTGATCGGCCACCTCACTGGACTGCTCGTGACGCTCAAGGGCCTGCCGCTCGCGTACAACCGCGACCTCCAGGAGGACAAGGAGCCGCTGTTCGACTCGTGGCGCCAGGTGCGCGCGATCCTCCGGGCGCTCACCGGCCTCTACGCGACGCTGCAGTGGCACCATGCACGGATGCAAGACGCAGCCGACGGGCCCTCCTCGGCAGCGGTCGACCTCGCCGAGCTGCTCGTCGCACGCGGGGTGCCGTTCCGTCAGGCGCACGCGCTCGTCGCCGGGCTCGTGCGTGAGTCGATCGAGCGCCACGTGCCCCTCGTCGAGCTCGTCCAGGCACACCCGGACCTTGGTGACGCGGGAGCCCAGCTCTTGGAGCCTGGCGTGCCGGTGACGAGGAGGACGACGCCGGGTGGCGCTGGTCCGGTCCCGGTCGCCGAGCAGATGGAGCACTTCTCGCGCCGGCTCGGGGTGGACAGGGCGCGCCTCGCGCGCTGCAGCAGGGCGGCCACCGAGGAGTCGTGAGCTCGCCGCCGGGCAGCGGTTCCGGTCAGCCTCGCCGGCGCGTCACATGGAAGCCGGTCGAGCGCGGGCTCCTGCTCGGCGATCCCCTCGATGTCGCGCCGGCGCTCTTGGGCAAGCTCCTCGTGCACGGAGAGCGAGCCGGGCGGATCGTCGAGGTCGAGGCGTACCGCGGGGAGACAGACCCAGCGTCCCACGCCTTCCGCGGGCGCAGCGCGAGGAACGCGACCATGTTCGGGCGCGCAGGGCTGCTCTACGTCTATCTCAGCTACGGCATGCACTGGTGTGCGAACGTGGTCTGCGGACCCGAAGGGATCGCCCGCGCCGTGCTCCTGCGGGCGCTCGAGCCGGTCGCCGGGCTCGACGAGATGCGCGCCGCGCGTGCCACGCGCCGCCGGGACGGGCGGACCCCCGCGGACCGCGACTTGTGCCGTGGACCCGCGAACCTCACGTGCGCGCTCGGCATCGAAAAGGTGCACGACGCGACGGACCTCGTGGACGGCACGACCCACGCGGCCGGTCCCGTTCTCGTCGACGACGGCACGCCGTCGCCCGAAGGTGCCCCCGCGCGCGGTCCCCGGGTCGGGATCAGTCGGGCGACGGAGCTCGAGTGGCGCTTCTGGCTCGCGGGGAGCCCGTACCGCTCCTAGGAACCGAGCGGCGTGTAGGCCATGGTGTGCGCCTCGGCGACTGGCGCGCAGGTGATCGCACCGTGGACGACGTTGACCCCTTCGGCGAGCGGTGCGTCCTGGCGGACGGCCTCCTGCCAACCGAGGTTCGCGAGCTCGAGCGTGTAGGGGAGCGTCGCGTTGGCGAGCGCGTGGGTCGAAGAGTGCGGCACCGCGCCCGGCATGTTGGCCACGCAGTAGAAGACGGAACGCCCGACACCGAAGGTGGGCTCGGAGTGGGTCGTGGGGCGCGTGGACTCGAAGCAGCCGCCTTGGTCGACGGAGATGTCGACGAGGACGGAGCCGGCCCGCATCTGGGCGACGAGGTCGTCGCTCACGAGCTTCGGCGCCTTGGCGCCCACTACGAGGACCGCGCCGATCACGATGTCGGCGTCGACGCAGTGCACTTCGATCGCATGGGTGCTCGAGGCCACCGTCTCGAGCGCGCCGCGGAAGTGGTGGTCGACCTGGCGGAGGCGTTCGAGGTTCTTGTCGAGGATGTACACGTTGGCGTGCAAGCCGACCGCGAGCGTCGCCGCCGCCATGCCGGCCACGCCCGCGCCGAGGATGACGACCTTGGCCGCCTCGACCCCGGGAACTCCGCACACGAGCGAGCCGCGACCGCCGCCCGGGCGCATCAGGTGGTGCGACGCCACGATCGGCGCCATGCGGCCGGCCACCTCGCTCATCGGGGTGAGCAGCGGCAGCGAGTTGTCAGGCAGCCGGACGGTCTCGTAGGCGATGGCGACGTTTCCGGCCGCGACGAGTGCCTGGGTGCACTCGCGCGACGCCGCGAGGTGAAGGTACGTGAAGAGGATCTGGTCGGAGCGAAGGCTGAGGCGGTGGTACTCCTCTTGGACCGGCTCCTTCACCTTCAGCACCATGTCCGCGCCGGCCCACACCTCGTCGACGTCGGGGAGGATCTTCGCGCCGGTACGGACGTACTCTGCGTCGGGGATCGACGAGCCTTCACCGGCTCCCTGCTCGATATGGACGATGTGGCCGGCGGAGGTGAGCTCACGGACACCGGCTGGCGTGATGGCCACCCGGTACTCGTCCGTCTTCACTTCCTTCGGTACGCCGATGATCACGATGCGTTGCTCCTTTGGCGGATGGCCCGGTGTCGCTCATGCCTCGATGTTGCTCATCACGTGCTTCACGCGGGTGTAGTCCTCGAAACCGTACAGCGACAAATCCTTGCCATAGCCCGAGCGCTTGAAGCCGCCGTGTGGCATCTCGGCGACGAGCGGGATGTGGGTGTTGATCCATACACAACCGAAGTCGAGTCCCTTCGCCATGCGCATGGCGCGTGAGTGGTCACGGGTCCACACGCTCGACGCGAGGCCATAGTCCACGCCGTTGGCCCATGCGAGCGCCTCGGCTTCGTCGGAGAACCGCTGCGTCGAGATCACCGGACCGAACACCTCCTGGCGTACCAGCTCGTCGTCCTGGTGAAGGCCGCCGACCACCGTGGGGGCGAAGAAGTAGCCGGCGGTGCCGACCTGCGTGCCGCCCGTGTGGACCTCTGCGTGGTCGGGCAAGCGCTCGAGGAAGCCCTTGACACGCGCGAGCTGGTTGGCGCTGTTGAGCGGTCCGAAGTCTGCGGTGTCGTCCTCGGGGGGCCCGGGCTTCGTTCCCTCGGCTTGCTCGACGAGCGCTTCGAGGAGGTCCTCGTAGATCCGTGGGCCGGCCAGGATGCGCGTCGCCGCCGTGCAGTCCTGCCCCGCGTTGAAGTAGGCGGCGCCGGCGATGGTCGCGGCCGCCTGCGTCACGTCCGCGTCGTCGAAGACGACGACCGGCGCTTTGCCGCCGAGCTCGAGATGCACGCGTTTGAGGGTGGCTGCCGCGGCGCCTGCGACCTCCATCCCCGCACGCACGCTGCCGGTGACAGAGACCATCGCTGGCACCGGGTGCGCGACGAGCGCCCGACCCGTGTCGCGGTCGCCGCACACGACGTTGAAGACGCCGGGCGGGAGATGCTCGGCCATGATCTCGGCGAAGAGGAGCGCGGTCACGGGCGTGGTGTCGGAGGGCTTCAGCACCATGGTGTTGCCCGCGGCCAGCGCAGGCGCCCACTTCCACACGGCCATCATCATCGGGTAGTTCCACGGCGTCACCGCCGCGCAGACCCCGATGGGCTCGCGCCGGATCATCGACGTGTGCCCTGACATGTACTCCCCGGCAGCGAGCCCGTGCAGCATGCGCGCTGCGCCCGAGAAGAACCGGATCTGGTCGAGCATCGGCGGGATCTCTTCGGAGAGGGTGAGGGCGATCGGCTTGCCCGTGTTGCGCGACTCGGCGCGCACGAGCTCCTCGGCGCGCTGCTCGATGGCGTCAGCGATGCGGATGAGCGCGAGGCTGCGATCGGCGGGCGTGCGGTCGCGCCAGGCGGGGAAGGCGGCGCTGGCCGCTCGGACGGCCCGGTCGACGTCCTCGGGCGTCGAGACGGGGGCCTCGGCGAAGGGGTGGCCGGTGCTCGGGTCCACCACGGGCGCCGGGGCGCCGTCGGCGTCGACGTGCGCGCCGCCGACGAAGTTGCGGAGCCGGACCAGCGTTGCCTCATGTGGGCCCATCGTTCCTCCCCGTCGGTCCCGTCGCGGTCGGTGTGGGCCGCGGTCGCTGCCCCACCACGATCGCAAATTTGCTGGCCGCTGACAAGCGCAGAGGGGCGAATTCAGGGGTATATTCGCCAAGGAACGACCAAATCGCTTGACAGAATCGCCAAATGTGACAGAATTCGGCATAGATCGGCAGTTTCGGGAGTCGCTGCAGGATGCCCGAGCCACGCGAGGACCGCGCAGGAGGGCCGTGCAGGCACCGACGACAGGGGATCACCGGACCGGCGGGACCCATCCCCGCGCGGCGGCGTACGGTGGTACGGGGCCCTCCGCGCTCCTCGACCGCGCGAACCGCGCCATCATCGAGGCGCTGCAGCGGGACGGCCGCGTGGCCTACGGCACCATCGCCGAGGAAGTCGGCCTCTCGGAGGCGGCGGTCCGGCGCCGGGTACAGCGGCTACGGGACGCTGGCGTCATGCAGATCGTGGCAGTCACCGATCCGCTCCAGCTCGGGTTCCATCGCCAGGCGATGGTCGGGGTGCGCGTGGACGGCGACGTGCGGTCCGTGGCCGACAAGCTCGCGGAGCTCGAAGAGGTCGATTACATGGTGATGTGCGCGGGCTCCTTCGACCTGCTCGTCGAGGTGGTGTGCGAGGACGACGACGCCCTGTTCCGCCTGGTGAACGACGCGTTCCGCTCGATCCCGGGGATACGGAGCACCGAGTCGTTCGTCTACCTGAAATTGGCCAAGCAGACCTACTCATGGGGGACCAGATGACCGACGAGACCCATGTCGTCGATGCCGAAGGCGAGCGCTGGGGAGACGAGCTGAGCGAGCGTGCCCGCCGGCACCTGTGGATGCACTTCACGCGCTTGGGCGTGTACAGCGACGAGCACGAGGTCCCGGTCATGGTGCGTGGCGAAGGCGCGTACGTATGGGATCAGCACGGCAAGCGATACCTCGACGGTCTGGCAGGGCTGTTCACGAGCCAGCTGGGTCACGGGCGTACCGAGCTCGGCGAGGCGGCCTCGAAGCAGGCGTCGGAGCTGGCCTACTTCCCCCTGTGGACCTACGCGCACCCGCGGGCGATCGAGCTCGCCGACCGACTGGCGTACCTCGCGCCCGGTGACTTGAACCGGGTCTTCTTCACCTCCGGCGGCTCGGAGGCGGTCGAGTCCGCGCTGAAACTGGCGCGCCAGTACTTTCGTCTCAAGGGCCAGCCGTGGCGCTACAAGGTGATCAGCAGGGACATCGCCTACCACGGCACGTCCATGGGCGCGCTGGCCATCACGTCGATCCCCAGCCTGCGCACTCCCTTCGAGCCGCTCATGCCTGGAGCGCTCAAGGTGCCGAACACGAACTTCTACCGCGCGCCCGAGCACGGGGACGATATCGAGGCGTTCGGTCGTTGGGCGGCAGACGAGATCGAACGGGCCATCGAGCGTGAGGGACCCGAGACGGTCGCGGCGGTGTACTTGGAGCCCGTGCAGAATGCCGGTGGGTGCTTCCCGCCACCCCCGGGCTACTTTCAGCGCGTGCGCGAGATCTGCGACCGCCACGAGGTGTTGTTCGTCTCCGACGAGGTCATCTGCGCGTTCGGTCGTCTGGGTGAGTACTTCGGAGCTCAGCGCTTCGACTACCAGCCGGACATCATCACGGTCGCCAAGGGCCTCACCAGCGGGTATGCGCCACTGGGCGCCATGATCGCGAGCGACGAGCTCGTGGAGCCGTTCTTGGAGCCGGGCGCGAGCTTTGCCCACGGCTTCACCTTTGCCGGGCACCCGGTGAGCTGCGCGGTGGCGCTCGCCAACCTCGACATCTTCGAGCGCGAGGACGTGCTCGGGCACGTGCGCGCGACCCGTGACTACTTCCGCTCGTCGCTCGAGACGCTCTACGACCTTCCCATCGTCGGCGACGTGCGAGGAGAGGGGTTCTTCTACGGCATCGAACTCGTGAAGGACCGCGAGACCCGCGAGTCCTTCGACGATGCCGAGAGTGAGCGGCTCTTGCGGGGCTTCCTGTCGGGGGCCCTGTTCGAAGCCGGGCTCATCTGCCGGGCCGACGACCGGGGGGACCCGGTCGTGCAGCTCTCGCCGCCGCTCATCTGCGGCCATGAGGAGATCGACCTCATGACCGAGATCCTGCGCGACGTGCTCTCCGAGGCCCAGCGCCGGATCTGAGCCGACCGGTGGCCGCGAAGCTCGTGCTCGACCTCCACGACATCTACAACAAGGGGGAGGAGATCGACCGTGCCTTGGCACGGATCATCGACGAGGCGGAGGCGAAGAAGGCGACGCTCGTCGAGATCATCCCCGGGAAGGGGTCGGGCCAGCTCAAGAAGCGGGTGTTGCGGTACCTCGACCGCAAGGACGTCAGATCCCGCTACCACCGCTACGAGAAGGACTCGAAGAACTGGGGGAGGCTCTTCGTCCATTTTCGCTGGAAGTAGGCGGGGTGCGCCGTCACCAACCTCCCCTGGGGTACCAGGCGTGGGCGCGGCCGGCGGCGCGTGCCGACGGTACGGGTACGCTGTCTTGGACGGCTGGTGCCCACGTTCGCGCCACCGGCAGCGCCAATCCCCTGCGGTTGACGCCTCCGGTACGCACTGGTACACTGGCTTTCCCCGCCGAACCGGCCCCGACTGGAGCCGAGCGGTGGTGGCGAGGTAGCCCTCCAGTGGACTCCACCGGCGGCGCTATCACGAGACCCGGCATCGACGCCCTCCGGGGCGAGTGCCCGGTCGCTCCTTGAAAACGGAAGAGCGAGAGCCAAAAGCCAGTGCGGGCGGCTCTGGGACGATCGTCCCGGGGTCGTACGTCAAGTAGTAAGAGGCAGGCCATTACGGGGGCGCCACGTGGCGCGCTCTGGTCTGCTGTCGGTGGCGACGTTGAGTCGGTTGCCACCGGCTCTCTGATTCTTCGTGCCGGTCCCTCGTGGGCGGGCACAGGAGTCTCGATGGAGAGTTTGATCCTGGCTCAGGACGAACGCTGGCGGCGTGCTTAATACATGCAAGTCGAACGAGGTCCATCCGGTGGCAACACCGGTGAAGACCTAG
>JAJZJC010000064.1 GCA_021810205.1 Actinomycetes bacterium
GGAAGTACACGTCTGGGTTGCCGCTCGGGTCGTAGGCCAGGCTGAGGGCCTTGGAGGCCATGCCCCAGGTCCACTGCGCGCTGGACCACGCGGGCCCGGCGTTGTTGGCCGCCCAGGCGGCAAGCTGGCCCCATCCCTGCGGGGTCGGAGGGATGTCGCCGTAGAGGTCGAGGCCGACCACATGGACACCGTCAGCCTCCAAGCTGGGCAGCGCCTTAGCGATGGCTGGTGCGCTCGCGGCGCACGTCGAACAGCTCGTGACCAAGAACCACAGGAGCACCGGCTTGCCCCGAAGCGACGTGACGGTCCTGTCCTTTCCGTGCAGCTTCGCCACGGCCGCCGCGTTGGCGTCCAGCGTCGTGAACACGCCGTTTGGTGCGAGACTCGTCGCGGCACCTGTCGAACTTCCCGCAGCCTTCGGAGCACTCGAAGATGACGTCGTACGCGCCGCTGGCCGCACGACGGACGAGCCGGGGGTGCCAATGGTCGCGAGCCGTACAACGAACCCGGCGACCACTGCGACGCTCAGCACACCGGCAAGCCACCGCCCGCGATGCCTCGGCCTCAGTGTGCCACGCCGCGTTTCTCCGACCGGGTCGGGCTGGTGGGTGGCGTCGTCGGCGCTCACCGGAGCCGCCCAGCAGCCTGTAGCAGCTGGGGCATCGTCGACACGAGCGGGGCGTCGACGTAGGTGACTTGGCCCTTGGCGTTGAGCAGGTAGTAGATCTCAAGGCCGCTCTGGGGATCGTACGTACGGGTAAGCGCGGCCGAGGAGACGCCCCAGCTCCAGTCGGGGTTGGTGGCCTCGGCTCCGGCGTAGGTCCTGGCAAAGCTGCCTATGGAAGGCCCGGCCTGGCCGAGGTCCTGGTAGAGCTCGATCTCCTCGACGCGGACACCGTCGGCTTGGAGCTTTCCGATGTTCCGCGCCAAGAGCTGCGTCCCGGCCTGGCACGAGGTACACCAGGTGGTCACGAGCCACACCAGCGTCGGATGGCCCCGCAGAGATGCGACGCTCCCCGTCGTGCCGGCAAGGGTGGTGAACGCGCCGTTCGGCGCAACGTGTCCCACAGCGGGACCCGTGGCGCTCGCCGTCGTGCTGGCTGATCGGGAGGGCTGACTGGCGAAGTGCAGCGCGAGGATCACGCCGGCGACGACGAGGGCGACCAAGCCGGTGGCACCAATGCCCCAGCGCCGACGGCGCCTGGCGGCCGCCTCGGCGACCTTGCGCCTCGAGCGGTTCGAGCTGCTCTGGCGGGCCCGGTGGGTTTGGCTCATCGCATCGCTCCTCTCCTACACCCGGACCGGGCTGTCCGGCTCGGTGGTCGAGCCCTCTTGGCTGGCGGGGTACCCGGGGATCTCCATGGGCTCGTCCACCCCGCAGCCCTCCCCGGAGAGACACGCGGCACGACCGACCTTTCGCAGACCCCACCACGCCGTGGCGGCGAGCAGGGCCAGGCTGGAGGCGAAGAACTCGGTCTGGTGGACGGCGAAGAAGTGCTGGAGGACGCCGGTCGCCGAGTAGAGGCCGACGCCCGACACGCCGACGAAGGCGAGGAAGGTGGGGACGACCGGGGTGCAGCACAGGCAGCTCGTCAGCAAGCTGACCACGAAGGCGAGGCCGCCGGTGGCACCGGCGGAAGCGCGCGTTGCGGCTACCCGGCGCATGGCGTACACCTGGACGATCACCACCAGACCCATGGCGAGGCCGAGGAGGATGCTCCACGCCACGAGATAGGCGTCCAAATAGCCCCAGTTGGCCAGTTCGAAGCGCTGGGTGTAGTCGAAGGGCAGCAGGATCGTGTAGAGCAGGCCCACCCCGGCTGCGACCAGGACGAACCCGAGCCGCCGGCCGGGAGAACCGAGCACCTCGGCGAGGCTCGCCCGCAGCGACACCCGCCTCCTCTGGTTGGCCCCGACAGCAGTCATCGCTGCGACGCGTCCATGAGCAGCGGCTGGTACGCCACGTCGTCCCGATGCCGATGACCGGCCAGAGCACCATGGCGGCCCCGATGGCTGCGGGCGACGAACCCCGGACCGTAGCGGCGCGACCCCGTCGTTCGTCCACCGGCGAGCACGAGCGGCGCTCGCCACGAGCCGAGCAGAGCGACGCCACCGACCACGAAGGCGCCGATCACCGCGGTGGTGAGACGGATTGCAGGCAACAGGCACCCCCGATCAGGACGACACCGAACTACTAACGACGATAGTAGCTGGTCCTCGGGACGCCGACCAGGTCGCCCTTCGCGCTAGCGCTGTGAGCGTGGTGGCCGAGCCACCATGCCAGGGTCGTGGCAGTTCGGACCCATTGCCGCTCGAGAGATCGCGGTGGCAGCCGGGAAGCCCGGTATGCGCGCGGCAGCGAGCGCCGGGCTGGCAACGGCCAGCATGGGAGCGAAGAGGAGGGCGATGACGATGGCGAAGCTGGCCAGTAGCGCACCAGGACCGAGCGGGTGCGCGGGGCCGACCAGGCGTCGAACTCGCTCAAGCGCCCCTGCACCTCCTGCAGCCAGGGCGACGCTCGGTGCCTGGCCAGCTGCCATCGTGACCATGGCAGCTGCCACGGGAAACCGACCGTGGCGGCGGGCAGCGACATCGTCGGCTACCAACTCCACCAAGCGGGCGACCTCCCTGTGCGCCTGGACGAAGAGAGGCACCCGGGGAAATGCCCGATGCAAGGCGGCGGCTGCGGCGACCACGAGGTGGTGATGGCCGGCAAGGTGCGCCTCCTCATGGGCCAGCACGGCCCGCAGCTGGGGCTTGTCCAGGGCAGCCAGCGCAGCGGAGGTGAGCACCACGCGTCGATGACGGCCTGACAGGCAGTAGGCGGCCGGGGTCCCGTGGTCCAGCACAACCGTGTCAGGGTGCTCGGAAGCCCGGGCGACCAGGCTCAACGCCTGGACATGGCGAGCCCGTTCGCGGGCCGATCGCGCGAGACCAGTCACCAGGCACCCGAGGCTCCAGCCACCCACAGTCGTCGTCAAGACCAACCCCGCCAGGGCTGCTCCGGCGCCACCGGGCGTGGCATAGCCCCGCTCGATGGCGATGAGGCACGTTCGAAGCACCGCTGCCAGGTTCGTGCTGAACGGCGCGGTAGGTGCGGCCAGAGCCAATCCGGCGAGGACCAGCGAAGACAGGACCGACACGCTGAGGGCCTGCCAGGCGCCGATCGCCAGGCGCGGTGCCCGTGCGGTCCACGAGCTCCGTCGCAGCACCCGGGGGCCCGCCAGTGCGAGAGTGGCCGCGTAGCCAGCAAGAACGAGGGCCACGATCACTGTCCGGCTCCCGGATCGACACCGGGCTGCTCGCTGAGCGCGTGGCGCAGCGCGGCCGCCTCGTCTGGAGACATGGCCTCGATGAAGTGGACCAAGGTAGCCGCCGGGTCGCCGCCCTCGGTGAACGCCTGGCTCATGAGCCGGGCGGCGTGGACTTCCCGCGACGCCGACGGCCGGTACAGGTAGGCGCGGCCCTCTCGCTTCCGAGTCAGCCAGCCCTTGCGGTACAAGTTGTCCATGACCGTCATCACCGTGGTGTAGGCCAAGACACGGTCGCCCCGCAGGTCGTCGAGCACCTCGCGCACCGACAGCGGCCGGCTCGCCGCCCACATACGGTCCATGACTGCTGACTCAAGCTCCCCGAAGGGTCGCAGCACTGACAACGCCGATTAGTCCTCTCTACCGCTTTCACGCTAGCTCGACCGCCCACGATGAGGGATCGAGCCGGGGAACATGGTGGAAGCCATCGAGGGTGAAGATGTCGGCATTCCGACCGAGCGTAGGTCGTCACCAGCCAACGTCAGGCGACGGCCAGCACCCCGCCCACCTCAAGGCCAGATCCCCGTGCCGGGTGTACCTTACGCTCCCCCCGCCCGTCATGAACGCTTGCCCAGAAGCGTGCCGGCCAACTTGGAGTGTGCTCGAGCCAGTTCGGCTGCGAGATCCGGCTACTCTGGAATGGTCGGCTCGTGGCGAGACGAACACGGCGGGGTCATGTGCATCATGGGAAACCCGCAGCGTCGCATGGGTAGACGTGCAACGCGTGCGTGGCTACGGCCACGCCACCCACCACGACGACTGGGGTGAGAAGAGGCTTACCGGTGTCCAACGCTCGGGTTGTCGTCACGTTCAACCTGCGCGGCGCGGAGCTGATCGATCTCGGCTCGCATGCGGGCCAGCTCCGTCTCCCGGTCCATCGTCTGGTCGAACGGTGAACCCATGGGCATGGGGGGCTGTCCCGTCTGCTGGTTGCGTCGCCCGCCACGCATCATGAGCCACATCATCACCCCCATTCCTACCGGGCAGGCCAATACGTAAAGCGGCAACGGGATGACCAGGCCGAGGACCTCAGGCATGTGATGCTCCTTCCCACTGGAACTACGACGAGAGATAGTAGCAGTCCTGGCGTCGTGTTGTTTTGCGTTCGATTGCGCCCGCCGCGTCGGCGGGATCCGTCAAGCTGGCGAATGCCGGTCGTCGCCAACTCGATACGTGCGGCGGCCCGCGGGCGTCGCAGGGCTCACTGGCGACCGGGTCGAGGATCCGGAGGCTCACCGCCGGGCCCGGTCTCCCGGTCGGAATGACCCTCCATCGGCTCGGGAGCCTCGGCCGAGGTGGCGAAGCGGGCGGGGTCGGTGCCGAAGCGGCTGGCGCAGCGGTCCGAGCAGAAGAAGAACCGCTGACCTTCGTAGCTGTCCGTCGCGGGTGCGTTGGCTCGCTCGACCTGCATGCCGCAGACTGGGTCGATGGCGTAGCCGGTCCCGCCGCCGAGGCGCTCGCGGTTTCGGTAGGCCCAGTAGAGCCCGGCGAAGACGACCAGGAACACGATGTTCAACACGGTGGTGTAGTCGAGCGAGACGTGCTCGGGCACGACCCGCAGCGGCCGGCTGGTTGGCACGATCCCTGCCGCGGTGAAGATCGCCTCGGTGGCAAGGCCAGCCGCGGCCATGACCACCCAGAACGCTGCGAGGAGGCGCAACGCCAGCCGTCCCCCGTAGAACTTGCGGTAGATCAGCAGCAAGGGCATGGCAATGAGGTCGGCGAAGACGAAGCTCACCACCCCGCCGAAGCTGATCCCCCCGTGCCACAGCGCTGCGGCCAAGGGAACGTTGCCGATCGAGCAGACAAAGCTGATGATCGCGATGAACGGGCCGACCACCACGTTCTCCACCTGGGTCCAGGTGCCATGCCCATGGAGGAACACCGCGTTCCACACCCCGGTCGGGACCAGGGTGGCAAGGAACCCGGCGACCAGGTAGCCGACGAGCATCTCACGGCGCAGCATCGTGAGATCGGCCATGGTGTAGCTCGCAGCGTCAGCCCAACCGGCCTTGGAACGCAGACGCCGGGACCACGGCTGATGCTGCAGGGCCTCGGCCGACTCGTGGTTGCCTTCGCCATCGGCGGTGGACAGGCGGCCCCGGGCCGCGTCGATGCGCCGACCGGTGAGCACCACGGCACCGAGCAGTGCCAGAAGCACGATCATGATCGCTCCGCCGACGAACTCCGCGGCGGCGAACTGCCAGCCGATCAGCACCACCAGCACGATGCCCAGCTCAACCACCAAGTTGGTGGATGCGAACATGAACACCATCGCGGCGACGAAGTCCGCCCCCTTGACGAAGAGGGACTTCGCCATCGCGGTCGCCGCGTATGAGCACGACGACGACACCATTCCATAGCCCGAGGCGCGGGCGATCGACGCCGGGCGGTGGTCGCCGAGCTTGGCCTGCATCGCCTGACGGGACACGAACGCCTGCACCGCCCCCGACAGCCCGAAGCCGAGCACCAATGCCCAGGCGGTCTCCCAGAACATGAAGAACGCCTCCTCGAGTCCTCGGCCGACGTCGCCGAGCGCGGACAGCCCGGTGACCGCAAGGACCTGGGTCACGTCGACTCCCCCTGGTGGGGGGCGCCCGGGCGGCGGCGCAGGGTCTTGACCAGTTCACGGACGACCCAGCGCAGGCGGCCGAGCGGCCCGCTGCCACAGCAGGGGATTTCCTCGGGTCCAGGTAGCGCAGACGACTCGACGCCTCGGGCGCTCACCGAGGACTTCCCTTGGCTCTTGCTGCCGACGCAGCTCGCCCTGTTGGCGGAGCCAGTGGCTCGGCATGGTGGCGGAAGTCGGTCAGCGCGGAGCTGTAGGGAAGCGCCTCGAGCAGCTCGGCGATCTTGTCCTGCCCGCCGCCCTCACGGATGGCATCGGACACGCAGGTCTCGAGGTGGTTGGCCAGCAGCACCCGGTTCGCCTTCTCCAGCGATGCCTGAACCGCCCCCACCTGCTTCATGACCTCCGGGCAGTACTCCTCGCGCTCAACCATGGCGATCACCGCGTCCAGATGCCCGCGCACCGTCTTCAGCCGAAGCAGAACGTCGCGCTTGTACCGATCGATCACTTACTCACCTCGGCCACTTACCCTACCCCCCTGGGGAGGGTCTCCAGCACTCTACGGGCGCAGGATCGGCGGGAGGTGCGATCAACCCATGTCGTCGGGCTGATGTAGCCAATGGATCTCGATGACGAGAAGTACCCGGCAGTGGTGGCAACCTCGGCGAGGACCCCCGAGTTGTTGGGCCGTCCTGACAAAGCCAAGCCGTTTCACCTCAGCCTCGGAGTCATCGCGTCAACTACAGTAAGTCGTCGATGTCGCCGCTGGTGCTACCACTCGTCGCCGTGGTCGCCGGCGTCGTCTCGTTCAGCTCACCGTGCTGCTTGCCGCTCCTCCCGGGATACGTGTCGTACATCTCGGCCCTCCCGACGGCGAGCCTCGGAGTTCGCGAGGCTCGGCTGGTCACCCTCCGGGCATCCCTCGCCTTCGTCGCCGGGTTCACCCTGGTCTTCTCGGCTCTGGGCGTGCTGTCGGCTTTCTTCGGGTCGTATGTCGTGGGGGCGCTCCCGACCATCGTGCGGGTCATGGGGGTGGCCATCATCATCCTCGGGCTGTCGATGGCGGGCGTGCTGCGCATCCCGTTCCTCCAGCGCGAGCGGCGCATGGACCTGGCCCGGCTGCCGCGGGGACCGGCCGGTGCCTTCGGGGTCGGCGTGGCCTTCGCCGCGGGTTGGACGCCGTGCATCGGCCCGGTGCTCGCCACCATCCTCGCCGCCGCCGCGGCGACCCGGACCGTCGCCTGGGGGGCGCTGCTTCTCGTGCTGTACTCCCTTGGCCTCGGCCTTCCCTTCATCGGACTCGCCCTCGGGATCGGACGTGCCCGCAGGTCGCTCACCTGGTTGCGCCACCACGGCCGCCACATCGAGATCGTCGGGGGTGCGATGCTTGTCGGGGTAGGCGTGCTGTTCGTGACCGGCACCTGGGAGGCATGGTTCCGGCCGCTCCAGCGGATCTTCGCCCGCTACGGATGGCCGCCGATCTGATGGCCGACGAGACCCTCGCTCCGCCGCCGGCCACCGAGGACACCGCGGCCAACGCGCCGCCGGGCAGGCGCCGCATACGGCGGCGATGGGTCGTGGTGGCCGTCGCCCTCGCGGTGGTGGCCGGCATCGGGATCTGGCAGGGGCTGTCGGCTCGGGGATCAAGTAACGACGTGCTGACGGGCGGAACCGGACGGCCGGCCCCGGCGTTCAGCCTGCCGGTCCTCACCGATCCGGCGGCTCGACTTTCACTATCGAGCTTTCACGGCAAGGACCTGGTCGTCAACTTCTGGGCGTCGTGGTGCGTGCCGTGCCGAACCGAGATGCCCCTCCTCGAGTCCGCCTACCGCAAGGTCCGGAGCAAGGTCGCCTTCCTCGGCATCGCCACCAACGACACGCCCGCAGCCGCGCGAACCTTCCTTTCGGAGGTCCACGTCACCTATTCTGCCGTCTCGGACCAGAACGCCGCGGTCGCCACCGCCTACGGCGTCTACGGCCTGCCCACGACGGTGTTCATCTCCCCGTCGGGCAAGGTGCTCGGTCGCCACGTCGGCCAACTCCACTCAACCACCCTCGATGAGGCGTTGAAGGAGGCCTTCGATGTGTCCCCTTAAGCAAGAGCGGCCCTGCTCGCGTGACACGATTTTGAGGAGGCTGGCACCATGAGCACGACCGAGCCGGCGACCCGCACCGAGGGAGACGGGACACCGGAGGCGCCGACGTCGGGCCGAAAGGGCCCGGGGACTCGCCTGATTGTGCTGCTCTTGGTGGTTGTCGTGGTGGCCGCGGGCTTCGTCGTCTTCGCCGTCCGCTATCGCGACGCGCACAGCACGACGAACAACCTGCGGGCCACCGGCATCCCGGCCAACGTCTCGACAAGTCTCGCGTATCTCATGGGCCTGAGCCCGGTGCCCTCCCGACCGGCGCCGGACTTCACCCTCGTTGACCAGCACGGGCGCACCCTGTCGCTGTCTAGCTTCCGGGGTCATCCCATTGTCCTCGAGTTCATGGACCCCCACTGCACCGACATCTGCCCGCTCGTGTCCGAGGAGTTCGTCGACGCCTACCACGACCTCGGGAGGGCGGGACGCAGCGTCGTCTTCCTGGCGGTCAACGTCAACCGCTATGCCCTAAGCGTCGCCGACGTCTCTACCTTCTCCTCCGCCCACGGCCTCGACGCCATCCCCACCTGGCACTTCTTCACCGGATCGTTTCCCGCACTGCGTTCGATCTGGGCGCACTACGGCATCGCGGTCCAATCCCGGGGCCCGACCGCAGACGTGATCCACTCATCCATCGTCTACTTCATCGGCGCCAACGGCCACGAGCGCTTTCTCGGCACTCCGATGGACGACCACACCAAGGCAGGCACGGCCTACCTCCCGGCGAACCAGCTCTCCGCGTGGGGGAAGGGCATCGCCCTCGTCTCGCAGGACCTGTTCAGCCAGCGCTGAATGGCTCCCGAGCTCCTCCCTCGGGGCGGAGCTCACCACCCAGGCCGGTTAAGCGAGCACCATGTCGGCACCGGGTTCGCCCCGTTCAGCTTGGGGACCATGGCCTTCGGGGTGCGCTCCAAGTACGCAGCCGAGACCAGCGGGACTGCCACGGGTCCGCCTGCCACGCTCGACTCTCACGCGACCGGAACCGACTGCAGGCCGCTGCCGGTAGAGATGCGCGCCGAATGCAGATCGCCCGTCGTGAGCACCTGCCCAGCGTGAGCCGCTGGGCGACGATCAGCACCTCTTGGCGCTTGCCGAGGTGCAGCGAGACGTCGGTGATGGCCAGGGCCGGAACCGAGCACGAACAACAGCACGCCCACCACGACCAGGGGCAGCCGGCGGCGGCAGCGGGACCCCGCGCCGTGCCCGCAGCCTCCCGTCGATGACGATCGTCAGATCCGGGTCGAACAGCACCTGTGGATGGCAACTCAGTTGGAATCGCCAAGTGACACAGCCGATCCTGCACCGTCTCGGGTAGACAGCCCAGGAACCTTGCAGAAACCACCGAGCTGATCGGTGAGGTCATGAACCGGGAGCCTTCGAATTCGTTGGATGAGTTCTACGCCCATGCCTGGACGGCGGCTTGGAGGACGTCCCAGGGGGAGCCGAGGGGTGGGGTGTAGGACAGGTCGAGGTCCGAAATCTCTTCGACGCTCATGTGGTGGTAGAGGGCGACCGCCGCGGTGTCGATGCGTTTGGCGACGCCGGTGGCGATAGCGCCGAGCATCTGGACGCCGAGGAGCCGGCCGGTCTCGGTGTCGCCGGTGATGCGCACGTGCACTGATTGGGCACCGGGGTAGTAGGCCTTGTGGTCATCCACGGTGACGGGCACCGTCCGGGGGGCGAGACCGGCGGCGGCGGCCTCATGGTGGCGCAAGCCGGTGCGAGCGATGGCCAGGTCGAAGATCTTCACGACTTGGGTGCCGAGCGAGCCGGCGAATGTCCGCTCCCCGCCCACCGCGTTCTCGCCGGCCACCCGGCCCTGCTTGTGGGCGGTGGTGCCGAGCGGCAGGTAGGTGTCGGCGTCGAGGACCCGGTGGTAGGTGTGCACACAGTCCCCGGCCGCGTACACGCCCGGCAGGTTGGTGCGCATGCGCCGGTCCACGGCGAGTGCCCCCCGGGCGCCAATGGTCGCCCCCGCGGCGGTGGCGAGAGTGGTGTCGGGGCGCACACCGACCACGACCAGCACCAGGTCAGCGCTGCGGGCGAACCCTCCAGCACCGCTCACGTGCAGTTCCCGGCCGGTATGGCGGATCTCGGTGACGGTGGTGTCGGTGACGACCTCGACGCCGTGGCCGGCGAGGGCGGCCTCGACGAGGGCGGCGAGCTCGGGGTCGACGGTGGGGAGCACCTGGGGCAGGGCTTCGACCACGGTGACCGCGAGGCCTCGGAGGCTGAGCGCGTCGGCCATCTCCATGCCGATGTAGCCGGCACCCACGATCACCGCCCGCTCGGCGGGGCGGCGGGTGAGGGTGTCGGCCATGGCGAAGGTGTCGTCCATGGTGTGCAGCAGGTGCACCCCCTCGGCCGCACTAAGGCTGTCCAGGCCGGCGATCGGGGGGCGGAGGGGGGTGGCCCCGGTGGCCACCACCAAGGTGTCGTAGGCGAGGGTCATTTCGGCGCCGTTCGGGTCGATGACGGTGAGCTTCCGGGCGGCCGGGTCGATCTGCCGGGCGGTGTGGCAGAGGAGCAGTTCCAGCCCGGCAGCCTCCAGGTCGGCCTGGCTGCGATGGGCGAGGGAGCGCCAGTCGGGAACCTCGCCCGAGAGGTGGTAGGGGATCCCGCAGATCGAGTAGTTGGGGTAGGCGTCGGCGACAACCAGGGTCGCCTCGACGTCGGGGGCGACCTCCCGGGCTCGCAGGCCGGCGCTGATGCCGGCGTCGCTGCCCCCGACGATGAGCAGACGGGTCATGCCGGCCGCCGCTCGTTGCGCCGACGGCTGCTGGCGGTCCCAGTGGCGGCTTGCCAGGCGGTATCGCAGGTGACACAGCGCACTCGCCGGGCGGGGGGGTCGACGTGGACCTGGCGGACCAGCGGCTCTGTGCGGGTGAGGTGGTGGGCGCGCACGACCAGGTGGTCCTCGCACACCCCGGCCCCGCAGTCGGCGCACACCGCCACGGCGGGCGCCAGGAGTTGACGGTCTCGGTTGCAGTCCAAGCAGTTCATCGGCGGTCTCCTGACAGCGTCTAGTGGATGAGGGCGACCCAGCCGGCCAATGCCAGCAGGGTGACGGCGAGGACGGGGACGGTGAGCACGATGCCTTGGCGGAAGTACTGGGCCCAGCTGATCTTGATGCCCTTGGTTTCCAGCACGTGCAGCCACAACAAAGTGGCGAGCGAACCGATGGGGGTGAACTTGGGGCCGAGGTCCGCGCCGACGACGTTGGCGTAGACGAGGGTGGTGTGCGCCTGTCCGACAACGTGGGCGCCGTGGATCGACAAGGCGCCGATGAGGGTGGTGGGCATGTTGTTCATCACCGCGGACAGCCCGGCCGCGCCGAAACCGCCGGCCAGGGCGGCGGGCACCAGCCCGGCGTGGCTCGCGCCCCGCAGGGCGTCGGAGAGGTAGGTGGTGAGCCCGGCGTTGAACAGCCCGTAGACCACCAGGTACATGCCGACCGAGAACACCACGATCTTCCACGGCGCCTCGCGCAGCACCCTGGCACTGGAGAGAGCGTCTGAGCGCGCCGCGAGGCCGAGGAACGCCGCGGCGGCAAGCGACGCGGGGACCGAGACCGGGAAGTGCAGCGGCTCGGAGAGGAGGTAGCCGGCCAGCAGCACACCGAGCACCACCCACCCGACCCGAAACAGCCGGACATCCCGGATGGCCGTCTTCGGCTCGGGCAGGATCTCGAGGTCGTAGCGGGCGGGCAGGGACCGGCGGTAGAAGACGTAGAGCACCCCGACGCTGGCGGCGAAGGCGACCAGATCGACCGGGGTCATGGTGGCTGCGTAGGTGACGAAGCCGATGTGGAAGAAGTTGGCGCTCACGATGTTCACCAGGTTCGACACCACCAGCGGCAGGCTGGTGGTATCCGCGATGAACCCGGCGGCCATCACGAACGGCAGCGCCTGGCGGCGCCCGAAGCCGAGCGCCTTGGTCTGCTCGTAGACGATCGGGGTGAGGATCAACGCCGCGCCGTCGTTGGCGAACAGCGCGGCGACCAGCGCGCCGAGCACGAGCAGGTAGACGAAGGCCCGCAGGGCGCTGCCCCGAGCGGCGCGCAGCATGTGCAGCGCCGCCCACTCGAAGAAACCGACCCGGTCGAGGATCAGCGAGATGACGATGACCGCCACGAAGGTGATGGTGGCGTTCCACACGATCCCCCACACCGTCGCGACGTTGGCCAGGTCCACCACCCCGAGCGCCAGGGCGAGGACCGCACCGCCCGCGGCGGACCAGCCGATCGACAGTCCCTTGGGTTGGGCGATGACCAGGGTCAAGGTGACGGCGAAGATCGCCACCGCGGCGACGGTCAGCCCCGCCCCGGTGAGGCTCAGCACAGGCGCCCCGCCCACCAGGCTTCGAGCAGCCCCCGGCGGGTGAGCACCCCGACCAGGTGGCCCTCGTCGTCGGTGACGGGGAGCACTCCTGCGTGGTGGTCGGCCATGACCTCGGCCGCGTGCTCGCAGCGCGCCGAGACGTGCACGGCGGGCGGGTGGTGGCGCATGACCTCTGAGACCCGCTTCGCCTGGATCACCCCTAGGTGCTCGGCGGCGCGCCCTCCGCCGGCGAGCGGCCAGAACCGTGCGGTCTCGGCCTCTTGCTCGACCAGGTGCGGATCCTCGGCCAGCACCAGCAGGTCTTCTTCGTCCAACAGGCCGACCAGGCGGCCCGAGTCGTCGGTGACCGGCAAGGCGACCAGGCCCGCGTCGACCAACACCCTGACCGCGCTTCGAAGCCCGTCGCCGGGGTGGACCGCCGCTGGGGGCGGCGTCATCAGCTCGCCCACCGTCACGCAGCTCACCGGATCGCCCGTCTCGCTCACCGGGTGCTCCTGGCTCCGGCCAACGCGCTCAACCGCTCGGCCCCGACCGGGGGCTCGGGCTGCCAGCCGAGGGTCCACACCTGCTCGGCGAGCAGGTGCACCCGCTCGAGCTGCGGGCGTTGCAAGGCGGCGCGGGCGGCGAGCACCGGGTCGGCGGTGCCGGAGCGGTCGAGGGTGTTGTTCACCACCCAGCCGTAGGGGGCGATCCCGGCCCGGGCCAGGTCCTCGACCAGGCGGGCGGCCTCGGCCACCGGGGTCGTCTCCGCCAGGGTCACCACGATCACCTTGGTGCGCTCCGGATCTCGAAGGGCGGGTAGCAGACCCGCAACCGCCTCGGGAACCGCCCCGGTCGAGCGGGCCAGCTCTTTGTGGTAGCTCTGCGTGGCGTCGAGGAGCAACAAGGTGTGCCCCGTCGGGGCGGTGTCCAAGATGACGTGGCGGTCCTTCGCGCCCGCCGCGGTCTGGGCGAAGGCCCGGAACACCGCGATCTCCTCGGTGCACGGCGAGCGCAGATCCTCTTCGAGCACCGCCCGGGCGTCGTTATCGAAACCTTCGGCGCCAGCGAGGACCTCGGCGGTATAGCGGGCCACCTCCACTTGCGGGTCGATCCGCTCCACGCGCAGCGTCTCGGGCAACCCGGCACCGACCGTGGCCGCCAGGTGAGCGGCGGGATCGGTGGTCGACAGAGTCACCGCCTCGCCCCGAGCGGCGAGGGCCACGCCGAGCGCTGAGGCGAGGGTGGTCTTGCCGACCCCGCCCTTGCCCATCACCAGCACCAACGACGGCCCGGAGCGGGCCAAGGCGTCGACCAGGTCCTCAATGCCGCCCGGAGGTTCGTCGCCGGCCCCCGGCGCCGGCCCCGGGCGCGAGGTCGGCACCGCTGACC
>JAJZJC010000065.1 GCA_021810205.1 Actinomycetes bacterium
GGCCGGTCGAGCGGACCAACTCGTGGCTCTCGAACTTTGGGCAGCTGCGCCGCAACACGGACCGAAAGACGAGTCATCGACTCGCTCAGCTGGCCCTGGCGATCGTCTTCCTCCTCACCGCCAAGCTCATCGACTGGAGAAACCGCTGGTCACCGACCTCGGTCCCAATCCGCTGAGCCTCTTAGGCCAACTACCGCTCCGCCCCTTTCGCCCTTCTGCCGCAGAAGTGGAGGTTGCTCCAAAAGCCCCCTCCGTACGATGGCGTCCATGTCTGCCCGCGGCCAGTGCCGGGGGAAGGGCTTCAAGGTGACCGTCGTCGTCACGAGCCACCGCAAGAGGGCCCAGTTGAGCATCGCAGGGAGCGGGGATAGCGATGCGCCGCGACGCGCAGCGACGCGCGCGGATGCTCGTGTGTCCTGTTCGTGTCCTGCGGAGTCCTGACCGCCGGATTCGGCGACATTCGCCCAGGTCAGAGCATCGCCAGTCGAGTCGGGGAGGGGGGATTCGAACCCCCGACCTCGTGCACCCAAAGCACGTGCGCTACCAGGCTGCGCCACTCCCCGGCGGCCGCGGACGGTGATCGCCGACGGCAAGCCCAGCGTAGGCCGCCACGACGCAGCACCTGGACCACCGGCTGCCTTCGACGTTCAACCCTTGGCTCGGACCATGCTCCTCCGACCGCGCGCCACCACGACGCCCCGAACGCGTCGGTGCTCCGGTGGCGAGTGCTCCCGTGTAGCACCCGCCACCGGGCGGGCTCAGGACTTCTTGCCGAGGATGCGGTTCATCTTGGTGCCGCAGACGGGGCAGGAACCCTGCGCGGCACGCCGGCCGTTCGCCAGCTCGACCTCCTGTCCGTCGAAGGTCCGCTTCTCGCGGCACTTCACGCAGTAACCCTCGTAGTCGGCCATCGGGTGTGTTCCCCTTCTCTATCGCCGGATCTCCGGGCGCGTGGCACGCCGGCCGCGCTCCGCAGGCGCCGACCTCCGGTCCTGGCGCGCAAGCTAGCCGCGTCGGCCCAGGCAGTGGGGGACCTACGACGTCCGCGCTCCCGGCGCCCTCGCGCCCTTCCTCAGCGACCTCCCTGCGCGGGCACTGCCCGGGGCTCGGGAGGCTTGCTCGTAGGGCAATGCGGCGCGAGCGCGCGATCGTTGGCCGGTAGAGTGTGGAACCCATGCGAGCCACTACCGAAGAGGTCGAAGGGAACAAGGTCCGCCTCTCGGTCGAGGTGGAGGAGGCCGAGGTCGACAAGGTCCTCGAAGAGGCCGTCCGGACGATGTCGCGCCAGGCGAGGATTCCCGGGTTCCGGCCGGGCAAAGTGCCGCGCCAGGTGCTCGCCGCTCGGATGGGCGGCGCCGTCGCCCTGCGCGCCGAGGCGCTACGCGAGGCGATCCCCGACTTCTACGCCCAAGCCGTGGCGGAGGCGGAGATCGATCCGATCGCAGCGCCCGAGATCGACATCACGGCGGGGGAGGAGAACGGACCGCTCTCCTTCGACGCCGTGGTGGAAGTCCGGCCGATCGTGGGCATTCCCGGCTATGGGGGGCTACGGGTGACGGTGCCGAACCCTTCAGTGAGCGATGCCGAGATCGATGCGCAGGTGGACCGCATGCGCGACACCGAGGCCGAGCTGGTCGACGTCGACCGACCGGCGATCGATGGCGACCACGTGACGATCGACCTCCACGGCACCGCCGAAGGTGGCGACGAAGTGGCCGCCTTCGACGATCTCCTCTACGAAGTGGGTAGCGGACGGGTGGCCCCTGAGCTCGACGAGCAGTTGCGGGGTGCCAAGGTCGGAGACGTGCTCTCGTTCGAGGCTGTACCCGCTGGCGCCGCGGCGCCCGGACAGGACCCAACGCAGGTCTCCTTCCGCGTCCTCGTCAAGGACGTGAAGGAGAAGAAGCTCCCTGCGGTCACCGACGAGTGGGCTGCGGAAGCATCGGAGTTCTCCACGGTCGCCGAGCTGCGCGACGACCTCCGTCAGCGAATGCGACGAATGAAGCTTGTCCAGGCGCAGCTGGCATTGCGCCAAGCAGCGATGGAGTCGCTTGCCGAGCTGGTCGACCCAGGAGAGGTCCCCGAGGTGCTGGTCGACGAGGAGCTGCGTCAGCGCATGCACGATCTCGGCCACCGCCTCGAAGAGCAAGGCGTGAGCATCGGACAGCTGCTGCAGGCCACTGGGCAGTCAGAAGATGACATGGTAGACCAGCTCCGACAAGAGGCGCGCCAGGCGGTCACCGGTGACCTGGCACTTCGCGCCCTTGCGGACGCCGAGTCGCTCGAGGTGACCGATGAGGAGCTGGAGGCCGAGCTGGACCGCATGGCCGCCCGCCTCGAGCTGACGCCTGCCGTCGTGCGGGAGCGCCTCACGCGCGCCGGCCGTATGGCCGCGGTACGCTCGGAGCAACGGAAGGCGAAGGCGCTCGCCTGGTTGCTCGACAACGTCGAAGTCGTCGACGAGGAAGGTGCGCCGATCTCGCGAGACGACTTGCGGGAGAACCAGGCCATCGACGAAGGGATCGTCGGGTCGGGCTCGGGCGAGCCGGCGGCTGCCGATGACGGGGAGCGCGAGGAGGGTGGGGAGATGGCGGGGGTGCAGGAGTCCGCTACCGGCGACACGAACGGGGAGGCCCAGGCATGAGCGCGATGCGAGACGACGGGTTCCGGGCTCGGAACTATCTGGTGCCCACGGTGGTCGAACAGTCGAACCGCGGTGAGCGTGCCTACGACCTCTACTCGCGCCTCCTTCGTGAGCGCATCATCTTCCTTGGAACTCCGATCGACGACGCCGTCGCCAACCTGGTGTGTGCACAACTGCTCTTCCTCGAGTCGGAGGAGCCGGACAAGGACATCCACCTCTACATCAATTCACCCGGCGGCGACATCACGGCGCTCTTCGCGATCTACGACACGATGAAGTACATCAAGCCCGACGTGTCGACTTTCTGCTTCGGTCAGGCGGCGTCAGCCGCCGCGGTTCTTCTGGCCGCCGGCGCCCATGGGAAGCGGTTCGCGCTCCCGCATGCACGGATCCTGCTCCACCAGCCGTTCGGCGGCGTCGAGGGACAGGCGAGCGATATCGAGTTGCAGGCGAAGGAGATCCTGCGCATGCGTGACCTGCTGAACGGCATGCTTTCGTCCGACACCGGCCAGTCGCCCGAGAAGGTCGGGAAGGACACCGATCGGGATTTCGTGATGACGGCGGAAGAAGCGGTCGCGTATGGGGTGATCGACGAGGTCATCAGCGCGCGAGACACGCCGGCGCTGGAGGCCGTTGGCGCCGCCTAGCCCGATGGCGGCGGCGGCCCCGACCGGCGAGCCCCGGATGCCGTCGACGGGCCGGACCGATGAGCGGACAGTGGGAAGACGGAGACGAAGCACACCGGCGCCACCGGACTGATCGAGCAGAGGAGATTGCAGTGGCCAAGTTTGGCGAGGGGGGGGACCTGGTGAAGTGCAGCTTCTGCGGCAAATCGCAGAAGCAGGTGAAGAAGCTGATCGCCGGGCCCGGGGTGTACATCTGCGACGAGTGCATCGATCTCTGCAACGACATCATCGCCGAGGAGCTGACCGAGAGCACCGAGCTGAGCTTCGACGAGCTTCCGAAGCCCCGTGAGATCTTTGATTTCCTGAACGACTACGTGGTTGGCCAGGAGTACGCGAAGAAGATCCTCTCGGTGGCGGTGTACAACCACTACAAGCGGGTCCAAGCCGGCACGTCGACCGAAGAGGACGTCGTCGAGCTCGCCAAGTCGAACATCTTGTTGCTCGGGCCGACGGGGTGCGGCAAGACCCTTCTCGCGCAGACGCTCGCCCGGATGTTGAACGTGCCGTTCGCCATCGCTGACGCCACGGCGCTCACCGAGGCCGGGTACGTGGGTGAAGACGTCGAGAACATCTTGTTGAAGCTGATCCAGGCTGCCGACTACGACGTGAAGCGCGCCGAGTCCGGCATCATCTACATCGACGAGATCGACAAGATCGCGAGGAAGAGCGAGAACCCCTCCATCACGCGCGACGTCTCGGGCGAGGGGGTCCAGCAGGCACTGCTCAAGATCCTCGAAGGCACCACGGCGTCCGTGCCGCCGCAAGGCGGACGCAAGCACCCGCATCAGGAATTCATCCAGATCGACACCACGAACATCCTGTTCATCTGCGGCGGCGCCTTCGCGGGTCTGGACAAGATCATCGAGAGCCGGATCGGACGCAAGGGGATCGGTTTCCGTGCCGACGTCAAGCAGCAAGCCGAGCGCGACGAGACGGAAGTGCTGCGTCACGTCCTGCCGGAGGACCTGATCAAGTTCGGATTGATCCCCGAGTTCATCGGACGCCTCCCTGTAGTGGGCGCGGTGAGCCAGCTCTTCAAAGACGCGCTCATTCGGATCCTCGTCGAGCCGAAGAACGCATTGACCCGCCAGTACCAGCGCGTGTTCGCCCTCGACGGGATCGAGCTGGAGTTCGCGCCGGACGCGCTCGAGGCGGTCGCGGAGCAGGCACTCCTGCGCGCGACCGGCGCCAGGGGCCTGCGGGCGATCCTCGAAGAGGTGCTGCTGGACGTGATGTACGACCTGCCGAGCCGCAGCGACGTCGGCAAGTGCGTCATCGACCGTGCCGTGGTGCTCGACCGCGTGCACCCCACGCTCGTGCCGCTCGGCGACTCCCCAGCCAAGGCGGCCACCCGGAGCCGCCGCGCCGCTTCCTGAGAGCGGGGCCGGCATGGCGTTCGGTTCCGTCGAAGAGGCGATCGCCTGGCTCGACGACCACGTCGATCACGAGACGAAGATGCCGAGCCGTCGACAGCTGCCGACGCTCGACCGCATGCGCGAGCTCGCGGGCCTCCTAGGCGACCCCCAGCTCGCATTTCCCTCGGTGCACGTCACCGGCACGAATGGCAAAGGTTCGACCGCCGCGATGACGACCGCCCTGCTCGGGGCGATGGGCCTCACGGTGGGCACGTACACCAGCCCGAGCCTTTCCAAGGTGAACGAGCGCATCGCCCGATCGGGGGAGCCGATCGACGACGCCTCGCTCGGCGCGGTGCTCGAGACGATCGCGCTCGCTGAGCGCTCGATGAGGGAGCGCCCCACTCGCTTCGAGATACTGACGGCTGCCGGTCTTTCGTGGTTCGCGGAGGTGGCAGTCGACGCGGCGGTCGTCGAGGTGGGCGTTGGCGGCACGTGGGACGCCACCAACGTGGTCGACGGCGAGGTTGCGGTCATCACCAACATCAGTTACGACCACACCGACATACTCGGTCCCACGCTCGAAGGTATTGCCCGGGACAAGGTCGGCATCGTGAAACCGGGCAGCATTGCGGTCATCGGCGAGCAGGACCCCGCACTGGTCTCGATCATGCGTGAGGTCGCCGACGAAGCGGGTGCCGCCCAGGTCTGGGTGCGTGGGCAGGAGTTCGGCTGCCGCGGCAACTGCCTCGCGGTGGGCGGACGCCTCGTCGACCTGTGGACGCCTGGCGGGACCTATGACGAGCTGGTCGTCCCCTTCCACGGTGCCCATCAGGGTCTGAACGCGTCGTGCGCGCTCGCGGCCGCCGAGGCATTCTTCGGCACGGCACTCGATCCCTCGACCGTGGCCCAGGGGCTGGGCGCGGCCAAGATGGCTGGGCGCCTCGAGGTGGTGGGTCGACACCCGCTCTGCCTGCTGGACGGCGCGCACAATGTGGCGGGGATGCAGGCGCTCGCCTGCGCGCTGGGCGACTTCTCCGTCGACGGACGGACCGTCGCAGTCGTCGGCATGCTGACGGAGCGCGATCCATCCGCGATGCTCGCGCCGCTGGCCGACGCCGGGGTGCGTTCGCTCGTGGCGTGCACTCCGGCCTCTCCGCGTGCCCAGCCGGCCGAGGTCGTCGCGGGGGCCGGCACGGCGGCAGGGATGGACGCCACGACTGCGATCTCCGTTCCCGACGCGGTGTCTCGGGCCTTGGACATCGCCGGCATCGACGGACTGGTGGTGGTCACCGGCTCGCTCTACTTGGTTGCCGAGGCACGAGCGCATCTGCTGCAGACGGTCTCGAGCGTTCCGCCCCTCGCTGGCTGAGCCGTGGCGCGACAGCACCGCGGCGCGGGCTCGGGCTGCGTCGGTCATGAACGGCTCGGCCCGGGGTCGCACTGTGCTGCGCCGATTGGCTGCTAGGGTCCTGCGCTCGTGAACCGAACCCTGGTCATCGTCAAGCCCGATGCGATGGAGCGTGGCCTCGCGGGTGAGATCCTCGGCCGGCTCGAGCGCAAGGGGCTGCGTCTGGTGGCCGCCGAGCTCAGGACGATCACGCGCGAGGTGGCGACCCGTCACTACGCAGAGCACGAGGGCAAGCCGTTCTTCGAGGACCTCGTGGCGTTCATCACCCGTTCGCCGGCACTCGTCATGGTCGCCGAGGGGCCGACCGACGAGACGTTCGCTGTCGTCCGCAGCCTCATGGGTGCCACGAACCCGGCCCAGGCGGCACCCGGCACCATTCGGGGTGACCTCGCCGTGGAGCTCACCGAGAACCTTGTGCACGGCTCGGACTCGGCCGCCTCCGCGGCCCGGGAGATCGGGCTGTTCTTTCCCAGCCTCGCCTGATCAGGCCGGTTCGTGGCTGACCGGCGCGACGGGTGCTCTGGCCCGTGGTCCGGCAGGAGTGCCGGTGCCGAAGGCGCCCTTGTGCGCGGCGGGGCCGTCCCCTAGCCTTTTCCGTGACTCGCTGCCGGCGGTCGGCCCGTTGTGGGTCGCCAAGCGGGGTCTCTGACCTGGTTGCACATCTCCCTTGAACCACTTGAACCACATCTCCCTTGAACGAGGAGTCCGACGCACATGCCCGACAACCGCCTGAACCTCCTGGGCCGCGACATGGCGGTGGACCTCGGGACCGCCAACACCCTGGTCTACGTCCGCGGTCGCGGGATCGTGCTGAACGAGCCCTCAGTGGTCGCCGTCGACGTGAAGGACGGTCGTCCGCTTGCGGTCGGGGCGGAAGCCAAGCGCATGATCGGCCGGACCCCGTCGAACATCCAGGCCATCAGGCCCCTGAAGGACGGCGTCATTGCCGACTTCGAGATCTGCGAGAAGATGCTCCGCTACTTCATCCACAGGGTGCACCAGCGGCGCTTCGCCAAGCCCCGCATGGTGATCTGTGTGCCGTCGGGCATCACCGGCGTCGAGCAGCGTGCAGTCATGGAGGCAGCCGAGTACGCCGGAGCGCGAAAGGCGTACATCATCGAGGAGCCGATGGCGGCGGCGATCGGCGCCGGCCTCCCGGTGCACGAGCCGACCGGGAACATGGTCGTCGACATCGGGGGCGGGACGACCGAGGTTGCCGTGATCTCCCTCGGTGGCATCGTCACCAGCCAGTCCGTGCGCATCGGTGGTGACGAGCTGGACGAGGCGATCGTCTCGTACGTGAAGAAGGAGTTCAGCTTGGCATTGGGCGAGCGCACCGCAGAGGAGATCAAGATCGCGCTTGGCTCCGCCTATCCGCTCGAAGAGGAGCTCCACGCCGAGATTCGCGGCCGCGACCTCGTGACGGGCCTTCCCAAGACTGTCGTCGTCTCGACCGAAGAGATCCGCAGGGCGATCGACGAGCCCGTGTCCGCGGTCGTCGACGCGGTCAAGGTCACGCTCGATCGGACGCCGCCCGAGCTTGCCGCGGACATCATGGAACAGGGCATCGTCCTGACCGGCGGTGGTGCGCTGCTCCACGGGCTCGAGTCGCGCTTGCAGCACGAGACCGGCATGCCGATCGTCGTGGCCAGGGACCCGTTGAACTGCGTGGCGGTGGGCAGTGGGCAATGCCTCGAGGAGTTCGAGGCGCTCAAGCGCGTCTTGATCACCTCGTCGACTCGCTGATCCTGCGGTCGCGAGTTGGCCAGGCCGAGGCGGTCACGCCGCACGCTCTCCACGCTCGTCGTCCTCGTCCTCCTGTCGGTGTCGATCATCACCTTGGACGAGACCGGCAAGGCGTCGGTCCTGACGACCGGGGCAAAGTCGGTCGCCAGCGACATCTACTCGCCGCTCCGCTCCGGCGTGAACGGCCTCATCGATCCGATCGGTCGGTTCTTCGCCGGGGCGGTGAACTACGGCTCACTGCAGCGAGAGAACGAGAAGCTGCGCTCGCAGATCGACGCGCTCGAGACGACGCACGCACAGACCGCAGCTGCCAAGCGCCAGTACAGCGAGCTGGAGAAACTGTTGGCGATCAACAGGCTCCCGTCGATCTCCGGGCTCGACGTCGTTCCCGCGCAGGTCACCGCCCAGGACATCTCCGACTTCGCCTCGACGATCACAATCGACAAGGGGCGGACGAGCGGCGTGGCGATCGGCGATGCGGTCGTCGGTCCGGGCGGTCTCGTCGGCCAGGTGACCGAGGCATTCCACGGTGCGGCGCAGGTGCGTTTGCTCACCGACGGGAAATCGACTGTCGGTGTGTCCTTCGGAAATCACGAGGTTGCGACCCTCGCCGGGGTGCAGTCGGGCAGCACACTGCGTGCAGAGGATCTCTCGTCGACAACAGCCGTCTCCGTGGGCGAGCTCATGTACACGAGTGGCTTGGCGGGTGCGCAGTTCCCGCCGGGGATCCCCGTCGCCAGGGTCACCTCCGTGCATTCGGTGGTCGGTGCGGCGAACAAGCAGGTGACGGCCAAGCCGCTTGCCGCGATGAGCGGGCTCAGCTACGTGGAGGTCCTCATATGGTCGGGGTCATCGTCGTGACGGTGAGCCGGGCTTCGCTGGGCTCGGCACCGTTGGTCGAGCGGTGACCGTGCGGGTTGCCCTGCGCACGATCTTCGTCATCGCCATCGCGCTGCTCTTGCAGAACACCATCATCCTCGAATTGCGCATCGACGGCGTCTCACCGGACATCATGTACCTCCTGCCCATCGCTGCAGGCATCGTCGGCGGACCCGTCGACGGCGCGGTTGTCGGTTTTCTTGGCGGGCTCGCAGCCGATCTTCTGCTTCCGACCCCCTTCGGACTGACCGCGCTCGTCGGGACCCTTGTCGGGTTCGCCGTCGGCGCAGCGAGCGGGAGCGTCGCACGCCAGGTGCGCGGACTGCCCTCGGCGGTCGCGCTCGTGACGAGCGTGATCGCGGTCATGCTGTATGCGATGCTTGGTGCGCTCATCGGCCAGAGTCAGTTCCTCCATGCGAACCTCGCGGTGATCGCGGTCGTGGTGGGGGTGGTCAATGCCGTGCTGGCGGGGCCGGCGGTCTGGGTGCTGCGGTGGGCGCTGATGCCGCCTGCCCGCGTTCGCGACGGAGCGGCGCGGTGAGCCGGCGGTCCTGGCGGCATCCGTTCCGGGCGCCGCGGCGCTATCCGCGCGCGTTCGGCGATGGCAGGGGAACGTCGCGACGCGGCAAGGCTGCTCGGGGTGCCCGCCGCGCGGCGTCCCGGTTCCACATGCACCGCAGGCACACGGTGAACGTCGCTGCGCTGGTCGCTTCACCCGAGGAGGTGCCGTCCCGGCCGAGGCTGCGGATGCGAGTGATCGCCGTCATGGTCTTCGCGCTCTTCGCCATCTTGGTGCTGCGCCTTTGGAGCCTGCAGGTGATCGAACGGCGTCACTACGCGCAAGCCGCGATCGCCACGACGCTGCGACCCGTCACAGTGCCGCCGCCGCGCGGCCTCATCGTCAGCCGCAACGACACGGTGCTGGCAGGCAACAAGGTGGAGAACGAGCTCGTCCTGACACGTTCGGCGGTCCAGACCGACCCGAACATCGTCGGCAAGGTTGCCGCCCTGGCCGGGGTATCACCGACGGCGGTCGACACCGCGCTGGCGAACGACCAGTACAGCTTGTACCAACCGGTCCCGATCCTGCAGAACGCGTCGTCCGCAGTCGTCGAGTACCTCGACGAGCACAAGGCGCAGTTCCCAGGCGTCTCGGTCGAGCAGGTGACCGTGCGCGACTACCCGCAGGGGGGCACGCTCGCCACCCACATCCTCGGGTACACAGGGCCGATCACAGCGACATATCTGAAGACCCATGCGAACCAGGGGTACTCCCTGGCCTCGGTCGTGGGGAAGACCGGCATCGAGCTGCAAGAAGAGAAGTACCTCCGAGGCGTGCCGGGGCGCCAGACACTCGAGGTGACCCCGACGGGCACAGTTGTCGGCGTGAAGCGTCAGACCAGCCCCGTCCAGGGTGACACTGTCGTCTTGAACCTGACAGCGACACTCCAGAAAGTGGCGACGAGCGCCCTGACAGCCGCCATGGTGGCCGACCGGGCGAGGACAACAGGGGGGCTCCATCCCAAGGCGCCGAACGGCGCCGCGATCGTCATGAACGCGAAGACCGGTGCAATCCTCGCGATGACGTCCCTTCCCACCTACAGCCTCACAGAGTGGGTCGGCGGCATCACGACGGCCAACTACAACGCGCTGAGCGCGGGGTGCACACTGTCGACAGGTGGTTGCCCGCTGAACAACTATGCGATCCAGGGCCTTTATACGCCGGGATCGACGTTCAAGCTGGCGACCGCCACCGCGGCCCTCCAAGACGGCCTCATCACCCCGACAACGATCATCCACGACACGGGCGTCTTCAACGTCCGCACACACGGCGATCCGACATGCACCGGTCCGCACTGCGTGTTGCACGACGCCACAGCGAGCGACGCCGGCTACATCACAATCAGGCTCGCGCTCACCGAGTCCGACGACTTCTTCTTCTACACACTGGGTCTCCACTTCTGGCTCGACCGTCATCAGTTCGGTAACACAGCCATCCAGGACGAGGCACACAAGTACGGTCTCGGTGTGTCGACCGGCATAGACCTGCCGAACGAGGTCACTGGTCGGGTGGACAGCCAGCCGGTGCGCGAGGCGCTGCACAAGCAGGCACCGAAGGCGTTCCCGACAACGGCGTGGTACCCGGGCACAAACATCGAGATGGCGTTCGGTCAGGGGGGGACCGTCATCACGCCGATCGAGCTGGCTGACGCCTACGCCACCTTTGCCGACGGCGGCGTGCGACACCAGCCGCAGGTCGTAGGCGCGGTCGTGACGCCGAAGGGAAAGATGGTCGAGCGCATCGCGCCGAAGGTGACCGGTCACGTGACGATCAGCCCGTCGAACTACACGGCGATGCTTCAGGGCTTCGAAGGGGTCACGCACAACCCCAAGGGCACCGCGTACGCGATCTTCCAGCAGTACTCTCACGTGCCCGCCACATACATCATCGCCGGGAAGACGGGGAGCGCGACAACGGCCACAACACGCATCCGGCGGCCGAACGCGCTCTTCGTGGGGTTCGGGCCTGTGGGACAAGCGACCCAGTACGTGGTCGTCGCGGCGGTCGCCCAGGGTGGCTACGGAGACCAAGGTGCTGCCCCGGCGGTGGCGAACATCTTCAATTACCTCGCCGTGCACCCGCCCGCGTCGAACCTGAGGCTCCCTACCCCGACCCGGCAGCCCACGGTCACCTTGCCGACGAAGACGACCAAGAAGTCGGGCCACAAGTCGACCACCACCCCGCCAACGACCGCCGCGCCGCCGTCCACGACGACGACGACCACATCGCCCACGACGACGACCACATCGCCCACGACGACGACCACATCGCCCACGACGACGACGACCGCGCCGCCGTCCACGACGACGACGACCGCGCCGCCGTCCACGACGACGACCGCGCCGCCGTCCACGACCACGACGACCGCGCCGCCGTCCACGACCACGACACCGCCCGCGACCACGACCACGTCACCGTCGGGTGGCACCCGTCGCGCCGCCGCCGAAGCCGTCCGCGCCCCGCCGTAGACTGCGTTGGTCATGGAGTCGTTGTGGCCCCGCATCGAGCCGTTGTTGCTCGACGTCGAGAAGCCCGCCCGCTATATCGGGGGTGAGCAGGGCGCCCGCGCGCCCGTGCACAGCCCGGATCTCGTGTCGTGGCTGCTGTGCTACCCCGATATCTACGAGGTCGGGCTGCCGAACCAGGGGCTCCAGATCCTCTACGAGATCCTGAACGATCGGCCCGACGCCCTCGCTGAGCGCGCGTACGCGCCGTGGACCGATATGGAAGCTGCCATGCGCCGGGCCGCGATTCCGCTCTTCTCGGTGGAGAACCACATTGGCGCGCGCGCGTTCGACGTGATCGCATTCAACATCTCGGCTGAGCTCGTCTACACGAACGTGGTGAACATGATCGACCTGGCGGGCCTCCCGATTCGCGCCGCACAGCGCGCGGATGGCGACCCGATCGTCGTCGCGGGCGGCCACTGTGCGTTCAATCCTGAGCCGCTTGCCGACTTCGTCGATGCGTTCGTCCTCGGCGACGGCGAGGAGGTGGTCGGGGAGATGACCGAGGTGGTGTCGCGCTGGCGACGCGATGTCGGTCCTGCGCCATCGCCTGCGGACCGAGCCGCGCTCATGCGCGCGCTCGCTGTCGTGCCCGGCGTCTATGTGCCCGCGCTCTATACCCCGCGCTACGAGGCCGGACGTCTCATCGCCGTGGAGAACCTCGAGGGTGCACCCGGGCGCGTGGAGAAGCGCACGGTCGCCGATCTGGCGGAGTGGCCGTACCCCAGCCAACAGCTCGTGCCCCTCATCGAGGTGGTGCACGACCGGCTGAACGTCGAAGTGTTCCGGGGCTGCACCCGGGGGTGCCGTTTCTGCCAAGCGGGGATGATCACTCGGCCCGTGCGCGAACGTCCTGCGGCGCAGGTCAAGGCGATGGTGGACGCAGGCTTGGCCCGCACGGGCTACGAGGAGGTGGCTCTCACCTCCCTTTCGACTGCGGACTTCTCGGGGATCGAACAGCTCGTGCGCGACGTGATCGGCGACCCTGCACACGATGGCCGTGTCTCGGTGAGCCTGCCGAGCCTACGGGTCGACGCGTTCACCGTCGGTACCGCCGCCGAGATCCAGCGGGTGCGCCGGACCGGACTGACCTTCGCACCGGAAGGCGGGACCTGGCGGATGCGGCGTGTGATCAACAAGCTGATCACCGAAGAGGACCTCTACAGCGCGGTCGACGCCGCCTTCGGCCAGGGATGGCGGCGCGTGAAGCTCTACTTCCTGATCGGCCTTCCCACCGAGCGCGACGAGGACGTGCTCGGTATCGCCGAGCTCGGCCGGCGCTGCGCCGAGATCGGCCGCCGCCACCATCACGGGACCACCGTGGTCGCCTCGGTCGGTGGGTTCGTGCCGAAGCCGAACACCCCGTTCCAGTGGGCAGGCCAGGACACCGTCGAGACCTTGCAGCGCAAGGTCGACCTCCTGCGTCAGGCGGCGCGAGGTGCCAAGGGTCTCACCATCCGCTGGCACGACCCTGAAGCGTCCGTGGCGGAGGGCATCGCCAGCCGTGGCGACCGTCGGATCGGGGCAGTGATCGAGCGGGTCTGGCGGGCTGGCGGCACCTTCCAGGAGTGGTCGGAGCGGTTCGACCTCGGTTTGTGGCAAGCCGCGCTCGACGCCGAGGGGCTCAGTCTCGAGCAGGTCGTCTACCGGGAACGCGACGAGGGCGAGTGCTTGGCGTGGGCCCACCTGTCCGCCGGACTGCATCCGGACTTCTTGTGGCAGGACTGGCAGGAGGCGCTTGCCGGCGGCGCAGTCGAGGACTGTCGCTGGACCCCTTGCTACGACTGTGGCGCTTGCACGGGGTTCGGTCTCGAGCACGTCGTGTCGTCGTCTGCTCCGCCGGCGG